>CANFIH010000141.1 GCA_947446855.1 Burkholderiales bacterium
AGGGGCAAATAGCCCTCGCAGACGAACCAACAGACCCCAATAGGCCCCGACTGGGCCACGTCAGCGCCGCGCAGTCAAAAAATGTGGCTCGGGCCTCGGCTCGACGCTCTACTGGAAATCCGAAAAACCTCTGCCGCCCAGACTCCTAGAAGTTGAAGCCCGCCAGCAGCGTGAAGTCCATCGCTGCCGCAGGCAAGCAGCTCACGGCAACGGCCACGCTGCAGTAACGCAGCCGCCTGCCGGCCCTGGGATTGGCAAAAACGCGGCGGACTGCTGCCGTCATGGCTGTCTCGTGCTGTTGTATGCCGTGACCCGGTGCAGGCGGGCGCCACCGTTTCAGGCCAGGGCGCCTTCAGTGCCCCAGCGCGGGAAACAGTTTGATCAGCCCGTCCGACATCACTTCCACCGCCAGCGCTGCCAGGATCAGGCCCATCAGCCGGGTCATCACGCTGATGCCGGTTTTGCCCAGCACGCGCGCAATGGGTGCGGCCAGCAGAAAGCAGATCAGCGTGGCAACCGCCACTACCACGCCATAGCCCACCAGGGTGCTGAGCTGCATCAGCGTCTTGGCCTTGTCGGCATAAATCACCACGGTGGACATGGTGGCCGGGCCGGTCAGCAGCGGAATGGTCAGCGGCACCACGGCAATGCTGGAGCCTTGGGCGGCCTTCTCGGCACCGTCTTCCATCACGTGCGCGCTGGGCTTGGCCTCGGCCGGTTGGGCGTTGAGCATGTTGAGGGCGCTGGTCAGCAGCAGCATGCCGCCGCCCACCTGGAAGCTGGCCAGCGTGATGCCGAAGAACTCCAGAATCTGCAGACCGGCCAGGGCACTCACCGCAATCACCACAAAGGTGGTGAACGACGAAACGATGATGGTCTGGCGCTTCTGCTCGCTGGAGAAGCCCTGGGTGTAGTGGATGAAGAACGGAACGATGGCCAGCGGGTTGACGATGGCCAGCAGGGTGATCAGCGGTTTGAGATCCATGGGACTTTATTCAAAGAAAAGGCCTGCGCATGGTAAGCCCAATGCGGGCTTAGCCCTGCCGGCGCGCAGGTCTTGTGCTTCAGGCCTGCGCCATGGCCTCGGCTTGGATGGCGGTGAGCGCGATGGTGAACACAATGTCGTCCACCAGGGCACCGCGCGACAAGTCATTGACCGGCTTGCGCAAGCCCTGCAGCATGGGCCCCACCGACACCACATTGGCCGAGCGCTGCACTGCCTTGTAGGTGGTGTTGCCGGTGTTGAGGTCGGGGAACACAAACACCGTGGCCTGTCCTGCCACGGCACTGCCGGGCGCCTTTTGGGCGGCCACATCGCGCACCGTGGCGGCGTCGTACTGCATGGGGCCGTCAATCACCAGCTCGGGCCACTGGCTGCGTGCCAGCGCGGTGGCGGCGCGCACCTTCTCCACATCGTCACCAGAGCCGGAGACGCCGGTGCTGTAGCTGATCATGGCCACCTTGGGGTCTATGCCGAAGGCCAGCGCGCTGTCGGCGCTCTGCTTGGCGATTTCCGCCAGCTCCTTGGCCGTCGGGTCGGGGTTGATGGCGCAGTCGCCATACACCAGCACCTGCTCGGGCATGAGCATGAAAAAGCAGGACGACACAATCGATGAGCCCGGTGCCGTGCGGATCAGCTGCAGGGCCGGGCGCACGGTGCTGGCCGTGGTGTGAATCGCACCGCTGACCAGGCCGTCCACTTCGTCCACCGCCAGCATCATGGTGCCCAGCACCACCGAGTCTTCCAGGGCCACCAGCGCCTGGCCCGGCGTCAAGCCCTTGGCCTTGCGCAGCTCCACCATGGGCGCGACAAAGCGCTCTGCGATGTCAGCGGGTTCCAGGATTTCCAGAGCCGGGGGCAGTTCGATTCCCAGCGAATCGCAGACCGACTGGATCACCTTGCGCTTGCCCAGCAGCACGCAGCGCGCGATGCCCTTCTGGGTGCAGATGACGGCGGCGCGGATGGTGCGTGGCTCCTCGCCCTCGGGCAGCACGATGCGCTTGTTGGCCGCGCGCGCCTTCTGGATCAGCTGGTAACGGAAGGCCGGGGGCGACATGCGGGTGGAGGGCGCAAGCTCCAGCCCGGCGCAGATGGCGTCGCCGGCGAGCTGCTCGGACACGCTCTCGATCACGGCATCCATGCGGCCCAAATCGTCCTGTGGCACGGCCAGCGGCAAACGGCTGATGCGCGAGGCGGTTTCGTAGCTGTCGCCGTCGGTGCGCAGCACCGGCAAGCCGCCGTTGAAGGCGCGCGAGCCAAAACGCTCGATCCGCGGGCTGATGAAGCTGTTGTGCGTCAGCACCAGACCGGCCAGTTCAATGCCGTTGCTCTCCGCCAATGCGGTGGCCAGGATGATGTCGTCACGGTCGCCCGCAGTAATCACCAGCGCACCCGGCTTCAGGCGGGCAATGACTTCGGTCACCGAGCGCGCTGCCAGCACCGTGTCGAGCACGCGGCGGTTGGCGATCTGGCCTTCAATCATGACCTCGGCGCCCAGGTGGCGGGCCACGTCCAGGGTACGCGGCGTGGACAGTGCGGGGTTGTTCTCCACGGCGCCCCAGATCGGCACGCCGTCCAGCTGCGCGGCGATATCGGCCTCATCAAAGCCGGCTGCCGCTCGGTTGAAGATGACGCCCACCACGTCGCGTCCGGCGCGGCGCACCTGGGCAATCATGTGCTTGGTCTGGGCAATGCCCTCGGCGTCCGCACCGCTAGCCACCAGCACCACATCGGCCTGCAGGCTGCGCGCGATATCGGCTGACAGGCGCGGGATGAAAGCCCGGCTTGGATCGGCGTGCATGCCCTCGACCACCACCACATTGGCGTCGTGCGTGGCAGCCATGACCAGGCTGACAATATCTTCCAGCAGTTCGTCGGTCTTGCCGCCGGTCACATACTCTGTGACCAGGCTCATGGGCAGGGGGTCAGGCGTGCTGGCCACTTTGCAAATGTTGCGGGCAAACAGCACCGAGGGCTCGCTGTCCGAGGTGAGTTTGGTGATGGGTTTGATAAACGCGACCTTGAGCCCGCGCCGTTGCAACGCGCGCACCAGACCGAGTGAAACTGAAGTCAGACCGACATTGGGTTGTGTCGCGGCAACGAAATACGTGCGCATGGGGAAAAGCCTCCGCTGATATCGCCAATCCTCCAGACCGCTGGAGTTGGAATTGTGCAGTGCATCATAACGCGGCCTAGGGTTAACCCTTGATGCGGCCTGTAGGGGCGGCACCCCATTCACACAAAAAAACGGGTGCGACTCAGGCCGCACCCGTCGCGATGCAAGGCGCCCGAAAGGCGCCCTGGCCATCGCTCTTACGAACGGGGCTTGCCGTTCTCCGGGTCGTACAAGGCGCCGTAACCGACCGCTTCCACCGTGACCGGATAGACGTCCTCAAAGTACTGGATCTGCAGCGCACGGCCCACCTGGCAGTAGTCATACGGCAGATAGGCCAGTGCAATGTTTTTGCCGATCGTGGGGCCAAAGGCGATGCTGGTGGTGTACGAGCGCCGTCCCTGTGCATCGACCAGCGTGGCGCCGGTGGTGGGGTCCATCACCGGCAGATTGCCCAGCGGGTAGCGCGCCACACCCTGGCTGTCGAGGTTGTGGTCCATGGTCAGCGTGCACAGCATGGCCGGCTGGTGTGCACGCTCGCGGAAGGCCAGGTGCGCGGCCTTGCCGTGGAAGTCGGCGGCCTTCACCTTGGGGCGGGCCAGGTCGGCTTCATACAGGTTGTACTCGGTCAGCAAATCGCCGTTTTGCAGGCGCAGGCTCTTCTCCATGCGGCGGCTGTTGGCGTAGGTTTCCACGCCCACCGGCGTCACGCCCAGTTCAAACAGCGCGTCCCACAGGGCCAGACCGTCTTCGTACTTGAAGTGCAGCTCCCAGCCCTGTTCGCCCACATACGAGATGCGGAAGGCCAGCACCGGCACGCCCTTGATCTTCAGGTTGCGAAAGGCAGTAAAGGGGAAGGCCTCATGCGTCCAGGCCTCGGGCTCGTCGGCAATCTTCTGGATGGTGGCGCGGGCATTGGGCCCCCACACCCCCAGGCAGCCGTACTGCGTGGTGGTGTCGGTGACCGTGACACGGGCACCGCGGTCCTGCGCCATGCGCTGCAGCCACACCAAGTCGCGGTGGCCGGCGTCGGCCCCGTCGATCACGCGGTAATGGTCCTGGGCCAGACGCAGCACCGTCAGGTCGGCGCGCACGCCGCCCTTGGCGTCCAGGAAGTGGGTGTACACCCCCTTGCCCACGGGGGTGTCGCCGCCCACCTTGGCCACGCAGATGTATTCCAGCAGGTCGGCCGCGTCCGGGCCCACCACATCGATCTCGGCAAAGTGCGAGACGTTGATCATGCCCACGTCTTCCGTCATCTTGAGATGCTCGGCGTTGGAGACGCGCCAGAAGTGGCGGTTGTCCCACTCGTTGGCACGCACCGGTACCTTGTCGCCATAGAGCTCCAGCAGATGTTCGTTGCTGGCGTAGCCATGCGCGCGCTCCCAGCCGGAGAGTTCCATGAAGTAGGCGCCCAGCGCCTTCTCGCGCTCGTAGAACGGGCTCTTGAAAATGCCGCGCCCGGCACTGTAGGGCTCGCGGTTGTGCACCGGCGGGTTGTAGATCTTGAAGGCGCCTTCGTAGCAGCGATCAAAGATGTACTGCTCATCCTGCTGGTAGGGGTAAATGCGGGCCACGTCGATGCGGGCATGGTCGATGTGGGTGGTGCCGTCGGTCATCCAGTCGGCCACGATCTTGCCCACACCGGGCGCGTCCTTCACCCATACCGCTTCGGCGTACCACAGGCCGCGCACCTTGGACGACTCACCAATCGAGGGGTTGCCATCGGTGGTCACCTGCAGCAGGCCGTTGAAGGAGTATTTGTCGTCATAGCCCAGCTCGGCCAGGATGGGCGTGAGCTCCATGGCGCGCTCCAGCGGCGCCATGATTTGCTCCAACTCGAGGTCGCGCTGCGAGGGGGAGAGGCGCGCCTGTTCCTTCTCCAGCAAATCGCGCGGGTGGCACATGCGCGGGTTCTTTTCTTCGTAATAGCCCCATTCGATCTGGCCGCCCTCGGGCGTCTTCGGGTCCCCGGTGTCGCGCAGGTAAGCCGAGTTGCCCTGGTCGCGCAACAGCGGGTAGCCAATGTCCTTGCCGGTGCCGGCAAATTCCAGATAGGGTTTGAAGAAGGTCAGCGGGTGGTCCACCGGCATGATGGGCAGGTCTTCACCGGCCATGTTGGCAATCAGGCGGCCCCACAGGCCGGCGCAGACCACCACGTAGTCGGCGGCAATGTAACCCTTGGTGGTTTCCACGCCCTGGATGCGGCCGTTCTCAATACGCAGGCCGGTGCAGGCAGTGTTGGCAAAGGACTGCAGCTTGCCGGATGCGATGGCAGCATCGACCAGCTCGCCCGCCACCATTTGGGAGCGGGGCTTGACCAGACCGGCATCCGGGTCCCACAGGGCGCCCTGGATCATGCTTTCTTCGAGCAGCGGGAACTTGGCCTTGGCCTCGGCCGGTGTGATCATCTCCACCCGGTTGCCAAAGGCCTTGCCCGATGCGACGCGGCGCTTGAGTTCGACCATGCGTTCGTCATCGCCCACGCGGGCCACTTCGATGCCGCCTATGCGCTCGTACCGACCCAGCTTGTCGTAGAAGTCGATGCTGTACTTGGTGGTGAAGATGGTCATCTGATCGTGCATCGTGTTGAAGCAGAAATCAGAGGCGTGGGCGGTGGAGCCGACGTCGGTGGGGATGGCGGACTTGTCGATGCCGACGATGTTGTCCCAACCGCGTTCAATCAGGTGGTGTACCACCGAGGCGCCGACGATACCGCCTTGGCCGATGATGACAACCTTGGCTCGTTCAGGAAATGTGGCCATGTATGCGCTTGCTCCTAGGGGGAATGGGAAGAGGGGGATATTGCCTGAAAGTGTATTCACCCTTGGGGGGGCCGGCGCCGTAATTGCGACTATCGTTTTCCCAATAACGGCTGAGGTGTGGCCCCCATGGTTGCGCACTGTGTATCGCGGCCCGGCACCGGAACATCACGCGCGCATGCGGCGCAGCAGGCTGCGCAGCTTGGCCGGGCGCACGGGCTTGTGCAGCAGGGGCAGGTCGGCGGCCAGCACGGCTTGCAGGAAGGCGTCGTGCGTGTCGCCGCTCATCAGGCAGGCCGGGATGTGCCGGCCGGCCACGCGGCGCAGGGTCTGGATGCAGACAATGCCGTTCTCTGTCGCACCCAGGTGAAAGTCGCTCAGGATCAGGTCCGGAACGCCGTTGTGCTGCATCTGCTCCAGCGCTTCGGGCAGCGATAAGGCCACCTGCACTGCGCAGCCCCAGGATTGCAGCAGGCCTTTGACCGCTTCGATGGCTTGGACGTTGTCTTCTATCAGCAGCAACTGCATGCCGCTGACATCGCCCGGTAGCACCTGCAGTTTGGCATCCGCAGCAGGCGCTGTGTGGTGTGGGGCTGTGGCGGCTTCCAGCGTCAGGGTAAAACGGGTGCCGCAGCCCGGATGGGAGCGCAGGGCCACCGGGTGCCCCAGCAGCGCGGCACTGCGCTGGACAATGTTCAGGCCCAGGCCCAAACCGAAGTTGCGGCCACCGGCGGCGTTGGCTACCTGGTAAAACTCCTTGAAGATGTCTTCATGGTGTTCGGTCGGGATACCGATGCCACTGTCCCACACCTGGATGCGCACACCCCGGCCCTGGGCATGGGGGCGGCAGGCCAGCAGCACCGTGCCGTGCTCGGTATAGCGGATGGCGTTGATCACCAGATTGGCCAGCATGCGTTGCAGCAGCGCGGCATCGCTGAACGCAAAAAGGCCGGTGGGCCGCACCACCAGACGCAGGCCCTTGGCTTCGGCCATGCTGTGCAGCGCACTGCGTACCGCGCTCATCATCTCGTTCAAATCCACCACGCCGATGCGCACCTGGATGGTGCCGGAGTCCAGACGCGACAGGTCCAGCAAACCGTCCAGCAGGTCCTGCATGGCCTGGACGGAGCGCTCCAGGTTGTCCACCAGTTGCCGCATCTGCGCATCCATGGGCAACTGCCCCAGGCGTGCCACAAACCTGCCCAGGGCGTGCGAGGGCTGGCGCAGGTCGTGGCTGGCGGCGGCCAGAAAGCGCGATTTGGCCAGGGTGGCGCTTTCAGCTTGTTCTTTCTTCAGGCGCAACTCCTGCGTCACCATCTGCACCTGGCGCTCCAGGTCGTCCCGGCTCCAGGCCAGGCGCCTGGCCATCTGATTGAGCAGGGTCTGCAATTCCTGCAGCGGGTCATCCGTGGCCACCGTTTCTTCAACGGCAAAGTTGCCCCGGCCGATGCGTTTGACCATGTTGGAGACCCGCACCAGCGGCCCCACCACCCAGCTGCCCAGGCGATAGGCCAGCAGGCCGCCCAGCAGTATGCCGACGGCACCGACCCAGGCGGCAGTCCACAGCGCGGCGCTTTTTTTGTCGTCCAGCTCCTGGCGCGAGACTTCAATCACGGCGCTGCCGAGCTCCAGGGGCATTGCCGCTGAGCCCAGGGCCCCGGACGTAAACAGGTCTTCGATGGGCAACACGGCGGGCAGAATTTTTTCGATCCGCACATCAATCTGGTGCTGGCGTTGTTGTGCCGCGTAATCCGGCGCTGCAATTTCCGTCCAGGAGCTGCTGCGCGATGCACCGCTGCCCGCCACGGCACTACCCTGGACGTCAAAGACCCGAACCGCCCTGACGCCGGGTGCGCGCTGCATTTCCTGCACCACGCTTTGCAGGCTGGCGGTGTTGCCCGAGAACATGTCGTAGGCACTGAAGACAGCCACCTGGTGTACCAGCAGATCGACGCGCTGCTGGTGCGAGGCCTCCAGGTCCTGCACCCGGCCCCGCCAGAAAATACCGACGATGGTCAGCACCACCAGCAACACCGGCAGCACCGAGGCCAGCGCCATGCGTGCGCGGATGCTATGGGCCTTCATGGTTTTTTCTCCAGGCGCCGCAGGCGCTCGGCAAGGACTTTGGCATCCAGCGTCAGGCCCAGCGAGCGGGCCACGTATTCATTGGCGGTGACGCTGAAATCCAGCGGGTATTGGCTGGCGGGTAGCACATTGGTTTGCAGGAACAGTGCGGTCATGGAGGCCAGCTGCGCGCCGGCCTGGGTGGCTGTGCTGTGCACGGACAGCAGGGCGCCGGCCTTCACATAGGCGGGCGAGAAGGCCATCACCGGAATTCTGGCGCGGTAACTGGTGAGCAGGATGTTGGACGCGGTGGACGCGTTGAAGGCGCTGCCGTCGGCCATGGCCAGCAAGGCGTCGGCTGCATTCAGGGCGGAGCGCAGCGCGCTGACCAGGGGTGTGGCTTCGCTGACCAGCCCCTCGGACCACTCCAGCCCCCGCGCGGCCAATGCAGCGGACAGCTGCGGCTGCTGGACGATGGATTCCGGCCCCCACAGCACGCCGATGCGGTGCGCCGCCGGCAGGGCCAGGCGCAGCAAATCGAGCTGGCGTCCCACGGGCTGTTCCAGGTACAGCGCAGCCATGGCCGAGGGGTTTTTGCGGGGACTGTCCTGCAACACGCGTTCAAACGCAATGCGGGGAATCAGCCCGGCTAGCACAGGCACCTTGCCGCCGCGACTGGCAACCTGGCGCAAAGCGTCCGTGCCCAGGGTCACGATCAAGCGGGCGTCGTAGTTGCTCAGGCTGAGCTCCGCAAACTCTGCCGTGCTCAGCAGGGCAATGTCCTGACGCGCCACACCTCCATGGACCAGCTCGCGCACCAGGCTGTCGGCCGCTTCCTGAAAAGCCGGGGCTTTGTCGCTGCTGATGACTGTCACCAGGTGCGCCAGGGCAGGACTGAACTGGCAGCTCAGCCATGCCAGCAGTGCCAGGTGCATCCAAAGGCGCCAGCGCGTTATGCGCATGATTCAGTCTTCAAACGTCAGGGAAACCATGGCGCGGCGATTGAAGCGGAACTGCCAGTCACTGTCCTGGTAAGGCTCGCCCAGGTTTTGCACCATAAAGGACAGCTCCGCCTTTTTGCCGGCGATGCGCAGGTCCTTGGCCAGGCGCAGGTCGGTGCGCTGCATGGAGAACAGCCAGGGGTGGTCGGTGATGGACATCAGTGCCACGTCGTCGGCCTGCTGGTGCATGACCGACAGGTGCAGGCCTTGTGCAAAGCTGTGCATCAAGGTCAGGCTGACGGCATAGCGGGGTGCACCATGCTCGGTGCGAAACTGGACGGAGTTGCCGCCTGGCGATGCGTTGACTCCAATCGTGGTCCAGGTTTGCGACAGGAGTAGCTGGGTCTGAGGTCCCAGGTTCCATTGACCCTGCAATTCGACACCATCGATGCGGTAGTCCTGGCCATTGAGAGAGCTGCGGGGTGGAAAGCCAAAGCCATTGCGGGCCGGGGTGGCCGAAATGCCGTCGCTGATATTCTCGTTAAAAACGCGCACATCGCCATTGAAGGCCGACTGTGCTGGCGCGAAGTGGTAGCCCAGTTCACGCGAAAACAGTTTTTCCGAAACCAGCGTGCCGTCGTTCAGGATGAAGTAGCCGGTGGCCAGCTTTCTGTCCAGGGTGTAGTACTGGACCTGTGCGAATTTTTCAAACGCGCTGGGTGGCCTGAAGGCGGTGGACATGCCCGCGCGCAGGGTGTGACCGGGCTGCAGGTGCCAGTTCAGCATGACACGGGGTGACAGCGAGTCTCCTGCGATCGTGCTGTTTTCGGCCAGGGCTCCGGCGTTCAGCAGCAAGGCATCGCTCAGGCGCCATTCGGCGCTGCCAAACAGGCGGAAAAAGTCGCTCGACACGCCGCCGAGCAGGTCAAACTGGGGGCGGGACCGGATGGTTTCCTGTCGCAGCTCGGCGCCCCACACCCCGCGCAGCGACGGACTGATCCGAATGGCGTGCTGGGCCGTCAGCGTATCGGCCGTTTCAGTGCCACCGTAGTCCACGGGTGCCAAATAGAAGGGGCCTTGCTGCATGAACGTGTAGCTGTCGCGCACCTGATTTTCTATGTGGGACGCGCTGATCGCCAGGTCTTGCGAATCGGTCAGTGTGCTGTGCCAGTCTGCTTGTGCAAACTGCGATCCCATAAACCAGGGGCGTAGCGGGTTGCCAAAACTGTCGTCCACAAAGTTGCCCCGTCCGGCATAGATGCCCACGCCGCCGGCGCGCACAGCCAATTCGGCGCCCTGTTCCAACCTCAGGAGGGAGGAAAAGTTCAAGCGTTCGGTGTGGTTCTTGCCAAAGGCGCCTTGCAGGCCGTCATCACTGACGCTGTCTGCACTCAGGCGAAAGCTGGCGTCGCCCGCGGTCCAGCCCACCCGCATGCCGGCGTCGGCGACCCCGTTTTCACCCCGGGTGACATGGGCTGCAAGGCCCGTGGTCTCACGTACGTCGCGCGAGACGATATTGACCACGCCCAGAAAGGCCCGGGCGCCATAGGTGGCCGAGTTGGAGCCGCGCAAGACCTCAATGCGCTCGATGTCGTCCACCGCCAGTGCCTGCCAGCCGATGCCGGTGGTTCCCAGCATCAAGGCGGAGTAGACCGAACGGCCATCCACCAGCACTTGGAGACGGTTGGCCCAATCATCGTTGCGCCCATGGTAGGAGGCGGTGGGCGCATCGGTCTCGAAGGACGAGGTGGTCTGGAAGCCGGGCACAAAACGCAGCACATCGACCACGCTGCGCGCACCGGTCTGGCGGATGAAGTCGCGGTCCAGAATGGTGACGGCGCCCGGCGTGTCCTCCAGCGTTTGCGCAATGCGGGACACTGAAATGACCTTCGGTACATCGGCCAGATAGTCCGTCTCGGTCACGCCGGCACCCGCTGCCTGTGCGTACACGCAGGCCAGGGCCACAAGAAATTTCGAATGAAACACAGCACACTCCCTAGGAGTCTGGGCGGCAGAGGTTTTTCGGATTTCCAGTAGAGCGTCGAGCCGAGGCCCGAGCCACATTTTTTGACTGCGCGGCGCTGACGTGGCCCAGTCGGGGCCTATTGGGGTCTGTTGGTTCGTCTGCGAGGGCTATTTGCCCC
>CANFIH010000142.1 GCA_947446855.1 Burkholderiales bacterium
CCCGCGTGCGTGACAACAAGGCCAACGCCGGTGGCGGCAATGGCGGTGGCCGTGGTGGCCAGGGCGCAGGCCGTGGCCGCAGTGCCGGCGGCCAGGGTGCCGGTGGTGGTCAGGGCGCACCGCGCGGTGACCGAAACAACGACCGCAGCGGCGAGTTCCAGCCGCCGCGTCCGCAAGGTGCACGCCCGCCGCAAGGCCAGGGCCGTGGTCGCCCCATGGGCAACGGCATGCCGCAACAACCCGCGGGCTATGCCAACGAACCGCGCGAGCCGCGCCCTCCGGCCGGTCAACCTGATCCCATGCGCACCAGCGTGGACATGATGGCCGAGCGCGGCGCACGTCGCAGCTACGGTGGCGGCAACCGCAATGCCGGCGGTGGCGGTGGCTACGGTGGTGGCGGCCGCAGCGGTGGCGGTGGTGGTTATGGCGGCGGCCCGAGCAATGGCCCGCGCGGACCCCGTGGCCCCGGCGGCAACAACCGCTAAGCAGGTGCGCCGCGAGGCGCTAACCGGATCAACAGCGCTGAAGGGTGCTGACGTACCGCACGTCAGCACCCTTCAGTCGTATTCAGCCTCTCACAAACAGCGTTTGCAAGGGGTCAGGGCCCACCTGGCGGCTCCAGTGCCCGTGCACAGCCGGGTCAAACACGGCGCCCTCGGGCAGCAGGTCGGCCGAGTAAAAATGCTCGCCTGGCTGGAAGATGCGCGAGACGCCGTCCTGCACGCCGATCTCCATCTGCCCGCCCAAAATAAACACCCATTGCGGCGCGCCCGTGCAGTGAAAGCTGCTGCGAAAACCCACCGGGCTGTAACGCAGCTGAAAGCCGCCGCAGGCAAACACCTCCGACAGCATGGATTGCGGATTGCCCTGCGCCAGCGGCACTTGCTCTTCGCGAAAACGGGCACGGCCGTCGGTATCGGTAAACAAAACAACGCGGGTAAAAGAGGTCATGGTGCGCTCGTAAAAAAACATGGCGGCTGCCGGGCCTGTGATTCTGCAACAGCCGCAGCAGGGCCTGCCAAAGTACGCCACAATCCGGCGCATGCGATTTCTACACACCATGCTGCGCGTCGGCAACCTCCAACGCTCCATTGACTTCTACACCCAGGTGCTGGGCATGCAACTGCTGCGCACCTCGGAGAATCCCGAATACCAATACACCCTGGCCTTTCTGGGCTTTGAAGCCAATCCGGCACAGGCCGAACTGGAGCTCACCTTCAACTGGGGCGTCGAGAGTTACGACATGGGCTCGGCCTACGGCCACATCGCCCTGGGCGTGGAAGACGTCTATGCGGCTTGCGCCAAGATCAAGGCGGCGGGCGGCAACGTCACGCGCGAGGCCGGCCCGGTCAAAGGCGGCAACACCCTGATCGCCTTTGTGACGGACCCCGACGGCTACAAGATCGAGCTGATCCAGCGCGACGCCTAGTTCCGCATGCAGTCAGAACGCCGCGGCGCGCTGCTGGTTTTCGGCTCCGCCACGGCCTGGAGTTTCGGCGGTGCCATTGCCCGCTTTCTGAGCGTCACCGACAGCTGGGTCACCGTGTTCTGGCGCTCCGTGTTTGCCTGTGCCTTTTTGTTCGGCTTCATGCTCTACAAAGAGGGGCCGTCCCGAACCCGCCACCTGTTTCGTGCCATGGGCCTGCCGGGTCTGGGCGTTGCGCTGTGCTTTGCCACAGCCTCCACCTGCTTTGTGGTGGCCCTGTCGTACACCACCGTGGCCAATGTGCTGCTGATGCAGGCCGGTGTGCCCCTGATCGCAGCGCTGCTGGGCTTTGTGCTGTTTCGCGAGACGGTGTCCAAAGCCACCTGGGCCGCCATTGCCTGCGTGATTGCCGGTGTGGCCATCATGGTGTCGGCGTCGCTGGGCGGGGCGGTGTCGCCGGTGGGCGATGGCCTGGCGCTGCTGATTGCCGTGGTGTTTGCCTGTGCCACCGTGATCACGCGCCGGCATGCGGATGTGGGCATGATGCCCGCGGTCTGTCTGGGTACGCTGATTGCGGCCCTGGTCTCGGCCTGCATGGTGCAGCGCTTTGCGGTCAGCCGCGGCGACCTGGTGCTGCTGTTCCTGTTCGGTGCGGCCAATCTGGGCCTGGGCATGGCGCTGTTTGTCAGTGGTGCGCGCCTGCTGCCCGCGGCGCTGGCGGCGCTGATCGGCACAGCCGAACCCGTGCTGGGCCCGGTCTGGGTGTGGCTGATCCATGGTGAAGTGCCGGGCGGGCGCACCCTGCTGGGCGGCTGCGTGGTGTTTGCCGCCCTGCTGCTGCACCTGGGATGGCAATTCCGCCAGCAAACACGGCCTATCCCGGCTAACAACGCCCTGCCGCCGGGCGCTGCCTGAAGCCGCTGTATGGTGCGCCCTGCGGCACACCGCACAGCGGCCCCTTATTTACGCAGGGCGTGCGTGGCCTGGGCCAGGGCGGTCACACGCGCCCAGTCACCTGCGGCCACGGCATCCGCCGGCACCAGCCAGGAGCCACCGACGCACACCACATTGGGCAAGGCCAGAAACTCGGGCGCGTTTTGCAGCGTGACGCCGCCGGTCGGGCAAAAGCGCACATCAAAGAACGGGCCGCTCCAGGCCTTGAGCATGGCCGGGCCACCGGCCTGCATGGCGGGGAAGAACTTCAGCTCGGTAAAGCCGTCTTCCTGGGCCATCATGATCTCGCTGCCGCTGGCCACGCCGGGCAGCAAGGCCAGACCGGCATCGCGACAGGCCTGGCCCACCGCACTGGTGTAACCCGGGCTGACGGCAAAGCGGGAACCGGCGTTGGCCGCTGCTTGCGCATCGGCCTTGGTACGCACCGTGCCGGCGCCGACCACGGCCTCGGGCACTTCGCGGGCGATGGCTTCGATACAGGCCAGCGCCTGCGGCGTGCGCAGCGTGACTTCCAGCATGCGGATACCACCAGCCACCAGGGCACGGGCCATGGGCACGGCATGGGCCACATCGTTCAACACGATGACCGGAATGACGGGGGCGTCCTGCATCACTTGCAGGGCGCTAAACGTGGGGAGATTGCTCATCAGAATTCCTGTTGAAAAAATGTTGCTGCCAAAGGCTTAAAACCAGGTGCAGGCACCCTGCTCGGCCGCCAGCGCGTTGCGGCGCATATTGGCAAACAGCTCGCGCCCCATGCCCACGCCATTGGCAGCGCGCAGGGCTTCGGGCATGGTGGCCAGGGGGCGTGCCGCCCACTCGGCCGGGTCCACCAGCACCTGCAGGGTCTCGGCGTTGGCATCCAGGCGGATGACATCACCGTCGCGCACCTTGGCCAGATCGCCACCGGCAGCGGCCTCGGGCGAGACGTGGATGGCGGCTGGAACCTTGCCGGAGGCGCCGCTCATGCGGCCGTCCGTCACCAGCGCCACACGGAAGCCCTTGCCTTGCAGCACCGCCATCGGCGGGGTGAGCTTGTGCAACTCGGGCATGCCGTTGGCCTGCGGGCCCTGCCAGCGCACCACGCAAATCACGTCACGGTCCAGTTCACCGGCCTTGAAGGCTGTATGCAGGGCTTCCTGCGAATCAAACACGCGGCAAGGCGCTTCGATCACATGGCGGTCGTCCGGCACGGCCGAGATCTTGATGACGCTGCGGCCCAGATTGCCCTGCAGCAGTTTCAAGCCGCCGCTGGCACTGAAGGGCTGCGCTGCCGGGCGCACCACGCTGTCGTCACCACTGGGGCCGGCATCGGCCCACACCAGTGCGCCATCGGCTGCGGCGGAGGGGATGCTGCAAAACTCACGCAGACCACCGCTGCGCACGGTCAGCACATCGGCGTGCATGAAACCGGCGTCCAGCAACTCGCGGATCACAAAGCCGGGGCCACCGGCCGCCTGGAACTGGTTCACATCGGCGCTGCCGTTCGGATACACGCGGGTCAGCAAAGGCACCACGTCGGACAGGGCGGAAAAATCGTTCCAATCGATCAGGATGCCGGCCGCACGGGCCACGGCAACCCAATGGATCAGGTGGTTGGTGGAGCCGCCGGTGGCCAGCAGGGCCACCATGGCATTGACAATGCAGCGCTCGTCCACCACTTTGCCAATCGGGGCGAAGCGCTTGGCCTTGGTGATGGACAGCACGGTGCGCGCCGCTTCCCGGGTGAGCTCTTCGCGCACGCTGTTGCCGGGGTTGATAAAGGCGGTGCCGGGGACGTGCAGGCCCATGGCTTCGAGCAGCATCTGGTTGCTGTTGGCCGTGCCGTAAAAAGTACAGGTGCCGGGGCCATGGTAGGCGGCCGACTCGGCGGCCAGCAGTTCCTCGCGGCCCACCAGGCCCAATGCGGCCTGTTCGCGCACCTTGGACTTGGCGTTGTTGGACAGGCCCGAGGTCATGGGGCCGGCCGGCACAAACACCGTAGGCAGATGGCCGAAGTGCAGTGCGCCGATCAGCAGGCCGGGCACGATCTTGTCGCACACGCCCAGCATCAGCGCGGCATCGAACACGTCGTGGCTCAGCGCAATCGCGGTGGACATGGCAATCGTATCGCGCGAAAACAGGCTGAGTTCCATGCCCTCAAAGCCTTGCGTCACGCCGTCGCACATGGCCGGTACGCCACCGGCCACCTGGGCGGTGGCGCCGAGCTTGCGGGCCTCGGCCTTGATCAGATCGGGGTAATGCTGCAGCGGCGCGTGGGCCGAGAGCAGGTCGTTGTAGGCGGTGACGATGCCGATGTTGGGCGCCTTCTCGGCCACCACCTTGAACTTGTCGCTGCCGGGCAACGCGGCAAAGGCGTGCGCCACATTGGCACAGCCCATGCGCTCGGCACCCGGCTTGCGCTGGATGGCCACTTCAAGCTGGGCCAGGTAAGCGCCGCGCGTGGGCGCGCTGCGCTCCGTGATGCGGCGGGTGACTGCTTCTACCGTGGGGTGCAGTGCGGGGACGGTGCTGGATGTAGCCATGGCGCTCTCAAATGGGTTGTAACAAAATTACATGGCGAATGGTAACTTGGAAACAGCCGCTTGTGAATATTCCCGGTTACCAGTGGGTTACAGAACGCGCCACAGGGGTCCCCGTCGGGCCTGCCTATACTGGCCGCATGAAATCTATTGCCGAAATCCGAAAAAGTTACGAACGTGCCGAACTCGACGAAAGCGCCTCCCTTGCCGACCCGCTGCAACAGTTTGAGCAGTGGCTCAAAGAAGCCATCAGCTCCGAGGTGCCCGAGCCCAACGCCATGACGCTGGCCACGGTGGGCAGCGACCTGCGCCCTTCCACCCGGGTCGTGCTGATCAAGGACTTTGATGCGCGCGGCATCGTCTGGTACACCAACTACGAGAGCCGCAAAGGCCGCGAGCTGGCCGGCAACCCCTATGCCGCCTTGCAGTTCCATTGGGTGGAGTTGGAACGTGTGGTGCGCATTGAAGGTGTGGTGGAGCGCGTCAGCGCCGATGAAAGCGATGCCTATTTCCACAGCCGCCCGCTCGATTCGCGCATAGGCGCCTGGGCTTCACCGCAAAGCGAGGTGATTCCGGGGCGCACGGTGCTGGTGACCAATGCGGCAAAGTACGCCGCGCAGTTCCTGCTGCAGCCACCGCGCCCGCCGCACTGGGGTGGCTACCGTCTCAAGCCGGACACCTGGCAGTTCTGGCAGGGCCGCAAAAGCCGCCTGCACGATCGGCTGCGCTACACACAGCAGGACCAAGGGGTCTGGCTGCGCGAACGGCTGGCGCCCTGATGACGCTGGTCTGCAGGAGCTGGTTGCGCGCCGGGACCGGCTGGCAGCGGGCGCACCTGCGGCGCTAGTTCACCGTAACCGAAAACCGCACGGTTCCGCTGGCACCCGGAGCCAGGCTACCGCCGAACCTCCAGCTCACCGGGCCGGAACCCCCGCCGGACTGGGTGGCCGTGCAGGACACGCTGCTACCGGGCGATGGGTTGCCCGGCGTGTTTTTGGAACATTCGGTCAGTGAGGCCGGCAGCGCATCCGCCGTGGCCGACACAAAGCTGGCATAGGACGACACAAAGTCCGCCAACTCCAAGCCACTGACGGATATGGCGCCCAGGTTCAGGTAGGTGATCTGGTACTCCAGCGTGTCACCGGACTTGGCCTGGTTGCTAGTGCCAAAGCTGCCACCCTGGGTCACATTGCGCACGACCTTTTGCACCTGCAGCGGACCCGCGGCGACGCTGGTGGTGGCGGTGACGCTGTAACTTGCCGTCAGTGTCGGGCTGGTGTTGCTAAGCGACAGCAGGGCCTGAATGCCCACGGTATTGGACGCCCCGGACGGAGCCCCCGCCGGAAGGATCTCCTGCACGACGATGCACACGGACTGGCCTTGCGTAACCGTCAGCGTCGCAGAGGGCGGGGTGATTTTGGTCAGGCCGGACGCCAGTGCCCCTGCGCAGCCCGGGTCCAGGTAGGCCACTTCCGACCATGCCAGCCCTGGCGGGCTTGCCGTGCCCGCAAGCAGAGACAGCTGCAGGCTGCCCCCCGTGCCGGCCGTGAAGACTTGGGCACGGTGGTACACGCTGCTGCCCGGCGCCCCTTGCCGGACGCTGTTCTGGACCAGGGTGCTCTGGGGAACCTGGCCGAAATTGAGCGTCACCGCACCACTGAGCGGCGCCGTAAAGCTGACCTGCCCGGCGCCCCGGTTGAAGGCGTAACTGGTGTCGCCCACACTGATGGGCGTGCCGCCGGGCAGTGCCGTACCCGCTGCATTTGCCCCGGTGACCGTAAAGCCTGCAGGTAGCGCCACCGTAATGCAGACCGTTTGCCCGGCTTGCGCGCTGGGTATGGCCAGGCTGTAGGCGCCGGTGCCATCGGTGGTGGTGCTCAGATAGGTGGTGCCGGAGCAGTTGCTCAAACTCACGGCAATCCCACTCAGGCCGGCTTCCGCGCCATTCTGCAGTCCGTCGTTTGGCGTGCCCGAATTCACCCCCGCTGCAGGTGCCCCACCGTCATTAAAGACGTAACCGCTCAGGCCGTTGAGGGTGTTGGTGAAGGTGCAGACGATGTTGGCGCCTGCGCGCATCACGCCGGATGACAGCGTCAGCGTATTGCCCGTCATCGTTGCGACATTGCCGCTGCCGTTGCCGGTGCCGGCTCCATTGGCATCGATGCAGCTTACCGACGTAGACGCAGACCCCCAGCCTGAGGGCAGGGTCTGGACGATGCTGGCGCCCACCAAGGTCGAACCGCTGAAGACTGCACTGCTGACACCGATGCCAGGGGTGGTGGTGGTCAGCGTCGCGCCGCCCGTGCCAAAGCCCATCAGCGAGAACGCGAAGCTCCCGGTGCCGCCATTGGACACTTCCGTGATGCGCACCCTGGGCGTTGCCACCAGGTTGACCTGCTTGAGCGTATCGTTGTATTCAATGACGCCCAGATAGCCCAGGGCTGCCAGGTTGTCGCTGCTGAACGTTCCGCTGCGCGTGCCACTGTAGGTGAGGATGGTGTAATTTCCCGTGGCGCTGAAATCCGTCAGTGCACTCACATTGAGCGCACCGCCCAAGGTCAGATTGCCGGCCACATCCACCAGATCATTCACGCCGCCGCCCGTGGTGCCGGGCGCACCAAGCTCCATGGCCAGGGTTGAGCCGCTGGCCAGATCCAGGGCACCCGTGGACAGGGTGCCCACACCGCTCACACCAGGGCGCAGCGTGCCCGACACGCTCACCGTACCGGCAGCCGTGCCCGTGCCACCCAGCGTTGCGCCGGAATCGACCGTCACCGCACTGGAAACCGTCGTGCTACCGGTCAGCACCAGCGTGCCGGCGCTCACCCGGGTCGCTCCGGTATAGCTGTAGTTGTTCGCCAACAGCAGGGTTCCACTGCCCGACTGTGTGAGCGAGCCGCTGCCCGAGATGACGCTGGGCGCGTTCACGGAATCACTGCGGTTGAACACCAGCGCCGCGTTGTTGGTCACCGCACCGGTACCCAAGGTGCCGCTGGCTGCGCCATTGCCAACCTGCAATGTGCCGGCGCGGATGATGGTCGCGCCGTAGCTGTTGCTTCCGGTCAGGATGGTGGTGCCCGTGCCGGGGGTAGGGCTGGCATTGATAACCCCTGCGACGGTGCCGCCTTGCGTGAAGCTTCCCGTGCCGCTGATGGTATTGGACAGCGTGATGGTGTTGCTGCGGTTCACGAACAACTCGCCACTGTTGACGATGGCTCCGGTTCCCAATTCCCCCAGGATAGAGCCGCTACCAAGCGCCAATTTGGCACCCGTTTCGATGGTCGTCATGCCATTGAAGTTACTCACATTGCTCAGGGTCAAGGAGCTGCTGCCGGCGATGGTGATTTTGCCGTTGCCGGAAAACATCTTGCCGAGGGTGCGGGGATCCGATGCAATCGAATTGAGTATGAATTCGCCGTTGACGACAACATTGGTCGGCCCCAGGCCGCACGTCGTCGACACCCCGTCACACACCTGCAGGGTGGCACCGCTATTGATGGTGACCGTCGAGGTGGCGCCGACGATTCCGTTCGAAGAGCCCACGATGGTCACTTTGCCAGTGCCGGCGAAGACGGTGTTCGCGCTTGCCAGGGTGGTGGTGACCTTTGGGCCCAATATCGTGGCATCGGAACGGTTGAAGATCAGGGTGCTGTTGTTGGTGACGGCAGAACTGACGGTACCGGTGGTGCCACCATTGCCGATCTGCAGCGTGCTACCGCTGGCAACCGTGGTGGTACCCGAATAGGTATTTGCACCCGCCAGAATCAAAGTGCCCGTCCCGGCCGTCGCCAGCGCACTGCCAGCGCCATTCGCAATCGGCGCACTGATGGTCGCCGTTCCCCCGGCGGGCGTCGTGACCGTATTGGTCGTGTTGGCCAGGCTCAGTCCGCCCGTCCCGCTGGCGGCGATGGTGTAACCCGTCGTATTGAATGTCAGCCCCCCTACGCTGGCCGCATAGCCGTTGGCAAGGGTTGCCGTACCTGCTGTCGCCTGGAATATGGGAATGTTGGTGCCGCCGGCCCACACGCCGTTGGGTGCGCCACCAGACGGAGTCCAGTTGGGCGAAGCGGCATCCCAGGAGCCAGAGCCTCCATCGACTGCGCCATTGCCCACTGCGGTATCCCAGTAGGTGTAGGCCCCACTGGCGACCAGCAGTTCATTAGCCGAATTGCTCCAATAGGTTTGACTCGCCAAATTGGCACCCAAGGCGATTTGGTTCAGTGGCGCGGTAGCAGCAGTGTTCCTGGCGGGTGCGCCGCTAATGGCCGTGGCATAGAAGTGGCTGCTGCCCGATACCCAACCGGATGCATTGAGGGTGAACGTGCTGGGCGCCAGAGCTGCCACCGTCAAGCTGGTAGTGCTACTGAAATTCACCGTGCTGTTGGCCGTCAGACTGAGCGTGCCGATGCTGTGGGTGAAGGCGCCCAGGTTCAGCGTGCCACCGGCCAGCACGATGTTCACGCCGCTGTTGCTGACGGCACCGGTCAGCGTGAGGGTGGCGCCGCTGTTGACGGTGATGGTGCCGCTGCCCGTGATGGCGGCAATGGTGTTGGTGCCGCCCGTCAGCGTCAGGCTGCCATTGGTGCCCAGTGCCAGGGTGCCGTTGACCGTGAGCCCCGAGGTGCTTTGGCTGAAGTTCGCCAGGTTCAAGGTGGCGCCGCTGCTTACGCTCACCGCGCTGCCGGTGGGCACCGCGTTGTTCACGCCGAGTTGCAGGGTGCCGGCCGTCACCGTGGTGGCGCCCGTGTAGGTGTTGGCCACCCCAAGGGTGGTGGTGCCGCCACCCGCCTGGTTGACCGCACCGGCACCGCTGATGACCTTGCCAAAGCTGTAGGCGTCGCTGCGGTTAAAGCGCAAGGCGGCGCCCGTGGCTACTGAGACAGCCGAAGTCGTGCTGATGTCCCCCGTGGTGCTGCCGCTGCCGATACTCAACGTACCCGCGCCCACCGTGGTCGCGCCGGTGTAGCTGTTGGTGCCCGTGAGGTACAGAATGCCGGTTCCGGCCGTGTTGAGCGCGTTGGTGGCACCTCCGGCAATGGGCGCACTGATGGTGGCTATGCCACCCGTGGGCGTGGTGATGGTGTTGCTTGTGCCGCCCAGATTGAGGGAGCCTGTGCCGGTCGCAGCCACCGTATAACCCGTGCTGGCAAAATTCAGCCCGCCCACACTGGGCGAATAACCCGACGCAATGGTTGCCGTACCTGCGGTGTTGGTGAAATAGGCGGTCGCGGCTGCGCCCCAACTGCCATTGAAGGAGCCGGTGGTGTCCGTCCAGTTGGCACCTGCAGAAGTCCAAGCCCCGGTACCACCGGCAACGGTGCTGTCATTTGTCGATCCACTACCATCCCAATAGTATGAATTCAGGTTACAACCATAGGTCATAAACTCCGAAAAAATGGAGTTCGACGTAGTCCTATTAGGCACATAGGCATTTGAAACATGAATATAGGAAAGCCAGGTGCTAGGAGAGTTTTCGACCGTTATGTTGTCATCTTGCAAAAACATCATTCCCGGCGCCTGCATATTGGCCTGTGCCGCATAAGAAGAAACATTTTGCGTTGTTAAATACACACCGTTTTGGTAAATATCAAAATTACCGGTGCTAGCCTGATAACTCATCGTAATCCAGCTATACGCCGACGTAGAAAATACACCACTGGCGATGGAACCAGTAGCCGGCCAGAACGAGACCCCGCTGGTGGTGGCATAAAAACCGATATCGGATGCTGAGCCATTATTTAAAATTCGCTGCCATGTCGCCGTTGTGCCCGCAAATCGCATCAGCATCGTGATGGTGTAATCCGTTCCGAAGGCAGAGACCTCGCCTGCCGACAAAGGGAATAAAACATCATTTGCATTGTTGACGCTTTGCACCTGCAGCGCACCTCTCGTGCGGGAGCCGCAAGATGGCGCGTTGTAAATCGATACGGTATCGGTCAGAAAACTCTGACTACCACCGGCATTGACCAGTGATTTGGTTCCGGTAGACAGCGCGGTATAGGGCGCATAGGAGTTATTGAAGAAATAGTAATAACTTTGCGTCTGCGCAATGGCACTGTGCGTGCCCAGCAAGGACAACAGCAACCCGCACACACCTAAA
>CANFIH010000143.1 GCA_947446855.1 Burkholderiales bacterium
CCCATCCTAGATCGGCACTGCCGCAGTGTCTCCTGCGCTTACGACCCTCTGTTGACGAAAAGCGACGCAGGCCACTCGGGGTTTTCCCAGGCCAATCGCCGCAGGCTGCTTACAGTGGCGGCGGGAAGCCGCGCTGGCTCTGGATGCCAAGGCTTTTGAGCCACAGCGCGTGGCCCACATCCATGCGATGCGGCATCAGGAAGTTCAACAGGCGCGCCCCCCAACCGTATTGCGATTCTTCGGTCAACACCAGGCAGCCGCCCTCCTGCGGCTGCAGCAGCCAGGCATGGTAGGCATTGACGCCAAAGCCGTTGGCGTCCCACGCGATGCGCTCGCAGGGCTGGTACTCCCGCACGCAGGACTCAATCGCAATGCCGAACGTGCGCCAATGGAACACACTGCCGAGCACCAGATCCGTGTTGTGCCCGCGCTGCGGCGACCAGTCCACATGCGCGTTGTCGTACCAGGTGGGCCACAGCGGCTCGCGCACCAGCCAGGACCAGACCCGCGCGGGCGGCGCCGCAATGAACAGCTGGTTGCTCACATGCACCGGCGCGCGCTGCGGCTCGAAGCGTTCGGGCCAGCGGATGCTTGCGGCGGCGTCGGGTGGGCTCACAAGGATTCCTTCACAGTGGGGGCGTTAGCCTGCCGGTTCAGTGCCCAGGCGACAAAGTCGGCCACCGGCAGCGCTTTGGAAAAATACCAGCCTTGGCCCAGATCGCAGCCCGCATCGGTCAGTAATTGCAGGGCGGCGGCGTCCTCAATCCCCTCGGCCAGCACCTTGAAGTGCAGGTCATGCCCGAGCTCGATGGACGATTTGACAATGGCCTGGTCCTGCGGGCTGCTGCGCAGGTTGCGCACGAAGGACATGTCGATTTTCATTTCGTGGGCCGGCAATTGCTTGAGGTAGGTGAGGGAGGAAAAGCCTGCACCATAGTCATCAATCGACAGGCGCGCGCCCAGCTCCACCAGACGTTCCATATGGGCCAGGGCATCGGCCGGTGTCTTGAGCAGCACGCTCTCGGTGAGCTCAATGACCACCAGCGCCGGGTCCAGTTGCCAGCGCGCCAGGGCCTGTTCCAGGCTGTGCAGCACCTCGGCGTCGTGCAGGGATTCGGCCGACAGGTTGATGGACACCGTGGCCCCGGGCAGCTGCGCCTGCCAGGCCGCGCAGTCCCTGACTGCCAGCGCGATGGTCCAGACCGAGAAGCGGTGCAGCAGGCCGGTGGACTCGATGATGGGAATAAACCGGTCGGGTGCAATCGGCCCTTCCTCGGGGTCAAACCAGCGCGCCAGGGCTTCGGCGCCGACCACCCGGCCACTGCGCAAGTCCAGCTGGGGCTGGTAGTGCAGCGTCAGTTGCTCGCTGAACAGGGCTTCCCTGAGTTTTTCGTAGCGGTGGTTTCTGGCCACAAAGTGTGCACTCAGCGCGCTGTCGTACAACTGGCTGGCCAGGTCGTTATCGTCGGCAAACAAGAGCGCCTGCTCGGCCTTGCGCACCAGCTCGCCGGCCCAGGCCGCTTCGCCGCAGGCTTGCACCGCGACGCCGAAGGTGTATTCCACGTGGATGGAAAATTCGCCCGGATCGAGCGCGTGGCGCATGTGGCGGATCTCGCGCACCGGTGCCAGTGCCGCCTCGTCGGCGCGTTCGCACCACAGCACCAGGGCCAGCTTGTCATGGCTGGGGCGGCCCAGCACCCGCACACCGGGCAGCTGTTGGCGCAGGCGGCCCGCCAGCAGGGCCATGGAAGCGTCCACCGTGTCCAGGCCCACCATGCTGGCCAGTTCAGACACGCGAAAGAAGCGGATGCACACCACCAGCAAATAGCCGCCCTCCTTGTGGTGCGCGGTCAGGGCAGTGGCCAGCGCATCGATAAAGCCCTGGCGGTTGGGCAGACGGGTGGGCAGGTCGTGGGTGGAGTTGAATTGCAGCGTGGCCAGATGCCGGCGCACTTCGCCGGTATTGAACTCCACCTGGCTCCACAGCTGCTTTTGAAACATACTGCGCAGCAAGTTGAAGTAAGCCGCCGTCAGCACATTGAAGAAGTACGAGACGCCGTAGTACACGCAATGCAGCGGGTCGTAAGTCCAGAAGTGCCAGTGGCTGGAGCTGTAGTACATCAGCACCGGCACGCTGATGGAGAAGAGCAGGCCCACGGCCCAGCCGACTTTTTGCCCGCGCAGAAAGAACACCAGGTAGGGGTAGACAAAGGTCCAGTAGGGCGAGTCGCCCGACTGCCCGCCGAACACCACGTTGCTGGCAAAGATCACGAAGCCGGCAAACACCAGCATGTTTTCCGCCCACACCGGGCGCGTGCCGCGGTTGGTCAGCCAGACCGCCGGGGCCAGCAAAAAGCACACTTCCAGAATCTGCACCAGGCCCATCAGGTGCAGACGCGCCGGTTCCGAATAGCCCACGTTGACCAGGCCGAAACCCAGCAGGGCCAGGGTGCCAATGGTGGTGAAAATCAGGGTGTTTTTGCGGCGGTTTTCGTCGGGAACAATGTCCTGTTCGCCAACGCCCAGCAACTGTCCCGCAGTGCGCAGGAATCCGGCGGCGAATGGCGCGGCGTCTGTGCGCCCCAAGGCATTGCGTTCAGCGCCGTCCATCCAGACTCCCTCGTCGTTCAAAATTTCTATTACATTGAGCAGGGCACTGCTGCCAAGCCCCACGATCAAATGCTAACGTAGTTTGCAATACGGCGTGTGTGTGTTTGCGCTGCCGGCCATCAGCGAAAGGGGGGGATCATGAACGAGACATGCGTTCTGGAGGCTGTCGTTGTCGGCAGCGGTTTTGGCGGGGCCGTGGCCTGCTGCCGGCTGGCGACCAAATGGCCGGGCCAGGTGCTGCTGCTGGAGCGTGGCAAGCGCTATGCCAAAGGCAGCTTCCCCCGCGACCCGCATGATTTCGCCGCCAACTTCTGGTCCGATGCGCGCGCCGGTGCCGGCCGCAAGCTGAACGGTCTGTTTGACATTCGCAATTACCGGCGCATGGATGCCGTGGTGGCCGCCGGCCTGGGCGGCGGCTCGCTGATTTATGCCAATGTGTTCATGGAGCCACCGCGCTGGGTGTTTGATGCCGCCTGGCCTGCAGGGCTCAACGGCGAGCGGCTGGCGCCGTATTACGCCGTCGCCAAGTCCGTGCTGGCTGCCATGCCAATGCCACCGGCAAACGGGCAGCCCCGGCGCGAGGTGCTGCGCAGCCAGTTGTTTGCCCGGTTCGCCCAGTCCGAAGGCAAAGTCAGCAAGCCGGCCGAGATCTGCGTGTTCTTCGGCACAGGTTACGCGCAGGGCAGCAGCGCCGCCCTGGATATCGGCGAGCAGGAGCGCAACCGCTATGGCGCCAGCCAGACCTCCTGCACCTACTGTGGCGAGTGCGATGTGGGCTGCAACGTGCATGGCAAAAACACCCTGGACCTGAACTACCTGCACGCGGCGCAACAGCAACACGGTGCGCAGATTCAAACCGAATGCGAGGTGCTGCGCATCGCGCCGCTCGATGCCCAGGGCCAGGAAGACAGCCGCGCCGATGGCAGCCAGGGCTACCGGGTGGAATACCGCAACCGCGAAGGCCAGGTGGTGCAGGTGCGCAGCCGCCGCGTGGTGGTGTCGGCAGGCACGCTGGGCAGCAACGAACTGCTGCTGCGCTGCCGGGATGAATACGGTTGCCTGCCGCGCCTGAGCCCGCAACTGGGCCGGCGCTTTTCCGGCAACGGGGATTTTGTGGCCATCGTGGCTGCGGGCCGGCGCGATGCGGATGCCTGCTACGGCCCGGTGATCACCCAATACATTGACCATGGGCTGCAGCAGCCGGTGGCGGGCCAGCCCTCTTTTTTGCTGGAAGACGCGGCCTATCCCGCTTTTGCGGCCTGGTACATCGAGGGCCTGCGCCCGGCCCTGAATCCCTTCTCCGTTGTGCGCAAGCTGGGGCGGGCCCTGCGCATGTTCTGGCACCGCATGCTGCAAGGCCTGCTCTCGGGCAAATGGAGCGGCTCGGTCGTGGCCTACGCGCACGCCATGCTCAAGGGCGATTGGTCCTACCGCAGCAGCGTGTTGCTGTTCATGGGCAAGGATGCCGGTGACGGTGTGTTTTCTCTCAAGGGCGGGCGCCTGGCCCTGAACTGGCCGCAACAGACCAGCCGCCCGTTGTACGACGCCATCCTGGCCTGCGGCAAACGCTTTGCCACCTTTGTCGAAGCCGCGGCCTACATCCCGCAGCCCACCTGGGCCTGGCCGATCCGCAACAACATCACGGTGCATCCGCTGGGCGGCTGCGCCCTGGCTGCCAGCGCAGAGCAGGGCGTGGTGAGCTGCCAGGACGGCCAGCGCGGCCAGGTCTTCGGCTACCGGGGCCTGTATGTGGTGGACGGCGCGCTGTTGCCCGGCTCGGTGGGCGCCAATCCCAGCGCCACTATTGCCGCACTGGCCGAGTGGATTGCCGAAGACATCACCGGCATCGTGCCGGACGACACCCTGGGAGTACCGCACCATGCCTGAAACACTGAAGAGTACCGCCGCGACAGCCTTGCGTTTTACCGAAGAGATGAAAGGCTTTGCCAGCCTGGGGCAGCACACCAGTGCCGAAGGCTACGCGCGGGGCCAGGCCGACCACACGCCACTGCAGTTTCAGCTGACCATCTGCATGGACGATCTGGAGCGCTTCATGGCCGACCCCGACCATCCGGCCCAGGCGATAGGCCATCTGGACAGTCCCCTGTTCGGCGGGCGGTGCCCGGTGCTCAAGGGCGCATTCAATTTGTTTGCAGCCAGTGGGGATGCCAACCGCAAGACCATGCTGTACCGCCTGTTCTTTGAAGATGCGCAAGGCCGGGCGCTCACCCTCCGCGGTGTCAAGCAAATCCGCAACGACCCCGGGCCGGACCTGTGGGCGGACACCACCACGCTCTTCACCAATGTGCTGGCCGGCCATGTCAGCCAGGCCGATGAAGCCCAAGCCCTGATCGTGGCCAGCGGCATTCTGCATATCGAGGTGATGGACTTTTTGCGCCAGCTCACCACCTTTCGCTCTGACGCGCCGACGCTGCCCCAGCGGTTGGCGGCGATTGAGCGCTTTGGCGGCTTTTTCATGGGCGCACTGTGGCAAACCCACGGCCTGCCGCGTGCCCACCGGCTGGAGCCTGGTATTCGGGAGATCCCGCTGCACACGCTGGAAGGCGTGCAGGGCGCTGAAGTCAGCACCCATTACGCCAGCACCGGCGACGGCCTGGGCATCAGCCTGCTGCGCTTTTGCCGTGCGCCCTGCAAGGACGTGGTGCTGCTGGTGCCGGGGCTGACGGCCTCCAGCGACATGTTCATCATGCCCGAGCACCGCAACCTCACGCAGTGCCTGCTGGACGCGGGCTTTACCGATGTATGGACGCTGGACGGCCGCATCAGCAACCGCCAGCCCTACAACCTGGCGCGCCACCGCTTCAACGTGGATGACGTTGCGCTCTATGACAACCCGGCGGCGCTGGCCAGGCTGCGTAAGGTGGTGGGGCCGGATGCGCGCATCCACATCATCAGTCACTGCCTGGGTGCGCTCTCGGTGGCCATGAGCCTGTTCGGCCGCACCATCAGCGGCATTGCCAGCGCCATTGTCAACGGCGTGGCGCTCACGCCCAAGGTGGGGCTGGCGGCCCGGGCCAAGCTGGCTGTTGGGCCGTTTCTGGCGGAATCGGTGCTGGGTGTGGAGTACCTGAACCCGGGCTGGAGTCGCCAGGCCGGCCTCTCGCCGGGCAAGCTGCTGGCCAAGGGCGTGTCGTTTTTTCACCGGGAGTGCGATGTGCCGGCCTGCCATATGACCAGCTTCATGTGGGGCTACGGCCACCCGGTGCTGTTCCGGCACGAGAACCTGCACGACGTGACCCACCGGCGCACTGGCGACCTGTTTGGCGGCAGCGGCGTGCACTACTACCGCCACATCCGCAAGATGGTGGCGAGCAACAACACGGCCGTCAAATACGCGCCCAAGGACGTGCGCTACCGCCACCTGCCCGACAACTACCTGCAGGACGCGGCCAGCATGGAGACGCCCCTGCTGCTGGTGGCCGGGCAGGACAACGCGTTGTTTATGGACTCCAATGTGCTGTGCCACCAGCGCCTGGAAGCGCTGGTGCCGGGCCGCCACGCCTTGACCGTCATCCCCGGTTACGGCCATGCCGACGTGATGATCGGCAAGAACGCCGCACAGGATGTGTTCCCGCGCTTTATTGCCTTTTTGCGCCAGCATGCGCACGCGCCTGCGGGCGACGCCGCGAGGCCGTAACCGTGGCGTCAGGCTGTGTAACTTTCAAGCGCTTTAATGCAGGGATATTTGGGAGCGGGGGGTTATGAAACTTATTAGGCATGGTTGATCCGGCGCGCAGTTCCAAGGTCGGGTGGCTGGTACGCACCCACTACGTCATGCGTTCGGCGTCCTTCGCCACGGTCTTTGCCGCCAGTTGCATCCACATCGCAGGCCGGGGCTATGGCCCTTGCGCCTGGGCTTACCTGATCGGCCTGCTGCTGGTCTATCCGCAAATCCAATATTGGCGTGCACGCAGATCGTCTGAGCCGGTGGCGACGGTGATGAACGCACTGCTGTTGGACTCCGTGCTGCTGGGCGCGTTTTGCGCCACGGTGCAGTTTTCGGACTGGCTTACCTTTTCGGTGATGCTGGGCACCCTGAGCAACTCGGCGGCCAACAAAGGCTGGCGCAACATGGGCCAAACCCTGCTGGCCCTGGCGGGCGGCGCGTTGGCCGGAGTCGCGCTGGGCGGCTTGCATTTCTCTCCCGCCACCGGCTGGCAGGCGGCGCTGTTTTGCATTGTCGGCCTGGGGGCTTATGTGCTGGCGGTGGGCAATATCACGTTCTCGCGCAATACGCAGTTGCGCGTGGTGCGGGAGCAGCTCAGGCTGCGG
Organism: Burkholderiales bacterium; assembly: GCA_947446855.1. Taxonomy (GTDB): domain Bacteria; phylum Pseudomonadota; class Gammaproteobacteria; order Burkholderiales; family Burkholderiaceae_C; genus Allorhodoferax. The sequence goes on from CANFIH010000143.1 coordinate 6,904, forward strand.
GAGCGCGAGCTGATGGAAGCCAATGCCACCCTGCACCACAGCCTGGCCGAGATCGAGGCCCTGCGCAAGGGACTGGTCGAGCAGGCCAACAAGGACGGGTTGACCGAGTTGTTCAACCGGCGCTATCTCGACAGCGCGCTGGAGCGCGAACTGGCCCGTTGCAAACGCGAGTCCATGCCGCTGGCCCTGATCATGGTCGACATCGACCACTTCAAAAAGTACAACGATTGCTACGGACACCAGGCCGGCGACGAATGTCTCAAGGTCGTGGCCCGCGCCTTGCAGGCCAGCGCCAAGCGCGCCAGCGATCTGGCGGCGCGCTACGGCGGTGAAGAGTTTTCGCTGGTGCTGCCCTACACGGATGAGGCGGACGCGCAGCGCATGGCCGAAGCCCTGCGCCGGGAAGTGGAGTCCCTGGCCATTCCCCATGCCCAGTCAGACGCGGGCATCGTGACCATCAGTGCCGGGCTGGCGGTCATGTCGGAACACGGCTACGCCCATGCGGAGCAGTTGTTGCGGGCGGCGGATGATGCGCTGTACTACGCCAAATGGGGTGGACGCAATCGCGTGCACGTCGCGCCGCAGCCGCGCGCGCAGCATGATGCGCCAGGCCCCATGCCCGCAGGCCTGCTGCAACTGAGTTGGCACCCGAGCTATGCATCCGGCAACGCCGACATCGATGCGCAGCACAAGCAGCTATTCAGCCAGATCAATGCCTTGCACAGCGCCATCCGGGATGAGCTGCCCACGGGCGAGGTGGTGCTTTTGATCGACCACCTGATGCGCAGCGTGGTGGCACATTTCGACTTGGAGGAAGTGGTGCTGCACTCCATCGGTTTCCCGCACGCGGATGCCCATGCTGCGAGCCACCGCGCACTGATGCAGCGTGCGGTCAATCATGTCTCCCTGTACCGCAATGGCCAGCTCACGCTCAGCGCCATGCTGGAGGTGCTGGTGTCGGACCTGATCGTCAACCACGTGCTGGACGCCGACCGCAGCTATTTTTCTTCCCTGCCAGGCCGGTGAGGGGCTGCAAGGCCGTGCTGGCCGTTCCGCCACCAATAGACTGGACACCATGATGGACCCCGCTGACCTATCCGAGCCCCTGACCCTGCGCAACGAGCGCCGCGACTTTCCCGAATGGCACCTGGGCCGACCGGCCTATGTGCTGTGGGCCTTGGAGTTCGATGCGGCAGCGGTGTTGCCCCACATGGAGGCAGCGCAGCGCGAACTGGCACCCTGGCTGCTGGACGGCTATTGCCGCCAGCCGCACATCACGCTCAGCCTGTGCGGCTTTCCCAGCGCCGCACCCCGTCATGCCGATGACTTCGGGGCCGAGCGGCTTCACGCCCAGGTGCGGGCCTTGCAGCGGGCGCAGCCTGCGGTGTTTGAGATCGAAATCGGCGGCCTGGACACCTTTAGCTCCGTGCCCTATGTCACGGTACAGGCACCCGGCGGTCGGCTTGCGGCCTTGCGCGCATGCCTGGTGAACACGGATATGCAGGGCCTGCCGGATAGCTATGTTCCCCATGTCACGGTCGGGCTCTATGCCGGTGCCTGGCCGCTGGCGGAAGTGCAAACCCAGCTGCGCCGCTGTGTGCTGCCCGCACCGGTGCGTGTGCCCGTGACCGGTGTCAGCCTGCTGTCCTATGCGGCGGCGGAGATTGGCGGCCCGCTGCAGTGTCTGGCCCGCTATGGCTTTGACAGCGGCTGCCTGCAATGGCACGGCACGCCGCTGTTTGCATAGACCGAAGGTTTTAGTTGCTGCGCGATCCGCCCAGCTTCAGCAGACCGGTGGACAGCGTGGTGCCGGCAATGATGACCAGAGCGCAGACCACCATCCACAGCGTGATGCTTTCGCCCAGCAACAACACGCCGTAGAACACGGCGAAAGCGGGAATCGCAAAGGTCACGGCCAGGGCGCGGGCCGGGCCGGCGCGCTGGATCAGCCGGAAGTACAGGATATAGGCCAGCCCGGTGCAGACCACGCCCAGCACCAGCACCGAGCCCCAGGCCTGCAGGCTGGGCGCCTGCGCTGGCCAGTACAGCACGGTGAGCGGAATCAGGGCGATGCTGGCGCCGATCTGGCTGCCGGTGGCCGACACCAGCGAGGGCAGGCCGCCCATGTAGCGCTTGGCCACACTGGCTGCCGTGCCGTAGCAAAAGCAGGCCAGCAAACAGGCCAGCACAGCCCAGCCGGTGGACAGGCCATTGGCATCGGGCTTGAAGCTGGCCTTGTCCCAGGCCAGCATGGTCACGCCGACAAAGCCCACGGCCAGACCCAGCATGCGCGAGGCGCTGGGCCGGTCTTTGAGCCACAGCCAGGCAATGACAGCGCCAAACAGCGGCACGGTGGCGTTGAGGATGGCCGACAAGCCGGTGGTGATGGACAGCAGCGCATAGGTAAAGCAGACGAAGGGGATGGCCGAGTTCAGCACGCCCACGGAGAGGGTGAGCTTCCAGTGCTTGCGCAAGGAGCCCCCCAAGCCCTTGAACCACAGAATGGGCAGCAAGAACAGCGCCGCAATCGTGACGCGCAAGCCGGCAGAAGCCAGGGGCCCCATCTCGTGGGAGGCCGTGCGCATGAACATAAAGGAGGCGCCCCAGATGGCGGCCAGCAGCATAAAGTCGATCAGCCAAGCTTGGCTTTTGGTTTGGGTCATGGATGCATTGTCGTCGCCATGGTCTGCTCCAACTTCAATAAGGCCGTTTTACGCTCCAGTCCGCCGGCATAGCCGGTGAGGGCGCCGTCCGCCCCCACTACCCGGTGGCAGGGCACGATGATGCTGATGGGGTTGCGTCCCACCGCAGCGCCCACGGCCCGCACCGCGGCGGGGCGGCCAATGCGCGTGCCCAGGGCGCCGTAGGACAGGGTCTGCCCCGCGGGAATGTCCAGCAAGCCCTGCCACACCTGTTGCTGGAAGTCCGTGCCCCGGCCCAGGTCCAGCGGCAGATCAAAGCGCGGACGCTGGCCGGCAAAGTACTGCGCCAACTCGTTCTGAGCCTGTTGCAGCACGGGATGGTCGGGCTGTTCGGGCCAGCCACGGGTGTCGGGCATGTGCTTTTGACCGTCAAACCAGACGCCGGCCAGGCCTTTGGAGGTGGCGGCCAGGGTCATGGGGCCCAGCGGGCTGGCATAGCTGCAACGGAGCAGCGCTGCGGGTGCTTCAAGAGTTTTCATGTGCTTTTTCCTTCTGGTGGGGTGGGCCTTGCCAGGCCCCTGTCTGGCCAAGCCCAGCACCTACAATGTACGACGCACAAAACAACGGCTCACACAGCACACTGACCAAGGGAAAAACATGCAACTCAACGCCGGCATTTTCAAGGCCTACGACATCCGGGGCATCGTCCCTTCCACCCTGAACGAAGACGTAGCACTCGGCCTGGGCCGGGCTTTCGGCAGCGTGGCGGTGGCCCAAGGGCAAACCACCGTGGCCGTGGGGCGCGATGGCCGCCTGAGCGGCCCTGCGCTGTCAGCCGCCCTGATTCGCGGCCTGATGGATGTGGGTGTGCAGGTGATAGACGTGGGCATGGTCACCACGCCCATGCTGTACTTTGCGGCCAACACCCTGTGCGCCAGCGGCATCCAGCTCACCGGCAGCCACAACCCGCGCGATTACAACGGCTTCAAGATGGTGATGGGCGGCAAAGCCATTTACGGCGATGAGATCCAGGGCCTGCGCCGCATGATGGAAACCGAGAGCTGGACCCTGAAAACTGGCGGCAGTTGCAAGCAGGTGGACGTGCTGGCGGCCTACACGGCCCGCATCGTCGGTGACATCAAGCTGGCCCGCCCCATGAAGATCGTGGTGGACTCGGGCAACGGCGTGGCCGGTGCTTCGGCCCCCGCCATCCTGAGCGCCATCGGCTGTGAAGTGACCGAGTTGTTCAGCGAAGTGGACGGCAATTTCCCCAACCACCACCCTGACCCCAGCAAGCCCGAAAACCTGCGCGACCTGATTGCCGCCTTGAAAGCCAGCGA
>CANFIH010000144.1 GCA_947446855.1 Burkholderiales bacterium
CTGGCCCAGCTCGTGGCTGAGCAGGTCAAAACCCGCGAGCCGGGCAAGGACCCTGCAACGCGCACATTTCAGGCTTTTCGGATTTTCATCAACGCCGAGCTTGAAGAGCTGCAGCAAGCGCTAGAAGCCAGCCTGAAGGTGCTGCAACCCGGCGGCCGTCTGGCGGTGATCAGCTTTCATTCCCTGGAAGACCGCATCGTCAAGCAGTTCATCGCCAAGCATGCGCGTGAAGAATATGACCGCCGCGCCCCCTTTGCCGCACCCAAGGTGATGCAACTGGTGTCATTGGGCCGCGTCAAGCCCAGCGAAGCGGAAATCAAGGGCAACCCGCGCTCGCGCAGCGCCATCATGCGGGTGGCGCAAAGGACGCCAGCATGAACACCGCCGGACCGTTCCAAGCTACGAAGGCCCCCATGAGGGGGAGCTCCGTACACGCAGTGTTCTCGCACAACCCTGAAGCCACAAGCTTGGGGAGCCTGCGATGACCCGAATCAATCTGGTGCTGCTGCTGGCCGTGCTGTTCAGCGCCATGTATCTGGTGAATGTCCAGTACGAGTCGCGCCGCCTGTTTACCGAGTTGGACAAAGCCCAAAGCGAAGAGCGGCGTCTGAGCAGTGAGCTCGAGCGCCTCAAGGTCGAGAAGCGTGCCCAAGCAACCTCTGCGCGCGTGGAAAAGCTGGCGCGTGAAAAGTTGCAGATGCGCCTGGTGCTGCCGGCCATCACCACCTATGTGGGTTACACCGATGCCGAATCCGGTCCGGCCGCAGCCTCGGGGAGAGTCAAGCCGTGAGCCGCAGTGTGCGCTACACCTCCAGCCCGCTGCTGGCCAGTCGCACGCCCATATGGCGCAGCAAATTTGTGGTGGCTGCTATCGCCCTGGCCTTTGGCGGCCTGGCTGCGCGCGCAGCCTACATCCAGGTGTTTGCCAATAATTTCTTCCAGCGCCAGGGTGAAGTACGCTTTGCCCGCACGCTGGAGCTGCCGGCCTACCGCGGCCGCATTCTGGACCGCAACGGCCTGATCCTGGCCTCCAGCGTACCGGCGCCCAGCATCTGGGCCATTCCAGACGATGTGGATACCGATGGCGAACGCCCCAAGCTACAGCAACTTGCCAAGCTGCTGGACATGCCCTATGCCGATCTGGCCAAGAAGCTGGACGAAGACAAGACCTTTGTCTGGGTCAAGCGTCAGGTCGATGCCGACACGGCCAAGGAAATCGCGGCGCTCAATATCAAGGGCATTTACCAGCGCAAGGAATACAAGCGCCAGTACCCCGAAGGCGAAGCCGCCGCGCATGTGGTGGGCTTTACCAATGTGGAAGACAACGGCCAGGAGGGCATGGAGCTGCTCTACAACAAGCGCCTGCTGGGCAAGCCCGGCCTGCGCCATGTGATCAAGGATCGGCTCGGTCGTGCCGTCGAAGGCGTGGGCGAGGTCGTGCCACCGGTGGATGGTCAGGACCTGCAGCTCAGCATTGACAGCAAGGTCCAGTTCTTCGCCTACCAGAAGCTCAAGGAGGCCGTGCTGCAGCAGCGCGCCCAGGCCGGCAGCATCGTCGTGCTGGACGCGGTCAGCGGCGAAGTGCTGGCCCTGGCCAACTACCCCAGCTATGTGCCCGACAAGCGCCAGAACCTGAGTGGTGCGCAAACCCGCAACCGGGCACTGACCGATACCTTCGAGCCCGGCTCGGTGATGAAACCCTTCACCATCGGCCTGGCGCTGGAATCCGGCCACGTCAAGCCCACCACGGTGATCGACACCGCACCCGGCTCCTTCACCATCACCGGCGTCACCATCCACGACTCGCACGCCCACGGCGCACTCACCGTGGAACAGGTGATCCAGGTGTCCAGCAACGTGGGCACAGCCAAAATCGCCATGGGCATGCCGGCCAGCGCGATGTGGGAAACCTTCTCGCAAGCCGGCTTCGGCCAGAAGCCGCAAATCGAATTTCCCGGCGCCGTTTCCGGCCGCCTGCGCCCGGCCAACAAATGGCGCCCCATCGAGCAGGCCACCGTGTCCTACGGCTACGGACTGTCGGCCTCGCTGTTCCAGATGGTGCGCTCCTATACCGTGTTCTCGCACGACGGCGAAATCATTCCCGCCACGCTGATGAAGAACACCGAGCCTGCGGTGGGCACGCGCGTGTTTTCGTCGGGCACGGCAACCGAAGTGCGCAAGATGCTGCAAATGGCCGCCGGCCCCGGCGGCACCGGCCCCAAGGCACAGACCCAGGGTTATTCGGTGGGTGGCAAGTCCGGCACGGCCTACAAGCAGGTGGGCAAGGGTTACGGCAGTGATGGCAACCGCAAGTACCGCAGCTGGTTTGTGGGCATGGCGCCGATTGACAAGCCGCGCCTGATCGTGGGCGTCATGCTCGACGAGCCCAGTGCCGGCCACTACTTCGGCGGCGATGTGGCAGCCCCCGTGTTCAGTGACACCGTGCAGCAAAGCCTGCGCCTGCTCAATGTGCAGCCCGATATGGCCGTGCGCCCCAACATCGTGGCCAGCGCCGTGGAGGAGAGCTTCTGATGCTCAGTACCACTACCCAAGCCGCCCGGTGGCTCAAGGACCATGTCACCGGTACCCTGCGCACCGACAGTCGCGCCGTGCAGCCGGGTGACGCCTTCATCGCCTGGCCGGGAGCTGCGGTGGATGGCCGCTCATTTGTCAACGCCGCCTTGCAAGCCGGTGCCGCCGTGTGCCTGGTGGAGGCGCAAGGCGCCGATGCCTTCGCCTTGCCCGGCGAGCGCGTGGAACGCTTTGCCGGCTTGAAGGCTGCCACCGGGCCGATCGCAGCCGAATACTTTGGTCACCCCTCCAACGAGGTCGCCGTGCTGGCCGTCACCGGTACCAACGGCAAGACGTCGACTGCCTGGTGGCTGGCGCAGGCCCTGTCGGCGCTGCCCGCGGCCCGGGCCATGCCCTGCGCCATGATCGGTACCTTGGGCGTAGGTCGCCCACCAGCGGCGGCCGCGGCAGAAGATGCCGCCACCGCGCAGGGCGATGTGGTGTCCACCGGGCTGACCACGCCGGACCCGGTGCAATTGCAAGCCGCACTGCGCCGCTTCGCCAGCCAGGGGCTCAAAGCCTGCGCTGTGGAGGCTTCCAGCATCGGCATTGAAGAAGCCCGCCTGGACGGCGTGCAGATTCGCGTCGCCCTGTTCACCAATTTCACGCAAGACCATCTGGACTACCACGGCAGCATGGAGGCCTATTGGCAAGCCAAGCGCCGCCTGTTCGCCTGGCCCGGTCTGCACAGCGTGGTGCTGAATATCGACGATGTGCGCGGTGTGGAGCTGGCCTCGGTGTTTGCAGCAAGCCCGCTGGACCTGTGGACCGTCTCCACGGTGCGCGCCGCACGGCTGCAGGCGCGCCACATCCATTACCAGAGCGCCGGTGTGGGCTTTGAGGTGGTGGAGGGCGACACCGCCTTCAGCGTGCAAACCCATTTGATCGGCAGCTACAACGTCTCCAATCTGCTGGGCGTGCTGGCTGCGATGCGCGCTCTGGGCGTGCCGCTGGCCGATGCGGTGCAGGCCTGCAGCCATTTGCATGCCGTGCCGGGCCGCATGGAATGTCTGGGCTCGCAGGGTACACCCCTGGTGGCCGTGGATTACGCCCACACCCCCGATGCGCTGGACCATGCCTTGGCAGCCCTGCGCCCGCTGGTGCAGGCGCGCGGCGGCAAGCTCTGGTGCGTATTCGGTTGCGGCGGCGACCGCGATGCCTCCAAGCGTCCGCTGATGGGTGCCATCGCCGCCAAGCTGGCCGACCAGGTGGTGGTCACCAGTGACAACCCGCGCAGCGAAAAATCCGAAGCCATCATTGCCCAGATTCTGTTGGGCCTGCCTTCCTGCCATACGCTGGTGGTGCAGCCTGACCGTGCGCAAGCCATAGCCGATACCCTGGCCCGCGCTGCGGCACAGGATGTGGTGTTGCTGGCCGGCAAGGGCCATGAAGCCACGCAGGAGATTGCCGGTGTGAAGACGGCGTTTTCCGACCGCGCCCATGCCGCAAGCGCCTTGCAGCAATGGCGCCAGCGTTCGACGGGAGTGGGGCTATGACGTCCATGATGCCATTACAGACTGCCATGGCGTGGCTGGCTGGCGCCACGCTGGTGGGCGACGGCAGCACGCCAGTGCAGCGCATCCACACCGACACCCGCAGCGTGGAGCCAGGCGACTTGTTCCTGGCCCTCAAGGGAGAGAAGTTCGACGCCAACAGCATGCTGCACGAAGCCTGTGCCCGGGGTGCCGCCGCCCTGATCTGCCATGCCGGCTTGCCAGCGGAGAGCTACCCGCAAGACATTCCCCGCATCGAGGTGCCCAACACCCACACAGCACTCACCGAGCTGGCCACCGGCTGGCGCGCGCAGTTCCATCTACCCGTGATCGCGGTCACCGGCAGCAACGGCAAGACCACGGTCACGCAGATGATTGCCAGCATCCTGGTGGCCGCAGCCGGTGATGACGCCCTGGCCACCCGCGGCAACCTGAACAACGACATCGGCGTGCCCCTTACCGTGCTGCGCCTGCGCGCGCACCACCGCATTGCCGTGGTCGAGTTGGGCATGAACCATCCGGGCGAAATTGACGCCCTGGCAGCAGTGGCCCAGGCCACCGTGGCCCTGGTCAACAACGCCCAGCGCGAGCACCTGGAATTCATGCAGACCGTGCAGGCCGTGGCCGAGGAAAACGGCTCCGTGATCGGTCGCCTGTCGGCCAGCGGCACGGCCGTGTTTCCGGCCGATGACGCCTTCACCGGCCTGTGGGCTGAGCTGGCCGCACCGCGCCGCACGGCGTGCTTTGCGCTGGACTCCACCGGCAGTACACAGGATCTGGCGTGCCATGCCGCAGTCTGGACGGACGGCGCCTGGTCGGTGCAAGCCCGCGGAATGGGCTGTGTTTTGAATTTCCGGCTGCACATTGCCGGACGCCACAACGTCCAGAACGCACTGGCTGCCGCTGCCTGCGCGCTGTCGGCCGGCGTAGCTGCGGATGCCGTGGTGCAGGGGCTGGAATCCTTTGTGCCCGTCAAGGGCCGCTCACGCGCGGTCGCTTTGCACATGCCGGACCGCACCCGCACCCTGGTGGACGATACCTACAACGCCAACCCCGACTCGGTGCGCGCCGCCATTGCGGTACTGGCCGAGTTGCCGGGCCCGCGCCTGCTGGTGCTGGGCGACATGGGCGAGGTCGGTGAGCAGGGTCCGGCCTTCCACACCGAGGCCGGAACCGAAGCCCTTGCCGCTGGCATTGAGCATTTTTTCGCGATGGGCGAACTGGCACGGTCTGCCGTGGCGGCTTTCCCCGGCGCGCAGCACTTTGCTTCCATCGACGACCTGAACGCCGCTGTGCTGCAACAGTTGCCCGCTGTGAGCAGCCTGCTGGTCAAGGGCTCGCGCTTTATGCGCATGGAGCGCGTGGTCGAGGCGGTATGCGCCGCCGCTGCCGCACCCACGCAGGTCACCCCATGAACCCACATAACGACAAGAACGAAAGATTTACATGCTGCTAAGCCTGGCCCAATGGCTGCAAACCCTGTCACCCGAATTCGGTTACTTCCGGGTGTTTCAGTACATCACTTTCCGCGCCGTGATGGCTGCGTTGACGGCACTCTTGATCGGCCTGGCCGCCGGCCCCTATGTGATCCGCCGCCTGACCGAACTCAAGATCGGCCAGCCGATTCGCGGCTACGGCATGGAAAGCCACTTGAGCAAAAGCGGCACCCCCACCATGGGTGGTGTGCTGATCCTGCTGTCCATCGTCATCTCCACGCTGCTGTGGTTTGACTGGAGCAACCGCTTTGTCTGGATCGTGCTGCTGGTGACCCTGGGCTTTGGCGCCATTGGCTGGGTGGACGACTGGCGCAAGGTGGTGCGCAAGGACCCCGAAGGCATGCGCTCGCGCGAAAAGTATTTCTGGCAATCGGTGATCGGCCTGGTGGCCGCTTTGTATTTGGTGTTCAGCATTTCCGAAAGTTCCAACCTGCGCGTGATGCAGTTGTTCTTTCAGTGGGTGAGCTCGGGCTTCGATGTCAACCTGCCGCCCAAGGCCGGCCTGATGCTGCCCTTCTTCAAAGAGGTGAGCTATCCCCTGGGCGTGCTGGGCTTTGTCATCCTCACCTACCTGGTGATTGTGGGCTCCAGCAACGCGGTGAACCTTACCGACGGGCTGGACGGCCTGGCCATCATGCCGGTGGTGTTGGTGGGCTCCTGCCTGGGCATTTTTGCCTACGTGACCGGCAGCGCCGTGTACTCCAAGTACCTGTTCTTCCCCCACATCGCCGGCTCGGGCGAGTTGATGATTTTCTGCGCCGCCCTGGCCGGCTCGGGCCTGGCGTTCCTGTGGTTCAACACCCACCCGGCGCAGGTCTTCATGGGCGACGTGGGCGCACTCGCTTTAGGGGCCGCCCTGGGTACCGTGGCCGTGATCGTGCGCCAGGAAATTGTGCTGGCCATCATGGGCGGCATCTTTGTGGTCGAAGCCCTGTCCGTGATGCTGCAGGTGAGCTACTTCAAATACACCAAGAAGCGCTTCGGTGCCGGCAAACGCTTGCTGAAGATGGCGCCGCTGCACCACCATTTTGAGAAGCATGGCTGGAAGGAAACGCAGGTCGTGGTGCGCTTCTGGATCATCACCATCCTGCTGTGCCTGATCGGCCTGTCCACCCTGAAGCTCCGATGAACAATCTGCGCGATCTCCACGTCTTGGTCCTGGGTCTGGGTGCCTCCGGCCTGGCCATGGTGCGCTGGTGCGCGTTGCAGGGCGCCGTAGTGACCGTGGTGGACACTCGCGCTGCGCCGCCCCAGCTCGCGGTGCTGCGCGCCGAGTTGCCTGATGTGACCTTCGTGCAATCGGAGTTCAATGCCGCGCTGATTGACGGCACTTCCATGCGCGCCGTCTTCAAGAGCCCGGGCCTGAGCCCCGCCGAGACGGCCGGCGTCATGGACGCAGCGCTTGCCCTGGGCCTGTGGGTGGGCGGCGAGTTGAGCCTGTTTGCCCGGGCCCTCCAAGACCTGGCGCAGAGCCCGGTGCCCACGCGCAACGCGCTGTACCAACCGAAGGTACTGGCCATCACCGGCACCAACGGCAAGACCACCGTCACCTCACTCACCGGCCATCTGGTGCGCTGGGCCGGCAAAAGCGTGGCGGTAGCCGGCAACATCGGCCCGACGCTGCTGGACACCCTGTCCAAGGCCTTGGCCGACAACGCCCTGCCCGACGTCTGGGTGCTGGAACTCTCCAGCTTCCAGCTCGACCTGCCCAGCGGCCTGGAGCCTACGGCCGCCGTGGTGCTGAACGTGACCCAGGACCATCTGGACTGGCACGGCAGCATGGCTGCGTATGCCAAGGCCAAGGCCAATATCTTTGGCGCCACCGGTTTGCTGGTGTTGAACCGGGAAGACCCGGCGGTCATGGCCATGCGCCCCGCGCCACTGCGCGCCAAGTTGCAACGTCCGGTGGAGCGCGAATACATCAGCTTTGGCACCGACATGCCGCAGCGTCCCGGCGACTTCGGGCTGGAAGCCATGAACGGCATGGTGTGGCTGGTGCGCGCACTGGAGGCCGACGAGACACGCAAGAAGTTTCAGCATCTGGAGGAGCTGCACATCCAGCGCTTTATGCCCGCCGACGCGCTGCGCATCCGCGGCCGCCACAATGCCAGCAATGCGCTGGCGGCACTGGCACTGTGTTCAGCGGCCGGTTGTGCCCTGGGCCCCATTTTGTTTGGTCTGCGCGAGTACCGCGGCGAGCCGCACCGTGTGGAGAGCGTGGGCATTCTCAATGGCGTGGAATTTTTTGATGACAGCAAGGGCACCAATGTCGGCGCCACTGCAGCCGCCCTGAACGGCCTGGGCGAAGACCGCAAGCTGGTCTTGTTATTGGGCGGCGAAGGCAAGGGGCAGGACTTCTCGCCCCTGGCCGACCCAATAGCCCGCTATGTGCGCACCGTGGTGCTGTTCGGGCGCGATGCGCCGCTGATCCGCGCGGCACTGGAAGCTGTTGACGTGCCGCTGCTGGATGCCGTTGCCATGGAGGACGCCGTGGCCCAAGCCAACCGTGCGGCCCATGCGGGGGACGCGGTGCTGCTGTCGCCGGCCTGCGCCAGCTTCGACATGTTCAAGGACTATGCCCACCGCGCCCAGTGCTTTATCGATGCCGTGCGCACGCTGGCGCTGGACAGCGGCTCGGACCTGGAGAGTGCAGGATGACCACTTTTGCACAGACCATGAAGGGCTGGTTCTCGCGCAAGGCCGGCGCATCCCCATCGTCGGTGCTGCCGGTGCGTCTGGGCGGGCGAGGCTCGTTCTCCACCCACAGCGCAAGCACCCAGGTGCGTGGCTTTGACCAGCCGCTGGTCTGGGTCACCGTGGCCTTGCTGCTGTGGGGCATGGTGATGGTGTATTCCGCGTCGGTCGCCATGCCGGACAACCCGCGCTTTGCCAACTACGCGCACACCCACTTTCTGGTGCGCCACATCCTGTCCATTGGCGTGGCCTTTGTGGCCGCGCTGCTGGCCTTTCAGGTGCCGGTGGCCACCTGGGAAAAGGTGGCGCCTTACTTGTTTATTGCCTCGCTGGTGCTGCTGGTGGCGGTGCTGGTGCCCTTTATCGGCAAGGGTGTGAACGGCGCACGGCGCTGGATTGCGCTGGGCATTTTGAACTTCCAGCCTTCGGAACTGGCCAAGTTTTCCGTGGTGCTCTATGCCGCCGATTACATGGTGCGCAAGATGGAAGTGAAAGAGCGCTTCTTCCGCGCCGTGCTTCCCATGGGGGCTGCGGTGGCGGTGATCGGCCTGTTGCTGCTGGCCGAGCCTGATATGGGCGCCTTCATGGTGATCGCGGTGATTGCCATGGGTATTTTGTTTCTGGGGGGCGTCAACGCCCGCATGTTCTTTGTGATTGCCGCCATTCTGGTGGTGGCCTTCAGCGTGATGATTGCGCTGAGCCCCTGGCGGCGCGAACGCATTTTTGCCTACCTCAATCCCTGGGACGCGGCCTACTCCATGGGCAAGGGCTACCAGCTCTCGCATTCGCTGATCGCCATCGGGCGGGGCGAAATTTTTGGTGTGGGGCTGGGAGGCAGCGTGGAAAAACTGCACTGGCTGCCTGAGGCGCATACCGATTTTTTGCTCGCCGTCATTGGTGAAGAGTTCGGCCTGCTGGGCGTGTTCATTGTCATCGGCTTGTTCCTCTGGCTCACACGCCGCCTGATGCACATAGGCCGCCAGGCCATCGCCCTGGACCGCGTGTTTGCCGGCCTGGTGGCGCAGGGCCTGGGCATCTGGATGGGCTTTCAGTCCTTCATCAACATGGGCGTGAACCTGGGCGCCTTGCCGACCAAGGGTCTGACGCTGCCGCTGATGAGCTACGGCGGTTCGGCCATTTTGATCAACCTGGTTGCCATCGCTGTCGTGCTCAGAATTGATTACGAGAACAAACAGTTGATGCACGGAGGCAGGGTATGAGCAAGACCTTGAACGCCGCCGGGCCGTCCCAAGGCGTGAAGGCCCTCTCGGGGGCCACATCCTGCGCACTCGTCATGGCCGGCGGCACCGGTGGCCACATCTTCCCGGGCTTGGCCGTGGCCGAGGCCTTGCGTGCCAAGGGCTGGCGCGTGCACTGGCTGGGCGCGCCCGGCAGCATGGAAAGTCGCCTGGTTCCGGCCCGCGGTTTCACGCTGGAGACGATTGAATTTGGTGGCGTGCGCGGCAAGGGCCGCTTGACCTTGCTGCTGCTGCCTCTGCGCCTGCTGCGCGCCTTCTGGCAAAGCCTGCAGGTGCTGCGCCGCGTCAAGCCCGATGTGCTGGTCGGCCTGGGCGGCTACATCACCTTCCCTGGTGGCATGGTGGGGGTGCTCATGGGCAAGCCCTTGGTGCTGCATGAGCAGAACTCGGTGGCCGGCATGGCCAACAAGGTGCTGGCTTCGGTGGCCGACCGCGTGTTCACCGCCTTCCCGAAGGTGTTTGCCAAGGGCCGCTGCGTGGGCAACCCGCTGCGCGCCGAATTCCTGACGCAGGCCCAGCCGCAGGACCGCTTTGCCGGTCGTACCGGCCCCTTGCGCCTGCTGGTCGTGGGTGGCAGCCTGGGCGCACGCGCACTCAACAGCATCGTGCCCCAAGCCCTGGCCCTGATTCCCGAGGCACAGCGCCCTACAGTGATCCACCAGAGCGGCGAAAAACAGATCGACGCGCTGCGCGCCAACTACGCGGCCAGTGGTGTCAGCGCCGAACTCACCCCGTTCATTACCGACACCGCGCAGGCCTTTGCCGATGCCGACCTGGTGCTGTGCCGCGCCGGCGCCAGCACCGTGACCGAGCTGGCAGCCGTGGGTGCTGCAGCGGTGTTTGTGCCTTTTCCCTCTGCCGTGGATGACCACCAGACCGCCAATGCACGCTTCCTGGTAGACCAGGGTGCGGGCTGGCTGATGCCCCAGGGCGAGCTGACGCCTGAACATCTTGCCAGCTTCATCACAACAACCGACCGGGCCGCGTTGCTGCAGCGCGCACTGGCCGCCAAAAAAATGCAGCAACTGCGAGCCACCGATGCGGTGGTCGCTGCCTGCGAGGAACTGGTCAAATGAAACACGCCATCAAGCAAATCCACTTTGTCGGTATCGGCGGTTCCGGCATGTCCGGCATTGCCGAGGTGCTGAGCAACCTGGGTTACACGGTGACAGGCTCCGATCTTGCCGACAACGCAGCTACCAAACGCCTGGCGTCACTGGGCATCAAGATCCATGTGGGCCACAGTGCCGCCAACGTCGCCGGAGCCGATGCGGTGGTGACGTCGACTGCCGTCA
>CANFIH010000145.1 GCA_947446855.1 Burkholderiales bacterium
CACAGCAGCAGGATGATCAGGAAATAGATCAGCGAGAAGGCTGCAGCGGGCCCCAGGTCGAACTGCCCCACCGCCTTTTGCGTCAGGAATTGCGACAGGAAGGTGGTGGAGTTGCCGGGGCCGCCACCGGTGAGCACAAAGGGCTCGGTGTAAATCATGAAGCTGTCCATGAAGCGCAGCAGCACCGCAATCATCAGCACGCCGCGCATCTTGGGCAACTGCACATAGCGGAACACATCGAGCTTGCTGGCGCCGTCAATGCTGGCGGCCTGGTAGTAGGCATCGGGAATGGAGCGCAGTCCGGCATAACCCAACAGGGCCACCAGCGGCGTCCAGTGCCACACGTCCATCAAAAGCACGGTGAGCCAGGCGTGGGTGGCGTTGCCGGTGTAGCTGTATTCAATGCCCAGGCCCTGCAGCGCCGCGCCCATCAGACCGATGTCGGTGCGCCCGAAAATCTGCCAGATGGTGCCCACCACGTTCCAGGGAATCAGCAGCGAGAGCGAGACGATCACCAAGACGGCGGAAGACTTCCACCCTTGCGCCGGCATGGAAAGCGCCAGCAGAATGCCCAGCGGCAGCTCCACCGCCAGCACGGCCAGCGAGAAGGACAGCTGGCGCAACAGGGCGCCATGCAATTCCTCGTCGCGCATGATGGCGGCAAACCACTCGGTGCCCACAAAGACGCGGCGCTCGGGCGAGATGATGTCCTGCACCGAATAGTTCACCACCGTCATCAGCGGCAGGATGGCAGAGAAGGCCACGCACAGCAGCACGGGCAGGATCAGAAACCAGGCCTTCTGGTTGATGGGTTTGGTCGTAGTGCTCATGCCACGATCTCCTCGTTTTGGTAGAAGCAGGTGTGCTCGCCCATCACCTTGAACCACACGCTGTCACCCACGCGCAGCTGGCTGGTGTTGTCTGACAGCCGCGCCTTCAGGGTATGACCCTCGCGCTGGGCGCTGACGATCACATGGGTGCCCACGTCCTGCACCTGGCTTACCGTCATGGGCAAGGCGCCCTCGGCGTTGACGGCTGCCAGGCTGACATATTCCGGGCGCACACCGAGTTTGAATTCGCCATCGCGCAGGCCCCGCCCGGATGGGGGAGTCACCGTGGTGCCCGCCGTATGAAAGCCCGCTGCCGTCATGCTGCCGGGCAGAAAGTTCATGCCCGGCGAGCCGATGAAGTGGCCCACAAAGGTGTGGCTGGGGCGCTCGAACAAGTCGGCCGCCGAGCCTGTTTGCACTGCACGCCCGCGCGTCATCACCACCACCTGGTCGGCAAAGGTCAGGGCCTCCACCTGGTCGTGGGTGACGTAGATCAGCGTGAGCTTGAGCTCGTGGTGGATTTGCTTGAGCTTGCGCCGCAGCTGCCATTTGAGGTGCGGGTCGATCACGGTGAGCGGCTCATCGAACAGCACGGCCGACACATCCGGGCGCACCAGGCCGCGGCCCAGCGAGATTTTTTGTTTGGCGTCGGCTGCCAAGTTGGAGGCGCGCTGGTTGAGCTGGCCGCTCATCTCCAGCATCTCGGCAATCACGCCCACGCGCTGCTTGATCTGGTCGGCTGGCATCTTGCGGTTGCGCAGCGGAAAGGCCAGGTTCTCGGCCACCGTCATGGTGTCGTAAATCACCGGAAACTGGAACACCTGGGCGATGTTGCGCTGTTGCGGCGTGAAGCGGGTGACGTCCTTGCCGTCAAAGCGCACGCTGCCCTGCGAAGGGGTTACCAGGCCCGACATGATGTTGAGCAGCGTGGTCTTGCCGCAGCCCGAAGGCCCCAGCAGGGCGTAGGCGCCGCCGTCGTCAAAGGTCATCTTCAGGGGCAGCAGGGCATAGTCGCTGTCCTGCTGGGGGCGGGGCCGGTAGGCATGGGCCAGGTCGAGTTCTATGCGTGCCATGTCAGTGTCCTTTGCTTCGCACGGGTGCCAGCAGCAACATGCCCTGCACGTCAAACACATAGACTGCTGCGGGGTTGAAATAGAAGGTGACAGACTGGCCCAGGTCGAAGTGGTGCACACCCGTCAGTTGGGCCACCAGTTCACCCAGCGACGTCTCGAAGTGCACAAAGGTGTCGGTGCCCGATATCTCGGCCAGTTCCACCTTGCCGGACAGGGCCACGTCGCCGGGCTGTTCTTTGGCGCGCAGGGCGCTGGCTCGCATGCCTACGGTTAGCGCACCTGCGGAGGCGGTTGGCAAAACCAGACTCAGCAGGGGGCCACGGTTGAGTTGCACACCACCCGCAGCCGCACTGGCGCTCAACAGGTTCATGGGCGGATCGCTGAAGGCGCGCGCCACACGAATCGATGCGGGTGCATGAAAGACTTCCGAAGTCGGGCCGTATTGCAGCAGCTCGCCACCATCCAGCACGGCGGTGTAGCCGCCCAGCAGCAGGGCCTCGCCCGGCTCGGTGGTGGCGTAGATCACGGTGGAGTCCCCGGCGGCAAACAGGGCGGTGAGCTCGTCGCGCAGTTCCTCGCGCAGCTTGTAGTCCAGGTTCACCAGCGGCTCGTCCAGCAGCATCAGGGGCGCGCCCTTGGCCATGGCGCGGGCCAGGGCCACGCGCTGCTGCTGGCCGCCAGACAACTCGGCCGGATAGCGGTCCAGGAACATCTCGATATGCAGTTTCTGGGCCAGCTCGCGCACCCGCTGTTCGATGTTCTGCTCGCCGCGCAGCTTCAGGGGCGAGGCGATGTTGTCGCGCACCTTGAGCGAGGGGTAGTTGATGAACTGCTGGTACACCATGGAGACATTGCGCTCGCGCACCGGCACACCCACCACGCTCTTGCCATCCACTCGCACCTGCCCGGATGTAGGGGCATCCAGTCCGGCCATGATGCGCATCAGGCTGGTCTTGCCGGCCTGGGTGGCACCCAATAACACCGTGACCGCTCCGCTGCGCGGCGCCAGCGTCATGTCGTACAGCCAGGTCTGCGGGCCTACCTTCTTGCTGATGCCTTCAAGAGTCAACTGCATCACACCACCTTTGCAACGTTAAAAAGCAACGAAAGTATTTTCGAATTCGTCAATTATTGTTCGTTTGGTTTCGTTTTAACTCAGTATTTACCCTATAAATATTCCTTTTGATTCGTTTTACAGTCGGGTCTTATCCCTGTTTTGCAGGATCAAAATACGCCATGAGTCCCAACCCCAGACAACTGACATTGCTCTCCGTCGTGCAAGCCCAGGGCTCCGTCACGGTGGAGCAGCTTGCCGAAACCCTGGGCGTCACTCTGCAAACGGTGCGGCGCGATGTGCAGCGGCTGGCCGACGAAGGCCTGCTGGCACGTTTTCACGGTGGCGTGCGCGTGCCCAGTTCCACCACCGAGAACATCGCCCACCAGCAGCGCGAGAGTCTGAACGCCGAGGGCAAGTCCCGCATTGCGCTGAGCGTGGCCGCGGCCGTGCCCAATGGCTGCTCGCTGATTCTGAACATAGGCACCACCACCGAGGCCATTGCCCGCGCCCTGCTGCGCCATAGCGGCCTGCGCGTGATCACCAACAACCTGAACGTGGCCAGCATCCTGAGCACGAACCCGGCCTGCGAGGTGATCGTTGTGGGCGGCGTGGTGCGCGGGCGTGACCACGGCATAGTCGGCGAGGCCGCCGTGGACTTCATACGCCAGTTCAAGGTGGACATCGCCTTGATCGGCATCTCGGGCATTGAGGCCGATGGCAGCCTGCGCGACTTTGACTACCGCGAGGTCAAGGTCTCGCAAACCATCATTTCCCATGCGCGCGAGGTCTGGCTGGCAGCCGACCTGAGCAAGTTCAAGCGCCCAGCCATGGTGGAGGTGGCCACGCTCTCGCAGATCGACCGCCTGTTTACCGATGCGCTGCCGCCCGAACCCTTCCCGGACCTGCTGACCGAAGCCCAGGTGCGCCTGACGGTGGCTGCGCCCTAGCGCTTGGACCGCTTCTCCATTCCTTTGTTAGAGAACCCGCCATGACCTACCTGCTCGCCCTGGACCAGGGCACCTCCAGCTGCCGCAGCATCGTGTTCGACCCCAGCGGCCAGACCGTGGCCATGGCGCAAAAAGAGCTGACACAAATCTATCCCCAGCCAGGCTGGGTAGAGCATGACGCGCTGGAGATCTGGCGTTTGCAACTGGCCACCGCGCGCGAAGCGCTGGCCCAGGCCGACATCACCGCCAGACAGGTCACGGCGTTGGGCATCACCAACCAGCGCGAGACCACGCTGGTGTGGAACCGCAAAACCGGCCAGCCGATTCACCACGCCATTGTCTGGCAGGACCGCCGGGCCGAACCCACCTGCATCGAACTGCGCGCGCGCGGTCTGGCTGAAAGCATACGGAGCAAGACCGGCCTGCTGGTGGACGCCTATTTCTCCGGCACCAAGCTCAAATGGATACTGGACCAGGTGCCCGGCGCCCGCGCCCTGGCGGCCAACGGCGAACTGGCCTTTGGCACGATGGACGCTTGGCTGATCTGGCAGCTCACCGAAGGGCGCGTGCACGTCACCGATGTCAGCAACGCCGCGCGTACCATGCTGTTCAATGTGCACAGCAACCAGTGGGACGAAGCGCTGCTGGAGGCGCTGGATATTCCACCCAGCCTGATGCCGGCGGTGCAACCTAGCGCCTCCCACTTCGGTGAAGTCAGCCCCGCCCTGCTGGGCCACGCCATACCGATTGGCGGCGTCGCAGGAGATCAGCAAAGCGCCCTGTTCGGCCAGGCCTGCTTCAGCGCCGGCATGGCCAAAAACACCTACGGCACCGGCTGCTTCATGCTGATGCACACCGGCAACGTGTTTCAGACTTCAGGCAACGGCCTGATCACCACCAGTGCGGCACAGGCTACCACTCAGCCGGAGTTCGCGCTGGAGGGCAGCGTGTTTGTAGGCGGCGCCGTGGTGCAGTGGCTGCGCGACGGCCTGCAGGCCATTGAAAGCAGCGCCCAGGTGCAGTCCCTGGCCGAAAGCGTGCCGGACTCCGGCGGCGTGATGGTGGTGCCGGCCTTCACCGGCCTGGGCGCGCCCTACTGGAAGCCCGAGGCACGCGGCTCGATTACGGGCCTTACACGCGGCAGCACGCTGGCCCACATCGCCCGCGCCTCACTGGAAAGCATTGCCTACCAGAGTGCCGCCCTGCTGCTGGCCATGGGCCGCGATGCCGTTGCCGCGGGCGCCGCCGAGGTGTCCGAGCTGCGCGTGGATGGCGGCGCCTGCGTCAACAATTTGCTGATGCAGTTCCAGGCCGATTTGCTGGGCATCCCCGTGGTGCGCCCCTTGGTGACCGAGACCACGGCGCTGGGTGCCGCCTACCTGGCAGGCCTCTCCACCGGCGTGTACAAAAGCACTGCCGAATTAAGTGAACTGTGGCGGGCCGAGCGCCGCTTTATCCCGACCATGGCACGTGAGCGCGCAATAGAGCTTATGGCGCAATGGGAGCACGCAGTGGCGCAGACTGTGCTCTGACCTACACTCATCACATGACCCAAGCAATAGCATTTATCGGCGGCGGCAATATGGCCAGCGCCATCATCGGCGGACTTTTGAAACAAGGCATGACGCCCGGCCAGATCCTGGTCGTAGAGCCTTTTGACGAGGCCCGCACCAAGCTCCAAGAACAGTTCGGCATTGCCGCCTTGAGCGCCCCCGACGCCACGCTGGCCCACGCCGGTCTGGTGGTCTGGGCCGTCAAGCCACAGACCTTCAAGGACGCCGCCCAGCAAACCAAGGCCTTTACCGCCAACGCCCTGCACCTCAGCGTGGCCGCCGGCATCCGCAGCGACAGCATTGCCGCCTGGCTGGGCACCGAGCGCATCATCCGCTGCATGCCCAATACCCCGGCGCTGATCGGCAAGGGCATGACCGCCCTGTTCCCGCGCGACGGCGTGAGCGATGCCGACCGGCAGTGGGCCGGTGAAGTCATCGCCACCACCGGCCAGTTTCTCTGGCTGGAGCGCGAAGAGCAGCTTGATGCCGTCACGGCCCTCTCCGGCTCCGGTCCGGCCTATATGTTTTATTTCATGGAAGCCATGACCGCCGCCGGTGCCGAGATGGGTCTACCCGCCGCGCAGGCCCACCAGCTGGCCGTGGCCACCTTCATCGGCGCCGGCGAGTTGGCCCAGGCTTCCACCGAGACACCCGAGGTGCTGCGCCAGCGCGTCACCAGCAAGGGCGGCACCACCTATGCGGCCATCACCTCCATGGATGACAGCGGCATCAAGGCGAGCTTTGTCAAAGCCCTGCATGCGGCCCGCGACCGGGCCCAAGAAATGGGCGACGAGTTCGGCAAGGCCTGAAAGGTGTCGGCTGCATACCGTGCGTGCTGCGGCTGATGTTCAGCCGTCCCTCGAACGATTCGTTTCAGTGCGAGGGCGCCTGCCAGAAACCCGGCATGCCGTAGCGTTCCTTCAAAAAATCGATCCATAAGCGCACGCGCAGCGGCAAATGCTTGCGCTGCGGGAACACGGCGTAAATGCCATTGGGCGGTGCGGCAAAGTCCTCCAGCACGGCCACCAGTTGGCCGCTGGCAATTTCCGCCTCCACCTCCCAGGTGCTGCGCCAGGCAATGCCGTAACCGGCCAGACACCATTCATGCAGCACCTGACCATCCGAGCAGTCCAGCGGGCCGGCCGGTTTCAGGTAGCTGACCTCTCCTGCGCGGTGGGGCTCCGTGCCCTCATCCGCCTCGCCCTTTGTCGCCGGTCGGGTGCCCACTGGCAACTTGAAAGCCCAGCCCCGCGTCTGCGAAGCATCACTGGACAAGGTGAGGCAATGAAAACGCGACAACTCGGCCGGCGTTTGCGGTGTGCCGTGGCGCGCCAGGTAGGCCGGAGTGGCCACGCACAGACGGCGGTTGTCAGCCATGCGCACGCTCACCAGGGAGGAGTCGGGCATATCGCCCACCCGCACGGCGCAGTCAAAACCCTCACCGGCAATGTCCACCACCCGGTCGCTCAGGTTCAGCGAGATCGTCACCTCGGGGTGCAGCTCATAAAACTTGGGGATGAGCGGCGCCACATGGCGGCGGCCGAAACCGGCCGGCGCGGTGATGCGCAAATGGCCGCTGGCCTTGACGCCGCCGGCGCTCACACTCGCCTCGGCATTGGCCAGGTCGGACAGCAGGCGCTGGCAGTCTTCCAGAAAGGCGCTGCCCTCGTGCGTGAGCGTGATGCGCCGCGTGGTGCGCAGCAGCAGCTTCACACCCAGGCGCTCCTCCAGCGCATCCAGGCGCCGCCCCATGATGGCCGGGGCCACGCCCTCGGCGTTGGCGGCAGCGGTCAGGCTGCCACGCGCGGCCACCGCGACAAAAGATTCCAGTTGCTTGAGCTTGCTCATGGTGGTGACACTGGCTAAGCTGGGCTCTCCGAAACGCTTTCGCCCCCCGGACTTTTTTCCGGCAACGGGGCCTCTGGCTCTGCCAACAGAATGCCTTCGCGCCGCATGTCGGTGACTTCTTTAACCGAGTAGCCCAGGCTCAGCAGCAACTCCGTGCCGTGCTCATCCAGCCTGGGCGGATCCAGCCGCAGCCCCAGACGCTCACCATCCAGTTTCAGCGGCAGCAGCGGCACGCGGGTTTCCCGTCCATCGGGCAAGGTCATGGGCGCCAGGCCGCCGGTGGCGTTGAGGTGCGGGTCTTCAAACAGGTGTTGCGGATCGGTGATGGGTGCAAACGGCAGGCCGTTGGCCTCAAACAACGCAGCCAGTTCGCTCGCCGGGGTGTCAGCCAGCCGCTCGCGCAGCAGCGGGATCAGCCAGTGCCGCGCCAGCACGCGCAGGTTGTTGCTGCTTAGGCGCGGGTCGGCCTGCAGGTCGGCAAAGCCAAAGGCCTGGCAGAAGATGGCCCATTGCGTGTCGCTCACCACGGCCAGGAAAATCTGCTCTTTGTCCTTCACACTGAAGACGTCGTAAATGCCCCAGGGCGAGATCTTCTGCGGCATGGGGTCGGCCGCCTTGCCGGTGATGGCGAACTGCATCATGTGCTGGGCCACCAGAAACACATTGTTCTCATACAGGGCCGACTCCACCTCCTGGCCCAGGCCGGTCTGCTGGCGCTGCATGAGTGCGGCCATGGCCCCGATGGCGCCGAACATGCCACCCATGATGTCGTTGACGCTGGATCCTGCCCTCAGCGGGTCACCCGGGCGCCCGGTCATGTAGGCCAGGCCGCCCATCATCTGCACCACCTCGTCCAGGGCCGTGCGGTGGTCGTAGGGGCCGGGCAGAAAGCCCTTGTGGCTGACATAAATCAGGCGCGGGTGCAGCTGGGAGAGCGTGGCGTAGTCCAGCCCCAGCTTCTGCATCGTGCTGCTCTTGAAGTTCTCGCTGACGATGTCGGCCGTGGCGATCAGCTTGCCCACCACCGCACGCCCCTGTTCGCTCTGCAGGTCAAGCGCCAGGCTTTTCTTGTTGCGGTTGAACAGCGGGTAGAAGCCCGCCCCGCTGCCCAGCAGCTTGCGCGTGCTGTCGCCACCCAGCGGCTCGACCTTGATCACCTCGGCACCCAAATCGCCCAGCACCATGCCGCAGGTGGGGCCCATCACCATATGGGTGAACTCGACGACGCGGATGCCGGCCAGCGGCAGCGAACGGGCGGGATTCTTGCTTGGGTTCATGGTGTGAATACCTGCTTATTTGTCACAAATAGATTGCTATTTTTCCATATAGTGAATAGATAAGTATCGAATACAGTATTGCAATCGGTTTAATCTCACATAGGGCTTCCCATGACCACTGCTTCCAGCACCCCCCGCACCAATGTCCACCGCCTGCAAGTGGCCACGGTTTTGCACCAGTTTATTGAAGAAAAGGTGTTGCCGGGCACCGGCGTAACGGCCGCCACCTTCTGGAAGGGCTTTGACGCCCTGGTCGCCGATCTGGCGCCCAAGAACATCGCCCTGCTGGCCGAGCGCGACCGCCTGCAAACCGAGCTGGACGCCTGGCACAGCGCCCACCCCGGCCCTATCACCGACATGGCGGCCTACAAGGCCTTCCTGGAGCAAATCGGCTATCTGGTCGAGCAACCCAAAAAGGTGAAGATCACCACGGCCAACGTGGACAACGAACTCTCCAAGCAGGCCGGCCCGCAGCTGGTGGTGCCCATCACCAACGCCCGCTATGCCCTGAACGCCGCCAACGCCCGCTGGGGCAGCCTGTATGACGCGCTGTATGGCACCGACGTGCTGTCCGAAGACAAGGGCTGCGAGAAGGTTGGCAAAAAAGGCGGCTACAACCCCAAGCGCGGCAAGAAAGTTATTGAATACGCACGCCATGTGCTGGACCGCACCGCGCCGCTCAAAAAAGGCTCGCATGTCGGCTCCACCGGCTACCGCATCAACAAGGCCGGCGAGTTGGTCGTGTCCCTGGCGGAAGGCGGCACGTCCAAACTGAAGGACGCCGCGCAGTTGGTGGGCTACCAGGGCGAGGCCAAGGCCCCGACTTCCGTGCTGCTGGCCCACAACGGCCTGCACCTGGACCTGATCATCAACCGCGACACCGTCATCGGCAAGTCGGACTCCGCCGGCGTCTGCGACCTGGTGCTGGAAGCGGCGCTGTCCACCATCCTGGATCTGGAAGACTCCGTGGCCGTGGTGGATGCCGACGACAAGGTGCAGGCCTACGGCAACTGGCTGGGCATTCTGCAAGGCACGCTGACCGAAGCAATGAGCAAGGGTGGCAAGACCTTTACCCGCGGCCTGAACCCGGACCGCGTCTACACGGCACCCAATGGCACCAAAAAGGTCACGCTGCACGGCCGCTCGCTGATGTTTGTGCGCAATGTCGGCCACCTGATGACCAACCCGGCCATTCTGTACACCGCAGCAGACGGCGAAATCCGCGAAATTCCCGAAGGCATTCTGGACGCCATGGTGACCACCACCATCTCCATGCACGACCTGCAGCGCACCGCCAAGGACGCAGCGGCCGGCAAGGTGCGCAACTCGCGCAAGGGCTCGGTCTACATCGTCAAGCCCAAGATGCACGGCCCCGCTGAAGTGGCCTTTGCCGACGAACTGTTCGGCCGTGTCGAGCAGGTGCTGGGCCTGCCGGCCAGCACCGTCAAGCTCGGCATCATGGACGAAGAGCGCCGCACCTCGGTGAATCTGAAGGCCTGTATTGCCGCCGCCCAAAGCCGCGTGGCCTTTATCAACACCGGCTTCCTGGACCGTACCGGCGACGAAATGCACACCGCCATGCAGGCAGGCCCCATGATCCGCAAGGGCGACATGAAGACCAGCGCCTGGATTGCTTCCTACGAGCGCAACAACGTGCTGGTGGGCCTCTCTTGCGGCCTGCGCGGCAAGGCGCAGATCGGCAAGGGCATGTGGGCCATGCCCGATTTGATGAAGGCCATGCTGGAGCAGAAGATTGCCCACCCCAAGGCCGGTGCCAACACCGCCTGGGTGCCCAGCCCCACCGGCGCCACCCTG
>CANFIH010000146.1 GCA_947446855.1 Burkholderiales bacterium
CGTGAACCACGCCAACGCCGAAGGCGTGCAAAAAGACTTGGCACCCGACGCGCGCATCTACGCAACTGGCGAAGAACTGATCGCCGCACCCGAAGTGCACGCCGTGCTGGTGACCAGCTGGGGCGCCACCCATGAGCCCTATGTGCTGGCCGCCATTGCCGCCGGCAAGCCGGTGTTCTGCGAGAAGCCCCTGGCCACCACGGCCGAGGGTGCACGCCGCATCGTCGAGGCCGAAGTGAAGTTTGGCAAGCGCCTGGTGCAGGTGGGATTTATGCGCCGCTACGACGCCGGTTACCTCGCACTCAAGGAGGCCGTGGACAAGCACACCGGCGCGCCGATTCTGGTGCACGCCGCCCACCGCAACCCGGCCGTGCCCGAGGCCTACACCACGCCCATGGCCATCCACGACACCATGATCCACGAGATCGACGTGTTCCGCTGGTTGCTCAACGACGACTATGTCTCGGCCCGTGTGCTGTACCCGCGCAATGCCGCACGCAGCCACAGCAAGCTGCGCGACCCGCAGGTGGTGGTGCTGGAGACCGCCAAGGGCGTGCTGATCGATGTCGAAATCTTCGTCAACTGCGCGTATGGCTACGACATCCAGTGCGAGGTGGTGGGTGAAGATGGCGTGGCCAGCCTGCCCGAACCCATGACCGTGGACATGCGCCTGGGTGCCAAGCGCCAGAGCACCATCCTGACCGACTGGAAAGACCGCTTCGTGGCCAGCTACGACGTGGAACTGAACGACTTCATTGGCGCGGCAGCAGCCGGCGGCGCCACCGGCCCCAGCTCCTGGGACGGCTATGCCGCAGCCGTCACCGCCGACGCCTGCGTGGCAGCACAAGAGCGCGCTGGCGAAGCCGTGGCGATCACGCTGCCCGCACGCCCGGCCCTCTACAACTAAACATCCCAGTCTTTACCGAAAGAACCCATCATGCGTTTTTCCCTCAGCCATATCCTGGCCCCGCGCCAATCACCCGCAGAATTTTTCGCCATGGCCCGCGCCCTTGGCATCACCGATGTCGAGATCCGCAACGACACACCCAATGTGGTCGGCACGGTTGATCCCACCGAGGTCAAGGCGGCAGCCAAGGCGGCCGGTGTGAACCTGCTGTCCATCAACGCGCTCTACCCCTTCAATGTGTGGAACGAAGAGCGCCGCGCCCAGACCGAGAAGCTGGCCGCCTACGCCGCTGCCTGCGGCGCCCAGGCGCTGGTGATGTGCCCGCTCAACGAAGGCAAGCCCGTTGCGCGGGAAGCGCTGGTCGAGGCGCTGGCCGCCATCAAGCCGATTCTGGTGGCCCACGGTATCCGCGGCCTGGTGGAGCCGCTGGGCTTTGGCGTGTCTTCCTTGCGCGCAAAGGCCGATGCCATTGCTGCCATCAAGGCCGCCGGCGGCGAAGGCCTGTTCAAGCTTGTGCACGACACCTTCCATCACCACCTGGCCGGTGAGACCGACTTCTTCCCCGAGTGGACCGGCCTGGTGCACATCTCCGGCGTGGCCGATGCGGATGTGTCGGTGGCCGACATGCTGGACGCCCACCGCGTGCTGGTGGACCAGCGCGACCGCCTGGGCAATGTGGCGCAAATCCGCGCACTCAAAGCAGCCGGTTACAACGGCCCCTACAGCTTCGAGCCCTTTGCCACCGAGGTGCAGGAACTGGCCGATCCGCAAACCGCGTTGGCCGACAGCATGGGCTGGTTGCGCGAGCAAGTGGCGGCCTGACCGCAGACTGCCATCACGTTGCACGGATGTCTTTTGACCGCCGTGCCCTTTCCTGATGTACACGCCAACGCACGCTGTCGTAACGGTTGCGGAAATATGTGCTTTTTCCAACAGAAAAAATATGCCAAGGAGGGTAATCACTTAGAAAATATTTTTCTTTCGTCTTGAAATTTGGCTACATTAGATCAGCGGTGAAAAAATTGTTCTATATGACAACACCGTGGAAATATCTTTACAAATTGGTTCGCTAAAAACATTCAATCTGGAGACTGTCATCATGAAAAAACTTCTTATCGCTGCTGCTGTATCAGCAACCCTCTTGGCCCCCATGGCCGCTCACGCACAAAAAATCGGTCTGGCCATGGCCGAACTCGATACCTTCCTCACGATCCTGAAAAACGGAACCGTGGATGCCGGCAAGAAGGCCGGGGCCACCGTGCAGGTGGAGGATGCCGGCGGCGACGTGGGCAAACAGCTCAGCCAGATCCAGAACCTGATCGCACAAAAAGTGGACGCCATCATCGTCAACCCGGTGGACACCGATGCCACACCCAAGATCACCAAGATGGTGACCGATGCCAAGATCCCCCTGATCTACGTGAACCGCAAGCCGGTGGACTTTGAAAAGCTGCCCGCTGGCGTGGCCTTCGTGGCGTCCGACGAAAAAGTGTCCGGCACGCTGGAAACCCAGGAGGTCTGCCGCCTGCTCAAGGGCAAGGGAGACATCCTGGTGCTGATGGGTGAGCTCTCTAACGAGGCCGCACGCACCCGCACCAAGGACATCGAAGAAGTCATCGCCACCAAGGAATGCAGTGGCATGAAGATTGTGGACAAGCGCGAAGGCAAGTGGGATCGCACCAAGGCGCAGGACATCGTCACCAACTGGCTGTCCTCCGGTGTGAAGTTTGACGCCATCATTGCCAACAACGACGAGATGGCCGTGGGCGCCATCAACGCACTGAAGGCCGGCAAAAAGTGGACGCCCGCCACTATCGTTGCCGGCGTGGACGCAACGCCCGATGCCCTGGCTTCCATGAAGGCTGGCGATTTGAAAGCCACCGTGTTCCAGAACGCGGCAGGCCAAGGTGCTGGCTCTGTGGACGCAGCCCTCAAGCTGATCAAGAAGCAAGCGGTTGAGCGTTTCGTCAACGTGCCTTTCGAGTTGGTGACACCGGCCAACCTGAGCAAGTATTCCGGCAAGAACTAAGCAGCAAAAGTAGCTTTGCAGTGCAGGCCCGCAGGGGCTTGTGCTGCCTTTTATAGGTTAACCGAGTACTTCGATGTCTGATACCGCCACACTGGACGCTCCCGCCTTGCAGCCCGTAAGCGCGGCGGAGCCGCCGCTTCTAGAAATCCACGGCATCCGCAAAGGCTTCCCGGGCGTGGTCGCCCTGGACAACGTCGGCTTCAAGCTGCGCGCCGGCACCGTGCACGCCCTGATGGGCGAGAACGGCGCGGGCAAGTCCACGCTGATGAAAATCATTGCCGGCATCTACATTCCGGACCGCGGCGACATCAGCCTCAAGGGCCAGCGCATCACGCTGAAATCCCCCATCGACGCGCTGAATCAGGGCATAGCCATGATTCACCAGGAATTGAATCTGATGCCGTACATGACGGTGGCAGAAAACGTGTGGATCACGCGCGAGCCGAAAAACCGCTTCGGCTTCGTGGACCACGCCGAGTTGTATCGCAAGACCGAAGAACTGTTCAAGACCCTCAACATCGATATCGACGTGCGGGTGGAAGTCCAGACCCTGTCAGTGGCCAATCGCCAGATGGTGGAAATCGCCAAGGCCGTTTCCTACAACTCCGATGTGCTCATCATGGACGAGCCCACCTCGGCCCTGACCGAGAAGGAAGTGGCGCACCTGTTTGCCATCATCCGCACGCTGCGCGCGCAGGGCAAGGGCATCATCTACATCACGCACAAGATGAACGAGCTGTTCGAGATTGCCGACGAGTTTTCGGTGTTCCGCGACGGCAAGTACATCGCCACCAAACTCTCCACCGAGGTGACGCGCGACGACATCATCAAGATGATGGTGGGCCGCGAAATCACCCAGATGTTTCCCAAGCTGGAAGTGCCCATCGGCGAGGTCGTGCTGTCCGTCAAGGACCTGTGCCTGGACGGCGTGTTCAGCGGCATCAGCTTTGATGTGCGCGCCGGCGAAATCGTCGGCATGGCCGGCCTGGTCGGCTCGGGCCGCTCGAATGTGGCCGAAGCGCTGTTTGGTGTGACACCGGCTACATCGGGCAGCATTGCCATCAATGGCAAGGAAGTCATCATGCACAGCCCGGCCGTGGCTCTGGCCGAGGGCATGGCCTTCCTGACCGAAGACCGCAAGGAAACCGGCTGTTTTCTGGGCCTGAATATCCAGGAAAACATGGACAGCGCGGTGCTCAACCAGCGCTACGTGAAAAACGGTTTTGTGCAGAGCAAACAGCTCAACGCCGACTGCATCGCCATGGCCCAGCGCCTGCGCGTCAAGACGCCGGGCATGGACGAGATCATCCTGAACCTGTCGGGCGGCAACCAGCAAAAAGTGCTGGTGGGACGCTGGCTGCTGACCAACCCCAAGATCCTGATCCTGGACGAGCCCACGCGCGGCATCGACGTCGGGGCCAAGGCCGAAATCCACCGCCTCGTAAGCGAGTTGGCCGGGCAGGGCGTGGCGATTCTGATGATCTCCTCCGAGATGCCCGAGGTGCTGGGCATGAGCGACCGCATCGTGGTGATGCACGAAGGCCACGTCAGCGGCATTCTGGACCGCAAGGACGCAGACCAGGTTTCCATCATGGACCTGGCCGCCAAATAATTTCACGAGAGAACAGCATATGACTACCTCCACTGCAACCCGTGCGCCTTCCGTTGGCAGCAGCACGAAATTCAAATGGCCGCCCGAGGCCAGCATCCTGATGGTGCTGATCGGCATCAGCCTGTTCTTCGAAGCCCTGGGCTGGTACATCAACGGCCAGAGCTTTATCTTTAACCTGGAGCGCCTGCAGATCATCATCCTGCAAATGTCGGTGGTGGGCATCATCGCGGTGGGCGTGAACATGGTCATCATCACCAGCGGCATCGACCTGTCGTCCGGCTCGGTGGTTGCCGCCACCGCCGTGGTGTCGGCCAGCCTGGCCCAGGTGTCGGACTTCCCGCGCGCCGTGTTCCCCGCGCTGACCGATTTGCCCGTCATCTGGCCGATTCTGGCCGGCATGACGGTGGGCCTGTTGATCGGCCTGCTCAACGGTTCGTTGATCGCCTTCACCGCCATTCCGCCCTTTATCGCCACGCTGGGCACCATGGTGGCGGCACGCGGTTTCGCCAAGTGGTTTACCGGTGGCATGCCTGTTTCCATGCTGACCGACAACTTTGCAGCCATCGGTGCGGGAGCTAACCCGGTTTACATATTCCTGGTGATTGCGGCGATCTTTCACATCGTCTTGCGCTACACCCGGTTTGGCAAATTCACTTACGCGATAGGCGCGAATCGCCAGGCAGCCCGCGTCTCTGGTATCAATGTGAACCGCCATTTGGTTTACATCTACACCATCGCCGGTCTGCTCAGCGGCATTGCCGGCAGCGTGACTGCCGCGCGCGCCATCTCCGGCCAGTCCGGCATGGGGGTGATGTATGAGCTCGACGCAATTGCTGCGGTCGTGATAGGCGGCACCTCCCTGGTCGGCGGCCTGGGCCGCGTCACCGGCACCGTCATCGGCGTGCTGATCCTGGGCGTGATGATGTCGGGCTTTACCTTCATCCGCATCGACGCCTACTACCAGGAGATGGTCAAGGGCGCCATCATCGTGGCCGCCGTGATTGCCGACCAGTACCGCAACAAGAAGCGCGGACGCTGAACCCGACGGAATTTGCCGGGCACCGTAACCTCCAACCACACTCACCACACCATGAAATCTTCTCTTCGCGTAGGTATCGCCGGCCTGGGCCGTCTGGGTCAGCGCCATGCTGCAGCCCTTGCCTTTAACACGCCCAACTGCAAACTGGTGGCAGCCTGCAGCCCGGTGGAAGCCGAGCGCACTCATGCCCGCGAGCATCTGGGTGTGCAACATGTCTATGACGACCTGGATACCTTGCTGCAAGACAAGGACGTGGACGCCGTAGTGCTGGTCACCCCCACTTCCCTGCACGCCGACCAAACGATTGCCACACTCAGGGCTGGCAAGCATGTGTTTGTGGAAAAGCCCCTGGCCCTGAACGTGGCCGACTGCGAGCGCGTGCTGGCAGTCTCGCAGCAGTATCCCGAACTGGTAGCGATGGTCGGATTTGTGCGTCGGTTTGACCCGAGCTACCTATCCGCCTTTGAGTCCGTGGAGGCGGGCGAGATCGGGCGGCCATTCCTGGTGCGCTCGCAAACCTGCGACCAGAACGACCCAGATGGTTTCTTCGTCAAGTTTGCCCCCACGTCCGGCGGCATCTTCATGGACTGCAGCGTGCACGACATTGATCTTGCGCGCTGGATGCTGGGCCGCCCCAAAGCGCTGCGCGCCTTTGCCACCGGCACCATTGCGCTGCACCCGGGCCTGCAAGCCTGTGGCGATGTGGACAACGGCATTGCGGTGGTGGAGTTTGTCGGCGGCGCCAAGGCGGTACTGTATGCCTCGCGCACCATGGCCCATGGCCACGAGACGACTACCGAAGTGATTGGAACGGCGGGCAAGTTGCTGGTGGGGGAACATGCGGCGGCCAATCGTGTGGTGCGCTCCGACCAGTATGGCGTGCGCCATGCGGTGCTGAAAGATTTCTACGAACGTTTCGAGGTCGCCTTTGCGGCTGAGATGACGGCCTTCGTAGCTGCCTGCCGTGGCACAACCCCACTCACATTAACCTTGTCGGACGCGTTGGAAGCCACCAGGATAGGCTTGGCCATTACGCGTTCTCTGCATAGTGGTATGCCCGAGGTAGTCTAGTCTGACGGAACACGGCACAGCTTAACGGCATGCGCCAAGCGCGCGCTGACTTCACCACAAGCTAAAGCGCCGCCCCAGTTGCAGGAACAGATTGCGGTTGCCGCCGCTGCCCGTGGCGGCACCAAAGAACACGTCACCGATCTTGCTGTCCACACCGATAAACACGGTGCCGCTGTACTTCAACTCATAGGCCTTGCTGCTGGCCCAGGCGTCGCCAGCTTCTGCGACAAAACCAACGTAGGTGGGCTGGCGCAGGACGCCGCCTTCCAACAGACGATACATATAGGTGCCCTGTGCATGCAGCATCCGGTCGCCTATGAGTTGTCCCATCTGGTAGGCGCCCATGGACTGAAAGCCGCCCAGGTAGAGCGGCGCCAGCGAGGTCGGGCGGGTGCAGCCGCCGCAGTCCAGAATATGGTCGGCGCCCAGGTCCAGGCCCAGGTTGATCACATGCGCACCCCA
Organism: Burkholderiales bacterium; assembly: GCA_947446855.1. Taxonomy (GTDB): domain Bacteria; phylum Pseudomonadota; class Gammaproteobacteria; order Burkholderiales; family Burkholderiaceae_C; genus Allorhodoferax. Next base: position 7,121 of record CANFIH010000146.1, read on the forward strand.
GCTATGGGCCCACTGCGCATTGGTCCGGAAGCTGCTGTAGGCGCTGGTACCGGTCACACCCTGTGCGCCCTCCACGTTGATGTAGTAGCCGCGTGTCGGGAAGGAGGGCGAGTCCAGCAGGTCGGCTGTGAACTGGCCGTTGATGCCGGTAAATTCCCACTGGCCATCCTCCAGTGTGTAGGTCAGCGTCGCGCCTGAATCCTGTGCATAGCTGACGATTTTTGCGGTGTCTATTGCGACCCGGGTTTGGTTGGTCACCAGACCGATTTTGGCGGTGAACTTCTTGCTCAGGTCGTAGGACAGGTTCAGGCCCAGCTCCTGGCGGCGCAATGTGGCCGTAGCCATTCTTTGAGCCACGCTCACGTCGGGGCGGTAAAGCGGCAGTTCGCTGCTGTTTAAGGCGACATGGGCATTTAACCCCCAGTTTGGCGAGAGCGGCTGAAACGCGCTAAGCGCCAATTCACTCTGCGAGCCGGCGCGCAAGTCGGCCTGCAACTCCAGTCCCTCCGGGGTCAGCCAGGGACGGCGATAGCCCACACCAAACGAAAACTGGTTGGTGCCACCACTTTCGCTGAAAAAACCCAGGCTGGTTTTGAGAAAGTTAGGGCCATAGGTTTTTTCGTTCACATCGACAACCAGTTCGTATTGGTCATCCTGGATGGGTTGGAGCTGGTAGTTGAGCCGCTCAAAGTTGCCGCTGGTGTAAAGCTCCTCCAGCTTCAGGCTGACCGCATGGGCCTGGTAGGGCTGGCCCAGCAGCGAATGCAGCTCCCGCTCCACGAAGGTGGCCGCCACATCCCGGGTGCCCGTGGTGCGGATCTTGGCAATGGTGATGGCATGCGCAGTGAAGTCCCTGGCCGGCACCGTCATGTCGGCAGGGCGCAGGGCCGCCATTTGCGCCAACAATTTGAAACGGTTGTCCTGCGCCTCGACCGCTTCTTCTCCCGCCCTGGTGATGGCGGATTGCTGGTTGAAGCTGCCAAAGCCAAAGTCCTGCAGTTGGGGACGCACCAGAATGTCTTGCGGGCGCAGCAGCGCGATGTTGCGCCGCTCGTTTTGCCGCATCAGGATGTCCAGCATGCGGTTGGCCACCGTCAGGGCGTTGCCTGCGTCCGGCGTTTCCCCGATTTTGTCGGTGTCGCCCAGGTAGGAGGCCACGATGATGTCTGCACCTTCGCGCAGTGCCACCTCCACCGGCAGGTTGGCCACCAGGCCGCCATCTACATAGGTTTCACCCTCAATTTCTACCGGTGCAAAAACGCCGGGTGCCGACATGCTGGCGCGCACCACCAGGGCCAGATTGCCGTGGTCAAAGGAGATCAGTTCGCCATCGCGGTAGCGGGTGGCCACGGCCCTGAACGGAATCTTGAGCTGGTCAAAGCTGCTGTTGGGGGCGACGTTGGCGGTCAACTCCTGCATCAGGGTCAGAAAGCGCTGGCCATCACTCATGCCGCGGGCAAAGGTGAGCTGACCGTTCTTCACGCCCAACTCCAGATCCACCGGATAGCGCTGCTGGTATTCGCGCGTGCGGTGCGGCAACTCGTTGCGGTCCAACTGGTCCAGCCCGACCCGACCCGGGTCCAGGCGGGCAATGACTTCTTCAATTTGCTGGGTGGACATGCCGCTGGCATACAGGCTGCCGATCACCGCGCCCATGCTGGTGCCAATGATTTTGGCAATCTGGATGTGGTCTTGCTCCAGGCGCCGCAGCAAGGCCAGGTGGGCAAAACCTTTGGCGCCTCCACCGGCCAGCACCACAGTGACGCGCGGCGTCTCCTTGAACGGTGCAACCTGTGCCACGGCGCGCGGCAGCGCGCTGCTGATCAGCAGCGCGCCAAGGGCGAAGGAAAGCAGGGTGTGGGTCAGGCGGTTCACGCGCCTGACTCTATCAGGCTCAGGCGTCGGCGAACTCAGCCAACGGCACGCAGCTGCAGAACAGATTGCGGTCGCCATACACATTGTCCACGCGGCCCACGGTGGGCCAATACTTCACGGCCTTGAGGGCAGCCAGCGGGAAGGCGCCCAGCTCGCGCGCATAGGGGCGGTCCCACGCCGCATCGACCACGCAGGCCGCGGTGTGCGGTGCGTGCTTGAGCGGGTTGTTGTCCTGCGGCCAGGCGCCACTTTCCACCTGCGCAATTTCTGCGCGTATGGCCAGCATGGCGTGGATAAAGCGGTCCAGCTCGGCCAGGGTCTCGCTCTCGGTGGGCTCCACCATCAGGGTGTTGGGCACCGGGAAGGACAGGGTGGGCGCGTGGAAGCCATAGTCCATCAGGCGCTTGGCCACGTCCTCGGCCATGATGCCGCAGCTTTCCTTGAAGTGGCGCAGGTCCAGAATGCACTCGTGCGCCACATGACCCGGTTTGTCGCCTTTGCCGGCACTGGCGTAGAGCGTGGGATAGGCCTCAGAGAGGCGCGCGCTGATGTAGTTGGCGGCCAGGATGGCGGCTTCGGTGGCGTGCTTCAGGCCGTCGGAGCCCATCATGCGGATATACATCCAGCTGATGGGCAGCACAGCAGCATTGCCCAGCGGCGCTGCAGAGACTGCGCCTACGCCTTTGCTGGTCAGGCCAACGGCACCGTGACCGGGCAGAAAGGGCACCAGATCTTCGACCACGCAAACGGGGCCGACGCCGGGGCCGCCGCCGCCGTGTGGAATGCAAAAGGTCTTGTGCAGGTTCAGGTGGCTCACATCGCCGCCGAATTCGCCGGGGGCAGCGGTGCCGACCAGGGCGTTCATGTTGGCGCCGTCTACATAGACGCGGCCACCGTGTTGGTGCACCAGGGCGCAGAGTTCCTTCACCTGCGTCTCAAAGACACCATGGGTGCTGGGGTAGGTGATCATCACTGCGGCCAGGTTGGCGCTGTGCTGTTCGCACTTGGCTTGCAGGTCGGCCATGTCCACATTGCCATGGGCGTCGCAGGCGGTGACCACGACCGTCATGCCGGCCATGGTGGCGCTGGCGGGGTTGGTGCCGTGCGCACTACTGGGTATCAGGCAGATGTTGCGCTTGCTGTCGCCGCGCGAGGCATGCCAGGCGCGAATGACCAGCAGTCCGGCGTATTCGCCCTGACTGCCGGCATTGGGCTGCAGGCTGATGCCGGCGTAACCGGTTGCGGCGCACAGCCAGGCGCGCAGCTGCGCATCCAGCTCGGCATAGCCTTCGCGTTGCTCGGGCGGGCAGAAGGGGTGGATGTTGGCGAACTCGGGCCAGGTGATGGGAATCATCTCGCTGGTGGCGTTGAGCTTCATGGTGCA
>CANFIH010000147.1 GCA_947446855.1 Burkholderiales bacterium
GCACCTTTTGCATCATCCCGTCCATGCGCGGCGATCTGGTGTCACGCCCGATTGGTGATGTGCTGACCGAAGCGCGCGCCTTGTTTGAAGGTGGCGTGAAGGAACTGCTGGTGATCAGCCAGGACACCTCGGCCTATGGCGTGGATGTGAAATACCGCACGGGTTTTTGGGACGGCAAGCCGGTCAAGACCCGCATGTTGGAGCTGGTGCAGTCCTTGGGTGAAATCGCACAAGGCTATGGCGCCTGGGTGCGCCTGCATTACGTCTACCCCTATCCCACGGTGGACGCCATCCTGCCCCTGATGGCCAGCGGCCTGGTGCTGCCGTATCTGGATGTGCCGCTGCAACACAGCCACCCCGATGTGCTGCGTCGCATGAAGCGCCCGGCCAGTGGCGAGAAGAACCTGGAGCGCATCCAGCAGTGGCGCGAAGTCTGTCCCGAACTGGTGGTGCGCAGTACCTTTATTGCCGGTTTTCCCGGCGAGACCGAAGAAGAGTTTCAGCACCTGCTGGACTTTTTGGAGGAGGCCCAGATCGACCGTGCCGGTTGCTTTGCTTACAGCCCGGTCGATGGTGCCGCGGCCAACGAATTGCCCGGCATGTTGGCAGCGGAGTTGCGCGAGGAGCGCCGTGCCCGCTTTATGGAAGTGGCCGAGCGCGTGTCAGCTGCGCGCCTGCAGCGCCGTGTGGGTGCCACGATGCAGATTCAGGTGGACTCGGCGCCGGGCATGGGCAAGAAGGGCGGCTTGGGCCGCAGCTATGCCGATGCGCCCGAGATTGACGGCGTGGTGCGCTTGTTGCCACCCGAGAAGATCAGCAAGACGCTGAAGGTGGGTGAATTCACCAAGGCGCGCATTGTGCGTGCTGAAGGGCACGACCTGGTCGCGCAACCTTTCTAGCGCCGCAACGCCCTCAAGGGCGTGAGCAAGTCCGAAAGGCCGTTGTGGTCGATCTCATGCATGAGGTTGATCAGACGGCCGATTTCATTTTTGGGTACCCCTTCGCGAACAAACCAGCGCAGGTAGTCTCCCGGCAGGTCGGCAATGCAACGGCCTTTGTACTTGCCAAATGGCATTTCACGCGTGAGCAGCAGTTGCAGGTCTTCAGGGTTCATGGGGTGGCGCCTTGTACGAAACCTTTTGGACAATAGAAAAAGGCCTGTGACTTTCGTCACAGGCCTCGTCTATTTAGTGGTGCCCGGGAGAGAACTCGAATCTCCACACCTTGCGGCGTACGGACCTGAACCGTATGCGTCTACCAATTCCGCCACCCGGGCAACGCCACAGAGTATAACACTGCATTTTTGCCTTTCGCGGCATGCAAAACACTTTTAGTCATAAAGTTTTCATTTTTCTTTTTCGCCACCTCGCCAAATCATGCCGCTGGCTTGAAACCACAAGGGCATCAGGCTGCAATTGGGCTGTGCTTCAATCCGGGGTGTTTCTAGCGCATACTCATTGCCATGCATGGCAGGAAAGAGAGTGTTTATATTAAAAATATGAGCCAAACCAGCGGCTTGCTGGATGAAGTAGAAGGCATTGTTCAGGGACATCGCGATGGCCACGGTTTCGTGTCGCGCGACGATGGCGCACCGGACATTTATTTACCCCCCAACGAAATGCGTGCCGTGCTGCACAAGGACCGCGTCAAAGTGCGCATTGTCCGCAGCGACCGCAAGGGTCGACCCGAAGGGCGGGTGGTAGAAATTGTGGAGCGATCGACCCAGCCCATCATCGGTCGCCTTTTGCAGGAAAGTGGCGTCTGGCTGGTCGCACCCGAGGACAAGCGCTACGGCCAGGACGTGTTGATTCCCAAAGGTGCTACCAGTGTGGCCAAAGCGGGGCAAGTGGTGGTGGTTGAACTGGTGGAGCCACCGGCCCTGTTTGGTCAGCCGGTGGGGCGCATCAAGGAAGTGCTGGGTGAGGTGGATGACCCCGGTATGGAAATTGAGATTGCCGTGCGCAAGTACAGCGTGCCGCATGTGTTCTCAGAAGCCTGCGTAGCCTTGGCGCGCACCTTGCCGGACGCTGTGCGACCACAGGACCGTGTCAACCGCGTGGACCTGACCGATATTCCGCTGGTGACGATTGACGGCGAAGACGCACGCGACTTTGACGATGCGGTTTATTGCGAGCCCTATGCCAAAGGTCGCGGGCGCACCGCCATCAAAGGCTGGCGTCTGCTGGTCGCGATTGCTGACGTCAGCCACTATGTGCAGACTGGCAATGCTATTGATGTGGACGCCTATGACCGCGCCACCAGCGTGTATTTTCCACGCCGCGTGATTCCGATGTTGCCGGAAAAGTTGTCCAACGGCTTGTGCTCCCTCAATCCGGAGGTGGAGCGCCTGTGCATGGTTTGCGACATGCTCATCACCGAAGATGGTGACGTGGATGCCTACCAGTTCTACCCGGCTGTGATGTGGAGCCATGCGCGTTTTACCTACACCGAGGTGGCAGCCATATTGAGCAACACCAAGGGCCCGGAGGCGCTTAAGCGCAAAGACCGGGTGGGCGATCTGCTGAACCTGCATGGCGTGTTCCAGGCACTGCTCAAATCGCGCCAAAAGCGTGGTGCCGTGGACTTTGAGACGACCGAGACGCAAATCGTGTGCGATGAGAACGGCCGTATTGAGAAGATCATTCCGCGCACCCGCAATGTCGCGCACCGTGTCATCGAAGAGGCCATGCTGGCGGCCAACGTCTGCAGCGCCGACTTTATTGCACAAAGCAAGCATCAAGGCTTGTTCCGCGTGCACGAGGGCCCCACGCCCGAGAAGATGGAAATCCTGCGCAATTACCTCAAAGCCAGCGGCTTGGGACTGACCATTGGTGACGATCCGAAGCCGGGCGAGTTTCAAGCGATTGCTGTAGCGACCAAGGACAGGCCGGATGCGCAGCAGATCCACTCCATGTTGTTGCGTTCCATGCAGCAGGCGATTTACACGCCTGCGAATGCCGGGCACTTCGGTCTGGCCTTTGATGCCTATACCCACTTCACCAGCCCGATCCGGCGCTATCCGGACCTGCTGGTGCACCGTGTCATCAAGGCTATTCTGGAGAAGACCAAGTACCAGTTGCCCACGCTTCCTACACCCGGCGAGGCCCATGCCAAGTTGGCGCGCCGTCTGGAGAAGGGCCTTGCCTCCAAGGTCAAAGATCCGACAGCGAAGCCACGCAAAGCCAGTGCCGAAGGTGTTGCCTGGGAGGCGGCCGGCTTGCACTGCAGTGCCAACGAACGGCGGGCCGATGAGGCCAGTCGCGATGTGGAGGCCTGGCTCAAGTGCAAGTACATGCGTGAGCATCTGGGTGAGGAGTATGGCGGTGTAGTCACTTCTGCCACCAGTTTCGGCCTGTTTGTGACGCTGGATGCCATGTATGTGGAAGGTCTGGTGCATATCACCGAGTTGGGTGGCGAATATTTCCGCTTTGACGAGGCGCGTCAGGAATTGCGCGGGGAGCGCACGGGTACGCGCTATGCCATTGGTACGCGTGTGCGCATTCAGGTCAGCCGGGTGGATCTGGATGGACGCAAGATTGACTTCCGTCTGGTGAATGAGAACGATGGCCTGACCAGTCGCATGTCGGGTGACAAACCCGGCGGTAAGGATGCCAAATTGCGCGCGCCCATGCCTGAGCGCTTTGAAATGGAGTCGGGTGCCGGACGTGCCGCTTCCTTCAAGACCGAGTCGCGCAAGCGTGGCGCGGCCAAGTCGGGCCGGGGCGCTACAAAGTCGTCGCCAGCCAAAGCGGCCGAGCGTCCTGCGCCTGCATCGAAAAAGGCGGCACGCAAGAAGCGCTGAGGGTCTTTAGTCCCACTGGCAGAGGGCGGATGCGTTGAGCACCGTTCCCTGCCAGCGATCGGCAGCCAGCCCATGGCGATAGACCGCGGCATAGGCCGCATTCAGCGCCGTTTGCCCACTGGACATGTATGCGCCAACCAAACCCGCCAGCACATCCCCTGTGCCTGCCGTGGCCAGCTTGGCATTGCCAGTGGGGTTGATGCGCGGAATTTCATGCGGTGCGGTGATGACGCTGCCCGAACCTTTCAGTACGACCACGCACTGGTAGCGGTCGGCCAGGGTTTGGGCTGCAGCGAGCCGGTTAGCCTGAATCTGTACCACGCTGCACTGGAGTAAGCGCGCGGCTTCCAGCGGGTGAGGTGTCAGTACGGTGCTGCCTGCTGTGCGATGGGTCAAAAGGGCCTGTAAGGCCGGGTCTTCAGCGATTCTGTTGAGGGCGTCGGCGTCGAGCACCAGGCATTTGGCATCGCGCAGGAGCTGCGGCAAAAAGGCTGCAATCGCTTCTCCGCCCCCGCATCCGGCTACCACCGCCATGCCCCGGCAGTCCAGTGTGTCAAAGCTGCGGAACATCAGTTCAGGCATGAGAGGGTCCAGCGCCATTTCCTGCGCTCCCAAGAGGCAGGCAAACACGCGCCCGGCGCCGCCATGCAGGGCCGAGCGTGCAGCCAGCAGTACAGCCCCGCTCATGCCGCTTGCGCCGCCCACAATGCAGACATCGCCATAGCTTCCCTTGTGGCTGGACTGAGGTCTGGGCTGCTTGGCGGGTGTTTGCGTCAGAATAGCGCGGGGCGGGGCATCGCTGCGCACACCCAGGTCGTTGAACCAGATTTCACCGCAGGCGTCACGTCCGCTGCCGGTGAACAGGCCAGGCTTGAGTGTCAGCAGGCTGAGCGTGTAATTCGCCACCACATGAACTTCGCTGACCTCGCCGGTATCTGCCTGCAGGCCACTGGGTACATCGACGGCAATGGTGGTGGCCGGACTTGCGTTCATGCGCATCACCCAGTCGGCATATTGGGCGCCCATGGGCCGCAGCGCGCCGATGCCAAACAGGGCGTCAATGCAGGCATCAAATTGGGACGGCACCTCCTGCGCAAACTGAACGCCGGCTGTCTTGGCTGCAGCCCACGCCTGTCGCGCGTCTGCCGGGCTCTGGTCCGGGTTGTGGGTGTGGCTTACCACCACCTGCTTGCCCCAACTCTGCAAGTGTGTCGCGGCCTCCATTCCATCGCCGCCGTTGTTGCCCGGGCCGCACGCGACCCAAATAAGTTTGGCGTGTGGAACAACTGCCAAGGTGAGCCGGGCCAGCGCCAAACCTGCGGTCTGCATCAAGGTTTTACCGTCGGCAGATTCCGGACTGGAACTTTCCATCTGCCGGGTGCGGGCCACGTCATAGAGCGCCCGGGCGTGTTGAGTCGCTGGTCCCGTGGCGGCGCATAGGCGCTCAGAATTCGTAGACATCGCCTTCTCGCGCCAGATGCACCTCGAGGCCGGCCAACTGCCCGGCATTGGCCTTCAGTGCCGCATCAAAAACGGATTCCAGCGCATCGTCACTGCGCGTGGGCTCATGGTGGGTACAAAAAAGCACTTTGACGCCCGCCGCCTTGGCCGTTGCCATGCTGGTAGTGAAGGAGCCGTGGCCCCAACCTCTTTTGCCGGCGTACTCGGCATCGGTGTAGGAGCTATCGGCAATCAGCACGTCTACGCCGCGAATGGCTTCGATGATTGACTGGGCCTTTTCGTCCACAAAAACCTGGTATTCGTCAAATCCCTCTTCGCCGGCTTGGTAGATGTTGTAGGGCGGCTCATGGTCGCCGGTAAAGAAGACCGACTTGCCGTCGCACTCCACGCGGTAGCCAAAGTCTATGACCGGGTGGTTGAGCAGGCAGGGCGTCACTTTGGCGGATCCAACCTGAATAGTCTCACCAGGCATGAGTGTGACGTACTCAATCTTGGCCTTCATTTCGGCCTCGCGCACCGGGAAGAAGCTGTACTGCAGTTGCACCCCCATGACCTGCTCGATCCCCTTGCCAGTCACCGGATCAAAGCCGCCGTGCAGGCGCAACGTGTTTCCGGCAATGAAGTTGGGGGTGAATAAAGGCAGGCCCTGGATATGGTCCCAATGGGAGTGGGTGATCAGCACGTTTGCCGTTATGGGTAGTTCTGCCAGCAGCGCCTGTGACAACGGGAATATGCCGGTGCCTGCGTCCAGAATGATCAGTTCGTTGCTGTCGGTACGGATCTCGATACAGGTGGTGTTGCCGCCATAACGTACGGTTTTGGGCCCGGGACAGGCAATGGAGCCACGAACACCCCAGAATTTGACCTTCATCGTGTACGTCTCATAGTTTGGCGAAAACCTTCGCCTCTTCAAACAGCACATTCAAGTCGCCCAGGGAGGTGATGACTTGGTCCAGTTTTCCACCCAGACGTTTTTGCACTGCAGCCGGAAACTCATCAAAGCAGGGATTGCCGCCAAAGCCGTATTGCAGCTTTTTGGCGATCTGGTTGGCACCAAAAACACAGGCGATCATGTCCGTGTCTTTCAGGCTGTCACGGCTCTGGTGGCCAATGGTCTCAATCAGTGCCGGAGCAAAGCGCCATTTTTCCACCAGCATGGCGCCCACGACAAAGTGGTCGGTGCCGATATGCTTTTGCAAGCACAGGTGCAGCGCAGTCTGATTCGCCTGGCTTTCCTGTAAGGCCGCTTTGAATTCCTGTGGCATGAATTGGGCAAATACCACTTTGCCAAAGTCGTGCAGCAGACCGCCGATAAAGCAGTCCATGGGATCCGCATCGTCCACCTTGTGGGCCAGTTGCTTGGCCAGACCGGCAGTGGTCAATGAATGCAGCAGGTATTGCTGCACGTCGAAGCCTGAAGCATTGTCCTTTGGCAACATGCCGATGGCGGCAATGCTCAGGGCCAGGTTCTTGATGGTGTTAAAGCCCAGGTACACCACTGCGTGGCCGATGGAGGTGATCTGCTTGGGCAGGCTGTAATACGCGGAATTGACGACCTTGAGAATCTTGACGGTGACCACCGGGTCTTTGTCGATGACATCGACCAGATCCCTGGGGGTGCTGTTGACATCGCGCGTGAGTTCCAAAATGCGCTGTACGCTTTTCGGAAACGCGGGCATGCCGTCCACGGCGGTGGCCAGTCGTTGGGCGAGTTCTGGGCTCAGGTTGGGCATTGTCGGTGGAAGGATTGTGTCAGTTCGCTGATCCTGCGCAAAGGACTTTTCAACCTTTGAAGCGGCCCGGACTCAGTCGCGTGGCGTCAATCTCAGCGGGTTTGCCACCCAACAGGTCTGCCAGTAAGCGGGCCGCGCCGCAGGCCATGCTCCAGCCGTTGTGACCATGGGCTAGATTCAGCCAAACACCCGGGCTGCCGCTGGGGCCTATCAGGGGCAGTGCGTCCGGTGAGTATGCACTGGCGCCTTGCCACACCTGCATGTTGCGCCCGTAGTCGCTGGCGCCTGGAAAGTGGCTTTGCAAGGTTTGGAAGAGAAGCTGCTTGGCTTTTTCGTTGCCCTGTGCCCCCGGGTGGCCCAACGCGGCACCGCCAGAGACCCGTATGCGCGACCCCATGCGGCTAATCGACACTTGCTGCTGGAAGTCCACTACGGCGCTGCGCGGCGCGTTCAGTGGCTCGCGGATATGGGCACTGATTGTGGTGCTCCAGAGCCGGATCGGAGGCAGGTGCTTGAAGCCGGGTGCGATCAGGTTGGTGCCTTCCGTGCCTGCACAGAGCACCACCCGGTCAAAGGAAAAAACACCCTTTGGCGTCTGGATCTGGACGCCGCCCGCATCAGAACAGGCGGTGACTGGAGTATTGAAGTGGAATTCGGTCCCAGCCTCCAGTAACTGGCCTTTGAGCAAATGGGCAAATTGGCGGCAATTCCCCACTTCGTCCTGTGCAAAGAAAACACCGCTGTGGAATTTCAAATCGGCGCCCAAGGCGGGCTCCACCACACGCACTTCGGCGGGTGTCATGACCTTGCCGACAGTGCCCAATGCCTTCAATAACTCGAGTTTTTTCTGCTGTTCTTGTTGCGCGGCTTCGGTCTTGAAGAGTAGCAGTTGTCCCTGGGATTCTTCGTGCACCAGCGACGCTTGTAAGGCAATCGTGTGTAGGCGTTGCAGGCTGTAGGTCACCAGGGATTGGGCACATGCCAATCGTTCTGCGAAGTCTTTGGCAGGTGCTTTCCATGCTCTGAGCCAGCGCAGATCGCGCACGGTGATGCCGCGGCCCAGTGAAATGCCTGAAGATCTCCACAGGTCGCGCAGAAGGGAGTTGCTTGGCCAGTTGGGAAACGCCATAGGGTGGGACAGGCTGGCCGACAGGTGGCCCGCACAAGCAAAGCTTGCGTCTTCTGCCACTGCCGCGTTGCGCTCAAAAACAGAGACATTGTGTCCGTCCAGTGCCAATTCGTAGGCCGTGCATATGCCGACGATTCCTGCGCCGATTACCGCAATTTTCATGAAAATCCATTAAGTGCCAAGCTGGAGCACCGCCTCACGCCACCGCCCAGGTTCATTGGGCCGGTGCTTCCATGCTAAAATCGAACGGTTGTGCAGGTGGTGCAATGAGCGCTGCCCACAATCAATCGCAAACCGGTTCTTCAAGGTGTTGTGTTTCAAAGAATTTTATTCTTCCTGAAGCCCGATAAACGAACCGGATTTAAGACCTAACCTTTGGAGTAATTTATGGCAGTAACCATGCGCGAAATGTTGGAAGCCGGCGTCCACTTCGGACACCAGACCCGCTTCTGGAACCCCAAGATGGCCCCCTTCATCTTCGGCCATCGCAACAAGATTCACATCATCAACCTGGAAAAGTCGCTCCCGATGTTCCAGGAAGCGGCCAAGTTTGTGCGCCAACTGACTGCAAAGCGTGGCACCATTTTGATGGTCGGCACTAAGCGTCAAGCGCGTGAAATCGTGTCCGCAGAAGCACAGCGCGCTGGCGTTCACTATGTGGACCAGCGTTGGTTGGGCGGCATGCTGACCAATTTCAAGACGGTCAAGACATCCATCAAGCGCCTCAAGGACATGAAGGTTCAGCAAGAAGCTGGTCTGGACGCCATGAGCAAGAAAGAGCAATTGATGTTTGCCCGCGAACTTGAAAAGCTGGAAAAAGACATCGGCGGCATTCAGGACATGACGGTTCTGCCAGATGCGATTTTCGTGATCGACGTGGGTTACCACAAGATTGCTATCGCTGAAGCCAAAAAGCTGGGCATTCCCTTGATCGGTGTGGTTGACTCCAACCACTCGCCCGAAGGTATCGATTACGTGATTCCTGGTAACGATGACTCCTCCAAGGCAGTCACTTTGTACGCCCGCGGCATTGCTGATGCAGTGATCGAAGGCCGTGCAAACGCGGTGGATGACGTGGTCAAGGCTGTGGTTGCAGCTGAAGCTGCAGACGAGTTTGTTGAGGTCAGCGAAGCTTCCTAAAGTTTTGCCCGCCTCAAAAAGGGGGCTTTGTTGCCCCTTTTTTTTAGCTGATATCAAATATTGAACTGAATACGGAGAAATGCAAATGGCTGTGATTACTGCAAGCATGGTGGCTGAACTGCGCGGAAAAACCGATGCACCGATGATGGAATGCAAGAAGGCTTTGACCGAAGCTGAAGGCAATATGGAAAAGGCTGAGGAGTTGCTGCGCGTCAAGCTCGGCAGCAAGGCCGGTAAAGCTGCTGCACGCATTACTGCTGAAGGCGTGGTGGTGAACTGCGTCGAAGGCGACGTCGGTGCGCTGCTTGAAGTCAACTGTGAAACCGACTTCGTGACCAAGAATGACAGCTTCCTGGCTTTGGCCAATGCTGCTGCCGCGCTGATCGTCAAGCACAACCCCGCTGATGTGGCTGCCCTGGGCGCCCTGGCTTATGAACAAGACGGTTTTGGCCCGACCTTGGAAGACGTGCGTAAGGGCCTGATCGGCAAGATCGGCGAAAACATGACTTTCCGTCGTTTCAAGCGCTTTGCCAGCGGTACCAAACTGGCAACCTATCTGCATGGCACGCGCATTGGCGTTGTGGTCGAATTTGATGGTGACGAAGTGGCTGCCAAGGATGTGGCTATGCACGTTGCTGCCATGAAGCCGGTTTCCCTGTCCAGCTCCGAAGTACCCGCGGAGTTGGTCGAGCGCGAGCGCTCGGTGGCTGCTGCCAAGGCAGCGGAAGACGCCGCTGTGGCAACGGCTGCTGGCAAGCCCGTCCAGTCCGCAGAAATCGTTGCTAAGCGCATCGAAGGTGGTGTGCAGAAGTTCCTGAAGGAAGTGTCCCTGTTCAACCAGGCCTTCGTCAAGAATGACAAGCAAACCGTGGAGCAGATGCTCAAGGCAGTCAACACAACCGTCAAGGGTTTCACCCTGTACGTGGTGGGTGAAGGCATTGAGAAAAAGGTCGACGACTTTGCTGCTGAAGTAGCGGCTCAAGTGGCAGCTGCCAAATCGGCTGCTTGATCACGCCGAAGAGCCACTTTTTTTCAGATACCAATCAGGACGTTACCCATGCAAAAAGCTAAACCCGCCTTCAA
>CANFIH010000148.1 GCA_947446855.1 Burkholderiales bacterium
AAATGCTGGGGAGTGCAGCAGTTCAAGCAGTTCGGCCAGTAGTGGGGTGGCACGGCATTTGCTCTTCGAGGTTCATTGAAAAAGCCTTATGAATCAAAGAGTTACAGTTGCCATTTTACCGCAAAAGGGCTTAACTTAATGGCATTGGGTAAGGGGCGGGGGGGATGGGGGAGTCAAAACCAAGCTCCGTAGGAAAAAACATCCCTCTAAGCAAAGCCAAGCAACACCAAAAGTCTAAATTTCCAACTCAGCCTCACCCGGCTCCTCACCCAAAATCACCCGCCGACTATTACGCCGCTCCGCACTCGGCGTATGCCCAAACAAATCCCGGTAACACTTGGAAAAATGCGGCGGTGACTGAAAGCCGCAGGCCACCGCCACCTCCATGATCGACATCGAAGTCTGCAGCAACAGACCACGGGCCCGCCGCAGCCTCATGTCCAGGTAGTACTTGGTCGGCACCTCGCCCACATAGCGCTTGAACAGCCGCTCGATCTGGCGGCGCGACACGCCTACCAGGTTGGCAATTTCGTCCAGCGACAAAGGCTCTTCCAGATTGGCCTCCATCAGAGCGGCGGCCTCGATCAGGTTCTCGTGGAACAGGCCCACGCGAGCCAGCAGAGGCACATGCTGGCGGTCCTGGTCGCTGCGGATGCGGTCCAGGATGAACTGGTCGGAAATCTGCGGCGCAATGTCGCGGCCCAGGTGGTTCTTGATGATGTTGAGCATCAAGTCCAGCGGGGCCACACCGCCGGAACAGGTGTAGCGGTCGCGGTCTATGGCGTAGAGTTGTTTGGAGAAGTGCACGGCCGGGAATTGCTCTTCCAGTGCCGACATGTTTTCCCAGTGCACCACCGCCTTGTACTTGTCCAGCAGACCGGCCTTGGCCAGCGCGTAGCCGCCCGTGCACAGCGAGCCCAGGGGAACGAGGCGCTGGGCAAAACGGCGCAGCGCGGCAATCAGATCGGGGGTGACCGCCTGCTCGACGTTGATGCCTCCGCAGACAAACACGATGTTGGCCGGTCCTATGTCCTCAATCGCCACCGTGGGTGACATGGACAGGCCATTGCTGGCCGCCACCGGCTTGCCGTCCAGGCTGGCCAGGGTCCACTCGTACACATCCTGCTCGGCCACGCGGTTGGCCATGCGCAGGGCCTCTACCGCGCTGGACAGTGCTATCAGCGAATAGTTCTGCAGCGTCAGGAAGACAAAGCGGTGCTTGGGCAGTGGGCCGGCGCGGCGGGGGGCGGTTAGATCCATCAGGGCAGTCGGTAGTCAGGAGCCATTGTCTTTGGGGGCGAGGCCGAGTTTATCCCTCAGCGACTGGCGCTTTCCCTGAGCGCCGAAAGTTTCGGTGATGCGGTCCAGCATGATGGCCAGTAGCACCACGGCCAGGCCGGACTCGAAACCCAGGCCGATGTCCAGGCGCTGGATGCTGGCCAGCACGTCGTTGCCCAGTCCACCGGCTCCCACCATGGAGGCGATGATGACCATGCTGAGCGCCATCATGATGGTCTGGTTGATGCCGGCCATGATGGAGGGCAGGGCACCGGGGATCTGCACCTTGAACAGCACCTGGGTGGGGGTGCAGCCAAAGGTGATGCCGGCTTCCACCTGCTCCTTGTTGACCTGCCGAATGCCCAGGGAGGTCAGGCGCACCACCGGTGGCATGGCAAAGATGACCGTGGCCAGCACGCCGGGCACCCGGCCCAGGCCGAACAGCATGGCCGCCGGAATCAGGTAGACAAAGGCCGGCATGGTCTGCATGAAGTCCAGCGTGGGCCGCACGATGGCCGCCACCCGGTCACTGCGTGCCGCCCAGATACCCAGGGGCAGGCCCAGCACCAGGCTGATGACGGTGGCGGCAATGATGAGCGCCAGCGTCACCATGGTTTGCGGCCAGAAACCGGTGGCGTCAATCACGTAGCAACAGGCCAGACAAAAGAGGGAAAACTTCCAGCCCACGCGCCAGAAGCCCAGCGCCACCAGCAGGGCGGTGACCACCGGCATGGGTACGGCCTGCAGGCCCAGCTCGATGCCCTCGGTCAGGTCGCCAATGCCTGAGCCCAGGCGCTCCAGCGTGCCACCGTCGTTGTCGACGATGAACTTGACGCCGCGGTCTACCCATTCGCCCAGGGGCAATGCTTCACTCATGGCTGCTCTCCTCTTGTTCCACCATCTTCTTCAACAATAGGGTCTGGGTCACGGCACCCAGGTAGCGGTTGTCCGTGTCGACCACCGGCAGTGGCACCGGGTTTTGGACAATGCGGCCCACCAGTTCGCGCAGCACCGTGGCGGCGGGCACGGGCGTGATGTGCGATAAAAAGGCGCCGGACAGTGCACTGGCCTGGGCCTCCATGGCGCGGTACATGGAATCGATGGAGACGGCGCCCTGCAGACGACCATCCGTGCCGACCACAAAGGCGTACATGCGCTGGGTCTCGCGCAAGCGGGCAATCGCTGCGCGCATGTCCGCATGGGCGTCGGCACCAGCCTGGATCACCAGGGTCTCATCGCTGCTGGCTACGTCCTTGGCCACCAGGTATTTGTTGACATCCACCCCCTTGAAGAAGGCGCGCACATATTCGTCGCTGGGGTTGCGCAGGATCTCGTCGGGCGTGCCGATCTGCACAATGCGCCCGCCTTCCATGATGGCAATGCGGTTGCCGATGTGAAAGGCTTCGTCCAGGTCGTGCGACACAAACACAATGGTGCGTTGCTGCTCGGCCTGCAGTTTGAGCAGCAGTTCCTGCATCTCGGTGCGCTTGAGTGGGTCCAGTGCCGAGAAGGCCTCGTCCATCAGCATCAGCGAGGGGTCGACCGCCAGCGCGCGGGCCAGGCCGACGCGCTGCTGCATGCCGCCAGACAGTTCGGCCGGCATGCGGTTGGCAAAGGCCTTGAGGCCGACCTGGTCCAGCACCTCCATGGCGCGCATCTCGCGCTTCTTGCGGTCGACGCCGGCCACTTCCAGCCCGAAGGCGGTGTTGCGCAGCACCGAAAGATGGGGCAAGAGGGCAAAGGACTGGAACACCATGGCCAGGTCCTTGCGGCGCAGTTCGATCAGCGCCTGCTTGCCCATGGTGGCGACGTCGTTGCCACCGACCAGAATCTGGCCGTGGGTCGGGTCGACCAGGCGGTTGAGCAGGCGGATCAGGGTGGATTTGCCGGAGCCGGACAGGCCCATCAGGACAAAAATCTCGCCTTCGTTGACGTGGAAATTGGCGTCTTTCACGCCCACCACCATGCCGGTTTGCTGGAAGATCTCATCCTTGCTCAGGCCGCGTTTGAGCATTTGCATGGCCAGTTCGGGACTGTGGCCAAAGATTTTATAGAGATTTTTGACGACGACTTTTTCTGCCACGGGTGGGGTCCTTGGTTTTATTCAGTGCATGTTGGCGCGACTGCGCCGCGCTCATTCTCGTATGCAGGAAGCGGGCCATTCTGGCCGTGTACACCGCAGCCTAGCCCCTAAAAGCGCCGCTCTATTGTCAACTTGCGACAGAGGTCGATGTCGCTAGGGAATCCACCTAGTGCCCGGGGCGGGTGGCGGCATTAGCGCACGCTGCGTGAAATGTAGCGCTTGCGCCAGAACAGCAGGCTGAGTGTGGAGGCTATCAGCAGCATGCCGCCCATGGCCCACCAGAAACCGCTGTGCAGATGCAGCAAGGGGATGGAATCGAAATTCATGCCGAAGATGGCGGCAATCAGATTCAGGGGCAGAAAAATGGCGGTCAGCGCGGTGAGGGTGCGCATGATGTCGTTGGTGCGGTGGCTTTGGGCGCTGAAGTGCATTTGCACGGCGGTCTCGGCACTTTGTTCCAGCCTGCGCACATGGTGCACCACGCGCTCAATATGCTCCAACACGTCGCGGCTACGCACTTGCAGCAACTCGCGCTCGCGGGCCTCGCCGGGGTTGTCGGCGTCCGGCCAGGTTTTGATGGCTTCAATCCAGTCCTGTATGCAGGAGCGCTGGTCTTCACAAATCTCATCCAGTTGGTGCAGCGCCAGGCGCGCATCCAATAAGGCACTCCAGTTGGCGAAGCGGGCCTTTGGGTTGAGCAACTCGGCTTGCCAGTGGTCGAGCTGATGTGTCATTTCGCGCCGCAGCGCCAGATAGCCGTCCACCATCAGGTTGACGATGCGCAGCATCAGGTCGGCCGGGCTGTTGGGGAAGCGTGTGCCCAAGGTGCGTACATCGGTGCTGGTGGCCTGCATCAGCTTGGCCGCGTAAGCGTCGCGCACGGTGCAGTCGGCCGGGTGAACGGTCAGGAGCAGACGGTCGAAGACGGCAAAGCCGACCGGGCTGGTATCGATGCGCCGCAGGATCGGCGGCCCGCCCTTGCTGGCAGCCGGGGCGCGGGTGGATGGGGCTGTGCCGCCCGTAGCCGCACTGGCTGCGGCCAGCCGCCGGAACACCACCACGTCGTACTGCGAGGTGTAGTCGTAGTGCGAGGGCAGTTGCTTGTTCAGCAGGTCTGAAACATGCAGGTCCAGTAGCGGTTGCCCGCAGAGCTGTTGCAAGCCCTGCTGGATGGCTGGCAGATGGGATTCAAAATCCTGGCTGGCGCAACTGATCCAGACAAACCCCGTGGCTGGCAAACCGCGCTGCAACAGGGCCGGCCAATCGTCGCCTTCACTGGCACCTGTGCTCTGGATCTGGAAGATGCGCATGGGGTTGCCGGCGAAGCAGGGCGCTGGGCGCTAGCGGTTCTGCAGCAATTTGGCAGCGTCCCGGGCAAAGTAGGTCAGCACGCCATCGGCGCCAGCGCGCTTGAAGGCCAACAGGCTTTCCAGCATGACGGCGTCATGGTCCAGCCAGCCATTGGCCGCCGCGGCCTTGAGCATGGCATATTCGCCCGACACCTGGTAGGCGAAGGTAGGCACTTTGAATTCGTCCTTGACGCGGCGTACCACATCCAGATAGGGCATACCGGGTTTGACCATCACCATGTCGGCACCTTCGGCAATGTCCATGGCGACTTCGCGCAGGGCTTCGTCGCTGTTGCCAGGGTCCATCTGGTAGGTCTTTTTATTGCTTTTTCCCAGGTTGACAGCCGAGCCGACGGCGTCGCGGAACGGGCCGTAAAAGGCGCTGGCGTACTTGGCGCTGTAGGCCATGATGCGGGTGTGCACCAACTGCTCGGCCTCCAGCGCGGCGCGGATGGCGGCAATGCGTCCGTCCATCATGTCGCTGGGGGCGACGATGTCGACACCGGCGCGGGCCTGGGTCAGCGCCTGCTGCACCAAAGCGACGGTGGTCTCGTCATTCAGGATGTAACCCTCGGTCTCGGGCCGGGTGTCGGGCAAGCCGTCCTGGCCGTGGCTGGTGAAGGGGTCCAGCGCCACATCGGTCATCACGCCCAGATCGGGGAATTCTTTCTTCAGGGCGCGCACCACACGGGGCACCAGTCCGTCGGGGTTTAAGGCCTCGGTACCGCCGTAGTCTTTGAGGGACTGGTCAATTACCGGGAACAGGGCCATCACGGGAATCTGCAGTTTGACGCACTCTTCGGCCACGGGCAGTAGCAAGTCCAGGCTGAGACGCTCCACGCCGGGCATGGAGGCGACGGAAATACGCTGCTTTTGGCCATCAACCACGAACACGGGGTAGATCAGGTCATGCGCGGTCAGGTTGTTTTCACGAACCAGGTTGCGGATAAAGACGTCACGGCGCAGGCGGCGCGGGCGGCCTGCTGGAAAGGGGGCGTATGGGGTCATATGAAAATTGTGCCTGAAAGTTGAACTGGATCCCGCCCCTGCATCAGGACATGCGCGTTTTTATCGGGCCGGTGGATCTGTTGCAACCCTACCCTTGTAAATTTCGGCAATAACTGATGTTTTTGTAAGGGCATTTGATAAATTCGCTTGTGCGCATCACCAAATCTTGTTAAATTTGCTGCTGGGTAGCTTGCTACCTCCCGCTTTTCCTCCCTGAGCGGGGCCTTGATGTGTGACAGCAAATAGGCTTACTACCCCAGCCCACGTGCTGGGGTTTTTTTTGTCGGTACTTTTTGGGTGCAAAAATCATGCTCTGGGTAAAGTCGTTCCACATCGTTTTTGTCGCCAGTTGGTTTGCCGGCTTGTTTTATCTGCCCCGCATTTTTGTGAATCTGGCCATGGTGCCCCAGGGCTCGGTTGCTGAGCGTGCACGACTCCTGTTGATGGCGCGTAAGCTGATGCGCTTTAGCCATATGTTGGTGGTGCTCGCTTTGGGTTTGGGCTTGTGGATTTGGGGGCTATACGGTTGGAAGTTTGGTATGGGCGACGGCAATGGTCCGGGTTGGATGCACATCAAGTTGCTGCTGGTTCTGTTTGCTGTGATGTACCACGCCGTTTGTGCCCGCTTGTTGCGTAAATTTGAGGCGGGAACTGAAGGCCACAGTCATGTATGGTTCCGCTGGTTCAATGAGGTTCCTGTGCTGCTGCTGGTAGGCATCGTTATTCTGGTGGTTGTCAAGCCGTTCTGAAGCACCAGGCCATGCACAAGACCGCAGCCTCGCCCCTGGCTTTGATTTATGCAGTGTTGATTGTCTATGCCAGCCTGTACCCGTTCTCCGATTGGCGTGACCAGGGCATAGAGGCCTGGTCTTTTTTGTTGGCGCCCCTACCGCGCTATTGGACCGGGTTCGATGTCGCGGTCAATGTGATTGGCTATGTACCCTTTGGCGGACTGTTGGCCCTGAGCGCGTTGCGCTCGGCGCGCGCGCTTCGCCCGCTGTTGTTTACTTTTCTGTGTGCCAGTTTGTTATCGCTTGGGATGGAGACCTTGCAAAGCTTCCTGCCGGTGCGGGTGGCGTCGCGCGAAGACTGGTTGCTCAACACAGCAGGAGCCTGGGGCGGGGCCATTGTTACGTTGTTACTGGAGCGCCTGGGTGCGATTGACCGCTGGAGCAATTTCCGCAGACACTGGTTTATTGAAAATTCGCGCGGTGGTTTGGTGTTACTCGCCACTTGGCCGTTGGCCTTGTTGTTTCCGCCGGCGGTGCCCTTCGGCCTGGGCCAAATTTATGAACGTATCGAGGCGCAGGTGGCCGAGCAACTTGCCGATACGCCGTTTCTCGCCTGGCTACCGGTGCGCGACATTGAGTTGCAACCCCTGCTGCCCAGTGCGGAGCTGATCTGTGTCCTGCTGGGATTGCTGATTCCTTGTATGTTGGGCTTTTGCGTGATCCGGCCTGGCATACGTAGAGTGCTGTTTGTTCCTGGGTTTATCGGGCTGGGCACTGCGGCTACGGCGCTTTCCGCCGTGCTGAGTTGGGGGCCCGGACATGCATGGGCTTGGCTGGACCTGCCCGCGCAGGTCGCACTGGTAACGGCCCTGATCCTGGCGCCATTGCTTGCCTTGGTGCCAGGTCGGGCCTGTGCTGCACTGGTCTTATTAGGGTTGGGCTTGTATCTTGGCATACTGAACCAGGCGCCCGAAACACCCTATTTCGCCCAGACCCTGCACGAATGGGAGCAGGGGCGCTTTATCCGTTTCAATGGCCTGGCACAGTGGCTGGGATGGTGTTGGCCCTACGCAGTCTTGGCATACGCCCTGGTCCTCATTTGGCGTCACGACACAAAAAACTAAAATCAGGGCATGTCTGAAATCACTTCCCCCCAGCCTGCATATTACAAACACCATATTTTCTTTTGTTTGAACGAACGCAAAAACGGTGAAGCCTGCTGCGCCCAGTTCAAGGCGCAGGAGGCATTTGACCGCTGCAAGGCGCTGGTCAAGGATGCCAAGCTGAGCGGCCCGGGTCAGGTGCGGGTCAATAAGGCGGGTTGCCTGGACCGCTGTGCCGCAGGCCCCGTGGCTGTGGTCTATCCTGAAGGCGTTTGGTACAGCTATGTAGATGCATCCGATATCGACGAAATCGTCGAGTCCCACCTTAAGAATGGCAAGGTAGTGGAGCGTCTACTGACCCCTGTGCATCTAGGGTGCTAAACCATGAAGGCCTCAACCAGACGTATGACCTTGACTGGACCGGCAGGTGTGATTGAAGCCGCCGTGGATGAGCCGCACGGCCCGCTGCGCGGCGTGGCGGTGATCGCCCATCCCCATCCGCTGTTTGGCGGGACCATGGACAACAAAGTGGTTCAAACACTGGCACGCGCCTTTGTCCAGTGCGGTTGGAGCGCGGTGCGCTTTAACTTTCGCGGCGTGGGTGGCAGTGAGGGGGGGTACGACCATGGCCAAGGCGAGTTGCAGGATTTGCTGGCAGTGGTCCGGGACCAGGCGCCAGACGGTGCATTGGCGCTGGCAGGTTTTTCCTTTGGCGCATTTGTGACCAGTCACGCTATTGAAAGTCTCTGGCAACAGCGCCCTTTGGATAAGTTGGTGCTGGTTGGCACGGCAGCCAGCCGCTTTAACGTGGCGGCACTGGCTCCCGAGTTGCACGAGCGGACATTGGTAGTGCATGGCGAAGTTGATGACACGGTTCCACTGGCTGATGTCATGAATTGGGCAAGGCCGCAGAAATTGCCGGTGACTGTTATTCCAGGGGTGGAGCACTTTTTTCATGGGCAATTGATGCTGTTGCGGTCGCTCATCGTCCGGCACTTGAGGAGCGACTTGTCCGCTCTTTAGCATTTCCTTTTAATGGCTCCCTTGCGGGGTTCTCTACCAAACCCATGAAGTCATTTTTTGCCATTCTGTTGGCTGCCTTGAGTTTTTCCGTTGCGGCGCAAATGCCTCAGCCACCCGAGGTTGCTGCACGCTCTTACATGCTGCTGGACGTCACGGCCAACCAGATCCTGGCGGCCAAAGACATAGATGCAGCGGTGGAGCCGGCTTCGTTAACCAAATTGATGACCGCGTATCTGGTGTTTGACGCACTCAGGTCCAGGAAGATCGACCTCAAGCAGACCTTTCCGGTCAGCGAGCGGGCCTGGAAAATGCCCGGTTCGCGCATGTTCATTGATCCCAAGATGCAGGTGTCGGTGGAGGATCTGGTGCAGGGTATGGTTGTGCTAAGTGGTAACGACGCCACCATGGCGCTGGCCGAGGCCGTGGGCGGAACGGCGGAAAAATTCGTACAGATGATGAACGAACAGGCAAAAGCCCTGGGTATGAAAAATACGGCTTACCGAAATCCGGAGGGCTTGACCGAAGCCGGTCACACCACCACGGCGCGTGATTTGAGTGTGCTTGCGACGCGCCTGATGAGCGACTTCCCGCAGTACGTGCGCTTTTACGCCATCAAGCATTACCGCTATCCCGGCACGCCCGCAGCCAATGACAGCAACCGCAACCTGCTGTTGTTCCGTGATCCGACGGTCGATGGTTTGAAAACCGGCCACACCGACGCTGCGGGTTTTTGCATGATTGCGACCGCCAAGCGGGATTTCCCGAATCTGGTCACGGTCGGTGCGGCAGCGGGCACGCCCGCCGCGACCGGCGGGCGCCGCTTGCTGTCCATCGTGTTGGGTGCAGAGAGTGAAAATGCGCGGGCCAATGAATCGCAAAAGTTGCTGAACTGGGGCTATACCGCGTTTGAGGCGGTCAAGTTGTTTGACGCCGGCCAGCCGGTCGTAACGCCAGCGGTTTGGAAGGGCACCTCGGCCAATGTCAATCTGGGTCGCAGCCAGGCTATTGTGGTGGCAGTGCCCACTGGCATGGCGTCCAAGGTCAAGACCCGGGTGCTGCGCAATGACCTCTTGCTCGCGCCGGTAACCAAGGGGCAGCAACTCGCCACCTTGCGTGTTACAGCGGCCGAGCAAACCGTGCTGGACGTGCCGCTGCTAGCGCTGGATGGAGTGGAGCAAGCCGGTGTCATTGGCCGCGCCTGGGATGCCATGCGCCTCTGGATTCGCTGATTTTCCAGGTGGCCAAGCAAATGGTATTGCGGGAAAACCCCTGACCTGATACATTAGAAGGCTTTTCGGAAATTCCGAAGGGATTCACGTTTTCGAAAAGTTATTTTGTAAGAACCAAACGTTTAGGGACGTTTTTTTTCAGGAGGCATAAGTGCCAACCATCAACCAACTCGTGCGCCAGGGGCGCGAAGTCGAGATTATCAAGTCCAAGAGTCCTGCTATGCAGAACTCTCCCCAGCGTCGTGGCGTATGCACCCGTGTGTACACCACAACGCCTAAAAAGCCTAACTCCGCTCTGCGTAAAGTTGCCAAAGTGCGCTTGACCAACGGTTTTGAGGTGATCTCTTACATCGGCGGCGAAGGCCACAACCTGCAGGAACACAGCGTGGTGCTGGTTCGTGGCGGTCG
>CANFIH010000149.1 GCA_947446855.1 Burkholderiales bacterium
GCACAGCAGCGGTGCCAATACCTTCAAGGGTGTGGCCAAGATGTTGGCCAGCACCAAACCAAAACTGCCCACCGCTTTATCCGGCATGCCAGCGACCAGGCTCACCCGGTTGGCTTCAGCATTCAGCTCGGTGGACTGCACCGCGGCCTCGTCAATATCCACAGCCAGCACTTCCCGGGCACCGTATTTGGATGCGCCGATAGCCAGAATGCCGGAACCACAACCGTAGTCCAGCACGCGCACAGGCACGGTGTGACCGGCAATCCAGCGCAGGCACATACGGGTGGTGGGATGGGTGCCGGTACCAAATGCCAGTCCAGGATCCAAACGAATCACCTGTTTGGCTTGGGCCGGAGGCTCATGCCAGGTCGGCACAATCCAGAACTCGGGCGTAATTTCAACCGGAGCGAACTGCGACTGGGTCAGACGCACCCAGTCCTGATCCGGCACCGGACTGGCTCCCAGCACCTGACAACCGTCGAAGAAGTCCTGCGCTTGCAGCAAGGAGGCCGCGTCACGCGCAGCATCCTCTGCGGCAAACAGGGCGATCACACGGGAGCGCTGCCAACCCTCCTTGGGTGGCGGCATGCCGGGCTCGCCAAACAGGGCCTGCTCGGCGTCGGTCTGGGCATCGGCGTCTTCGACGCTGACGCTCAGGGCATCCAGCGCATCCAACGCGTCACTCAGGCTTTCCACCCGGTCTTCGGGGCACATCAGGCGCAGTTCAAACATGCGCGGTGCGTTAGCGCTTGTGTTGTTCAAGCCAGTGTTCCAGGTAATGAATATTGGTGCCGCCAGCCATGAACTTGGCGTCCACCATCAGTTCGCGGTGCAGCGGAATATTGGTGTTGATGCCTTCCACCACGGTCTCGGCCAAGGCGGTGCGCATGCGGGCCATGGCCTGCTCACGCGTATCGCCGTGCACAATGATCTTGCCGATCATGGAGTCGTAATTCGGCGGCACAAAGTAGTTGGTATAGACGTGCGAATCCACCCGCACGCCAGGTCCGCCGGGCGCATGCCACATGCTGATCCGACCCGGCGAGGGTGTGAACTTGTAAGGATCTTCCGCGTTCACACGGCATTCAATCGCGTGGCCACGCATCACGATGTCGCGCTGGGTAAATGGCAGTTTTTCGCCCGCCGCCACCATGATCTGGGTCTTGACGATGTCCACGCCCGTCACCATTTCGGTCACGGGATGCTCCACCTGCACGCGGGTGTTCATTTCAATGAAATAGAACTCGCCGTCTTCGTACAAAAATTCAAAGGTGCCGGCGCCGCGATACCCAATCTTCTTACAGGCCGCAACGCAACGCTCGCCGATGCGTTCAATCAGCTTGCGGTTGATGCCGGGAGCCGGGGACTCTTCCAGCACTTTTTGGTGGCGGCGCTGCATGGAGCAGTCGCGCTCACCCAGGTAAACACCGTTCTTGTGCTTGTCCGCAATGATCTGGATTTCAACGTGGCGCGGGTTCTGCAGGAATTTTTCCATGTAGACCGCAGGATTGCCGAAGGCAGCCCCCGCCTCCGCTTTGGTCATCTGCACTGCATTGATCAGCGCCGCTTCGGTATGGACCACACGCATGCCGCGACCACCGCCGCCGCCGGCGGCCTTGATGATGACGGGATAGCCCACCGTCTTGGCAATGCGCCGGATGGCGGCAGGGTCATCGGGCAGCTCGCCTTCGGAGCCCGGCACACAGGGCACGCCGGCTCGGATCATGGCTTGCTTGGCCGAGACCTTGTCACCCATGATGCGGATGGACTCGGGCGTCGGGCCGATAAACTGGAAGCCGCTTTTTTCCACGCGCTCGGCGAAATCTGCGTTTTCACTCAGGAAACCATAGCCCGGGTGAATCGCCTCGGCATCGGTCACCTCGGCAGCGGAGATGATGGCGGGCATATTCAGGTAGCTCAGCGCAGAAGAAGCGGGCCCGATACACACGGCTTCCTCGGCCAGCTTGACGTACTTGGCCTCCCGGTCGGCCTCGGAATACACCATGACGGCCTTGATTCCCAACTCGCGACAGGCGCGCTGTATGCGCAACGCAATCTCGCCTCGGTTGGCGACCAGAATTTTTTTGAACATGGGCTAGCGGCTTCTTGCTTATTCGATGATGAAAAGGGGCTGTCCGTACTCGACCGCCTGCCCGTTTTCGCAAAGAATTTTGGAGATGGTTCCTGCCTTGTCGGCTTCGATTTCATTGAGGATCTTCATCGCTTCAATGATGCAAATGGTTTCACCTTCCTTGACGACGGATCCAATTTCGACAAATGCCTTGGAACCGGGGGACGATGAACGATAAAAGGTGCCGACCATGGGCGACTTCACGGTGTGGCCCGTGGCAGCTTCTTCCACCACCGCGACCGCAGCGGCTGCTGCCGGAGTAGCTGGCGCGGCTACCGGTGCCGGTTGCATCTGCTGGTACATCGGCTGGCTATAGGCGTGAACCATGGCGCCTCCGCCTTTGACAATGCGCACCTTGCCTTCGGCTTCGGTGATCTCCAACTCGGACACATTGGAATCAGACACCAGATCAATCAGGGTCTTGAGTTTGCGTAAATCCATGGTATCTCCAACCTCTATCTTTAATGGGGCTCTAATTTACAGCAAAAATACCGAATTTGTCAGTAATTTTATTCATTTGCTGTCAAATTGAATAGCGTAAACCCCTTCGGGCGTGCCATCGCACGACGGCATGGGGACTTTTTGGTGGGCCTGGTGGTGCCCAGGCCGCTATTTTAGCTGAGCCCAAAGATCCAAATCCTCTTGCTTCAAGCGCCCGAGCTTGCGCTGGACAATGACGCCCTGCGCGTTGAGCGCCACAGAAAATGGCAAGGAGCCCGACGGATTGCCCAATTCCCGACCCAGATCAGACCCCGCCAAGGCGTCGATGGCCACAGGGAAGTCAAGCGGCATTTTCTGCAGAAAAGCCTGTACAGAAGCCGGCTTATCCACTGCCAAACCAATCACCTGCCAACCATTTGCATGATTTTTATTGAAAAAGGCGTTAATTAAGGGAAGTTCCTCGATACAAGGAGGACACCAGGTGGCCCAGAAATTAATCAACAGAGGCTTGCCGCGAAAATCCTTCAGCCACAACGGGGTACCGCCGGGTGTACTCCATTGCAAATCCCAGAAACCGGGGACCGGCTCTGCCGCTGACACCACCGCGCCGGGACGGGATCGCCACCACGCCATTCCCACGCCAGCGCTGGCAGCGAGCGCACCAACACCCAGTATCAGTCCACGTCTATCAGGGGAGGCCGGCACGGCAGGCAGTGGTTGGGGATCGGTTTCACTCATAGGCAGCATCATGCAACAAATTTCTCAGCGCCACCGCGTCCCCGCGGGGTCGGCGCCCACGCGCATCAGGCTTCAAGGCACCACGCAAGTCGTCAAAGTCGTACACCAACAGATGCACGCCCACAAACTCGCCCAGTGCCTGGCACCGCACATGCACGCTCAGCGCATCTACCGTCTCGCCCTGAAAGCCCGTAACCGAAGCAACTTCAAAGCGCACGCCCAGGTCGATTAAGCCAATTTCAGCAGCCTTGGGGTCGTCACAAAACAGCTGAATAAAGATGTCTGAGTGGCGCGTTGCCGTCCCGCGCCAGACAGCGCCGCCCAGATGCGGCCGAAACCGTTGCAAGCGCTCCAGCCAGGTCAAGGCCAGCTCGCGCAGCGCCCGCAACTCCAGAGGCTGGGTATCGGCACAAAACAGGGCAATATATTCCTCCACGGCCTGCTCAATCTGCTCGTTGTCAGGCAAAGCCGAGCGCCCGGCCAGGCCCAGTTGCTTGAGCGCACGGCGCTTGGCTGGGCCGTATTCCAGCCCCTCCTCCACCACCATACGGGCCGCAGTGGCGGCAATTTCTTCTTTCACGGATTCCATTTCCCCATTGTGCACAATAGGAGCATGCACATTCATATTCTGGGTATCTGTGGCACTTTCATGGGCGGCCTGGCCGCCCTGGCACGCGAAGCCGGGCACCGGGTTACCGGTTGTGACGCCGGGGTCTACCCCCCCATGAGCGACCAGCTGCGGGCGCTGGGCATTGACTTGATAGAGGGCTTTGGCGCCAATCAAATGGACTTGCAGCCGGACATGTTTGTCGTCGGCAATGTCGTGAGCCGCGCCCGCCTGACCAACGGCGAGCCCAAATTTCCACTGATGGAAGCCATTTTGGACGCCGGCGCACCCTACACCAGCGGGCCGCAATGGCTGGCCGAACACGTATTGCAAGGGCGCCACGTGCTGGCTGTGGCCGGCACCCATGGCAAAACCACCACCACCGCCATGCTGAGCTGGATTCTGCACAGCGCCGGTCTGGAGCCGGGCTTTCTGGTGGGTGGTGTGCCAGTCAACTTCGGCGTCTCCGCTCGACTGGGCGCTTCCACGCGCCCCACCGTACCCGGCTCACCTGCCCTCGCGAACACCCCGGTTTTTGTGATCGAAGCCGACGAATACGACACCGCGTTTTTTGACAAGCGCAGCAAGTTCGTGCATTACCGCCCCCGTACTGCCGTGCTGAACAACCTGGAATTCGACCACGCCGACATCTTTGACGACCTGCCCGCCATCGAGCGCCAGTTCCACCATTTGCTGCGCACCGTGCCGGCCAGCGGGCGCGTGGTGGTGAATGGTCTGGAGGAGGCTTTGGCCCGCGTGCTGCACCAGGGCTGCTGGAGCGAAACCCGCAGCTTTGGTGCCGCCGTCAGCGATTTTTCGGCCGTGGGTGAGCCGCATGATTTCGACGTGCTACTGCGGGGAAAAGCGGTGGCACACGTTCGCTGGGGTCTGAACGGCGTGCACAACCAGCTCAACGCACTGGCCGCCATGGCCGCCGCCGAACATGTGGGCGTCACACCCGCGCAAGCCGCAGCAGCTCTGGCAAGCTTTGAAAATGTGAAGCGCCGCATGGAAGTGCGCTCGCGCGTCGTACTGCCAGGCTCCGGTGAAGCCGCCGCCGTAACGATTTACGACGATTTCGCCCACCACCCCACCGCCATCCGCACCACCGTCAACGGCCTACGGCGCAGAGTGGGCAGCGCGCGCATCCTGGCGGTCTTTGAGCCACGCAGCAACACCATGAAGCTGGGCGCCATGAAGGCGCAACTGCCCTGGAGTCTGGAGGAAGCCGACCTGGCGTTTTGCCACAGCGGCGGCCTGGGCTGGGATGCGGTGGATGCCTTGCGGCCCATGGGCGGATCGGCGCATGTGGCCGACAGCGTGGATGGCGTGATTGCACAGGTGCTGGCCCAAGTTCAACCAGGCGACCACATTCTGTGTATGAGCAACGGTGGCTTCGGTGGCATTCACCAAAAGCTGGAGCGCGCGCTACTGCAAGGCTGAACGCAGGCCGCTGGCGAGACAGTCAGAGTGCTGTTTACATCCCGCCGATCCGCGCCAACGCGTGCTTTAGTACGTGACGCTCAGCGTGTCTGCGTCCACCTGCAGCATTTTCTTACCCAAGGCAGCACTGGCAGCCGCAGCGAAGGCTGCGCCCCATGCCGCATCGGCAAAACGCTTGGCGCCCGCCTCACGGGCGACCACGACCACCTTGTCGGCCAGCAAGAGCTTGCCGGATGCGCGCAGAGGCTCACACTCGAGTGTCACAAACTGCTCGTCCAGCCACTTGCGTGCCACTTCATTGGCGAGCGGCTCCTTGCCCTCCAGGCTGAAAGAAAAGTCCTTGCCTTCCACAATCACGTTCACTTCGCTGCGCATATCAGGTCCTGTTTGGTAGCTACCCGGCTAGATTAACCCAAACCGGGGCGCAATTGCCTTACACAAGACAAGACAGCCCGCAGCGGATCGCTGCGCTGCGGGCTGCGCCATTTGCTATGCGCGGCGGGCCTTCACCGCTTGGGATAGCACCTCCAGCGAGGCCAGCGAATCGTCCCAACCCAGGCAGGCGTCGGTGATGCTCTTGCCGTATTCCAGCTTGCTGGAGTCGTCCTTGCCCGGCGTGAACTTCTGCGCACCGGCCTGCAGATGGCTTTCCACCATCACGCCAAACACACTCTTCGAACCCGCCGTAATCTGGGCGGCAATGTCGCGTGCCACTTCCAACTGCTTT
This sequence comes from Burkholderiales bacterium, assembly GCA_947446855.1. Taxonomy (GTDB): domain Bacteria; phylum Pseudomonadota; class Gammaproteobacteria; order Burkholderiales; family Burkholderiaceae_C; genus Allorhodoferax. The sequence goes on from CANFIH010000149.1 coordinate 6,088, forward strand.
TCATGCTGCTTGCTGCTGTTGGCATGGCTGCAATCCACCATCAATGTGGCCGGCAGTTTGGACTTTTCCAGCTCGGCACAGGCGGCTGCCACACTGGCCGCATCGTAATTGGGCGCCTTGCCACCACGCAGGATGACATGGCAATCCGGGTTGCCCTTGGTCTGCACAATCGCCACCTGGCCATTCTTGTGCACCGACAAAAAGTGGTGCGCGCCGGCTGCCGCCTGGATGGCGTCGGTGGCGATCTTGATATTGCCGTCGGTACCGTTCTTGAAGCCAATAGGTGCCGACAGGCCGGAGGCCAGTTCGCGGTGCACCTGGCTCTCCGTCGTGCGGGCACCAATGGCGCCCCAGGAAATCAAATCGCCCAGGTACTGGGGCGAGATCACATCCAGGAACTCGCTACCTGCCGGCAAGCCCATGCGGTTGATCTCGATGAGCAACTGGCGCGCAATGCGCAGACCTTCATCAATGCGGAAGCTCTCGTCCAGGTAGGGGTCGTTGATCAGACCCTTCCAGCCCACGGTGGTGCGCGGCTTTTCGAAGTAGACGCGCATCACAATTTCCAGCGTGTCGGCGTACTTGACGCGCATTTCCTTCAGGCGACGTGCGTATTCCACAGCGGCAGCCGGGTCATGGATGGAGCAAGGGCCGATGACGACCAGCAGCCGATCGTCCTTGCCGGCCATGATGTTGTGAATGGCGTGGCGGGTGTCGGCAATCAGCTTTTCAACGGCTGTGCCCACAATCGGGAAGAAGCGAACCAGATGCTCGGGAGGTGGCAACACGGTGATGTCCTTGATGCGTTCGTCGTCGGTAATGCCAGTGCGGTCGGCGCTGGTGTGGGCTTTGGTAGTCATGGGCTTCTTCCCTGGGTTAAAACAAACAAAAAGATTCGGCAAAAAAAAACCGCCGGGGGTGCCAGCGGTCGTTTGAAGATTCGGTACTTTTCAGGTACGTTCAGATCTCTCTACCGCCGCAGGCGCTTGAGAACCAAAAGTAGCTAAAGAAAAAAGCAGTCGAATGCATGGGTCGCAATGTAGCACATGTTTTTATCGCAAAGCTTTCACACCACCAGCCAACGCCACAGGCCATACACCACAAACCCGCCCAGAATCGCGGCTAGCGTTTGGCGCGTCCAAAGCGCCACCGCGATGGCGGCGATGGTGCCGGGCAGATAGGCGTTGTGCAAAGACAGGTCGATGCCGCCCTGCGGCGCCAGCGCCATGGGCACAATCAAGGCGGTCAGCACCGCCGCCGGCACATAGCGCAAAGCACGCTCCAGCCAGGCCGGAAACTCTACGCGGTGGCCGAACACCAGAAAACTCAGGCGTATGCCGTAGGTCACCACCACCATACCGGCCAGCGTCAAGATCCATTCGGTATTCATGGGCGACCTCCCTGGTCTGCCGGTTTGCGCACCTGTTCCGACCACATCTCCACCAGCACGCCCGTGGTGACGCCTGCGATGGCCGCCAACATCAAGCCCAGTTTGTAGGGCAAGCCGCGCGCCAGCAATGCCACGATGCCAGACACCAGCGCGGCAAACAGCACCGGGCGTTCACGCAACTGCAGGGTGACGATAGCGGCGAAGGTGGCCACCATGGCGAAATCCAGTCCCAGCGTGGCCAGCACCGGCACGCTCTGGCCCAGCAGTACACCCACAACCGTCCAGAGTTGCCAGTTGAAGTACATCGCCAGAGACGAGCCCAACCAGTACCAGGCGCCGTCTTTCACATTGGCATGGTGGCGCAACTGGTTTTCCACCACGGCGAAGGTCTCATCCGTCAGCCAGAAGGCCAGGGCCCAGCGCCAGCGTGCCGGCAGTTCACGCGCATACGGCAGCAAGGTCGCGCTGTACAGCGCATGGCGCAGGTTCACCACAAAGGTGGTGAGCCAGATCACCGGCAAAGCGGTGCCGCTGCCAATCAGGCTGACCGCGACGAACTGGGAAGAGCCGGCAAACACCAGGGCCGAAAGCCCTAAGGCCAGCCACACTGGCAGGCCGCTGCCAATGGCCAGGGTACCGAAAATCACACCAAAGGGCGCGGCCCCCACCAGCATGGGGAAGGTGTCGCGCGCACCCGCCAGGAAGGGACGCAAATCGGTGCTGCCTTTACGCGGTGCCGCCGACGGTCAGGCCGTCGATGCGCAGCGTCGGTTGGCCCACACCCACCGGCACGCTCTGGCCTTCCTTGCCGCAGGTGCCCACACCGCTGTCGAGCTTCATGTCGTTGCCGATCATGCTGACGCGCTTGAGACACTCCGGGCCGCTGCCGACGATGGTGGCGCCCTTGACCGGGTACAGGATCTTGCCGTTTTCCACCCAATAGGCTTCGCTGGCAGAAAACACAAACTTGCCGGAGGTGATATCGACCTGGCCGCCACCGAAATTGGTGGCGTACAAGCCCTTCTTGATGCTCTTGACGATTTCTTCCGGCGCCTTGTCGCCGCCCAGCATGTAGGTGTTGGTCATGCGCGGCATGGGAATGTGGGCATAGCTTTCGCGCCGGCCGTTGCCGGTGGGCGCCACGCCCATCAGGCGCGCGTTCATACTGTCCTGGATATAGCCCTTGAGGATGCCGTCCTCGATCAGCACATTGCGCTGGCTGGCATTGCCCTCGTCGTCCACATTGAGCGAGCCACGGCGATCGGCAATCGTGCCATCGTCCAGCACGGTCACGCCCTTGGCCGCCACGCGCTGGCCGATGCGGCCGCTGAAGGCACTCGACCCCTTGCGGTTGAAGTCGCCCTCCAGACCGTGGCCAATCGCCTCGTGCAGCAGGATGCCGGGCCAGCCGGAGCCCAGCACCACCGTCATCTCGCCAGCCGGCGCCGGACGGGCATCCAGATTGGTCACCGCTGCATGCACGGCCTGGTCCACATATTCCTGAATCTGCGCGTCGGAAAAATACGCCAGGCCGAAACGGCCACCGCCGCCACCCGAACCCACTTCACGCCGACCCTTTTGCTCGGCAATCACCGTTACCGACAGGCGCACCAGCGGGCGCACATCAGCGGCCAGGGTGCCGTCGGCACGCGCCACCAGCACCACGTCGTATTCAGCCGCCAGGCCGGCCATGACCTGGGCCACGCGCGGATCCTTGGCGCGCGCCATGCGTTCCACCTTGCCCAGCAAATCGACCTTGGTCTGGCTGTCCAGCGTGGAGATCGGGTCCACCGCCGTGTACAGGCTGCGGGCGCCAGCCAATTTTTGCTTGGCGGTTTTGATGCGAGCCGACTTGGCTGCTGCCGAGATGGTGCGCACGGTGCGCGCCGCGTCCAGCAGGGAAGCCTCGGAAATATCGTCGGAATAGGCAAAAGCCGTCTTCTCGCCGCTCACCGCCCGCACGCCCACGCCCTGGTCGATGCTGAAGGAGCCGGTCTTGACGATGCCCTCCTCCAGGCTCCAGCCCTCGGAGCGGGTGTACTGGAAGTACAGATCGGCCTCGTCCACCTTGTGCGCCTTGATTTCATTCAGGGCGCGGGCCAGATGGGTTTCATCCAGGCCAAAAGGGGTGAGCAACAGGGCTTTGGCGGTGGCCAGGCGTTCGATGGTGGGTTCGCGAGAGATCATCTTGGCATTTTAGGCGTGGTTCTTGACTCCCCCATCCCCCCCCCGCCCCTTACCCCCCGCCGGGGTAAGGGGAGCTTTAACAGCCGGACAGCCCATTTGACCTTTTTGCGCCGGATGCGGAATGAATGACGAGGTGTTACCACCACTTCTTCCCGCCCAAAGCTCACGCCAGTAGTTCCGAGCGCCGGAAGCGAATAAGGTGGAAGCGGGTGAGGTGGAAGTGCGATTGCAGCCTTCGCCGCCAAGACCCGCCGCGGTTTGCCCGCAACTTGCGCCCCATCCCAGTCCAAGCGCCAACCCAAAGAACCGATCCCGGTGATTCCGTAGCCGAAGCGAAAAAGCCAAATGGGCTGTCCGCTTTAGGCTCCCCTTACCCCGACGGGGGGTAAGGGGCCAATGCCATTAAGTTAAGCCCTTTTGCGGTAAAATGACAGCTGTAACTCTTTGATTCATAAGGATTTTTCAATGAACCTCGAAGAGCAAATGCCGTGCCACCCCACTACTGGCCGAACTGCTTGAACTGCTGCACTCCCC
>CANFIH010000150.1 GCA_947446855.1 Burkholderiales bacterium
CTGGTAGCGGCCCAGAATGCGCTGGTTGATAGCGTCCACGCTGGTGTTCACATAGCTCTTGTCGGCAATGGTTTCGGCCATCTTGTTTTTGTTCTGCAGGCCGGCGTCGATCCACTTGCCGGCTTCCAGAATCGCGGCGGTCACGGCGCGTGCGGTGTTGGGGTATTTCTTGACGAAGTCACCCGTGGTGCCCAGCACTTTTTCCGGGTGGTCTTTCCAGATGTCCTGCGTGGTGGCGGCGGTGACGCCGATGCCGTCGATGATGGCGCGGTGGTTCCAGGGCTCACCCACGCAAAAGCCATCCATATTGCCCACGCGCATGTTCGCCACCATTTGCGGCGGCGGCACGGTGATGACCTTGGAGTCGGCCATGGGGTTGATGCCGTTGGCCGCCATCCAGTAATACAGCCACATGGCGTGCGTGCCGGTGGGGAAGGTCTGGGCAAAGGTGTATTCGCGCTTCTCGGCCGCCATCAGCTTGGCAAGTCCTGCGCCATCCACCGCACCCTTGTCGGCCAGCTTCTTGGACAGCGTGATGGCCTGGCCGTTGTTGTTGAGCGTCATCAGCACGGCCATGTCTTTCTTGGGGCCGCCCACTCCCAGGTGCACGCCATACACCAGGCCATACAGCACATGGGCAAAGTCCAGCTCGCCATTGACCAGCTTGTCGCGCACGCTGGCCCAGCTCGATTCCTTGCTGGGGATGATCTTCACGCCGTATTTCTGGTCCAGGCCCAGCACCGAGGCCATGACCACGCTGGCGCAATCGGTCAGCGGGATGAAGCCGATCTTCACCTCGGTTTTTTCCGGGGCGTCGGAGCCACCGGCATAGACGGCGGCGCGCAACGCGGGGTCCACACCGAAGGCGCCGATGGCAGCGGTTTGCAGCACGGCGCGGCGTGTGAGCTTGGTTTTCAGAAGATCCGTCATGGCAACACTCCAGAAGAGAAAAAACAAAAACAAAAAAGGCGTCCGCACAGGGCTCACTCGCGTTAAGCGGTGAACCCGTGGGGACGCCTTTGTCCTTTTGGATGAACTGCAACCGCCGTTGGCTGCTGTTCATCGCATGACCATCGCTGGTCTTGTTTTTATCTATGCAAGTGGCGTGCCAAGTCTTGGTCTTGGTGTGCCTGCTTGATAGCGTCTGCGGTGCGGAGTCCGGGTGGCAAAGCGTTCTGCTCCGTGTCCCCCGCCCTGCGGGCTCCTCCTTTACCTGCGCAGAACGCTTTGCCACCCGGACTCTTTTGGATTGCCTATGGGGGACACGGAGCAGAGTGCCACACCGTCCTGCGTCCAGAGCAAACCTGCCTCCAAACACCCCAAACAACCGCACTCTTCTTGTGCAATGCACCAATTGCGTTTGTCCTGTACCTCAAGCGGTGCAGATTCAGCCCAACAGGTCCGCCACATCCAGCATGCGCTGGGCCACTTCCACGATCTTCAGGTTCTTGTCCATGGCGGCCTTGCGCAGCTTGGCGTAGGCATCGTTCTCGCTGAGTTTTTGCCGCTCCATCAGCAGGGCCTTGGCGCGGTCTATGACACGGCGCTCCTGCGCGCTGGCACTGAGCTGGTTGATCTCGTTGCGGGCATCGGCCAGCTCCTGGCGCAGCGCCTGCTCCTGCTGGAAGCGGGCCATGGCCACATCCAAAATCGGGCGGATACGGTCGGACTGCAGCCCGGCCACGATATAGGCAGAGACACCGGCGGCCACGGCGGCGCGGGCGTTGCCGCTGTCGTGGTCGTTGGTGAACATGACGATGGGGCGGCGCGCATCGCGCGTGGCCATCACCACATGCTCCAGCGCGTCGCGCGCATCGCTCTCGGCATCCACAATGATCAGGTCGGGGCGCAGCTGGGCCAGGCGCTCGGTCAGGAACACATCGGCCGGCAGCGAGGCCACCAGATTGAAACCACTCTCCAGCAGACCTATGCGCAGGCTGCGCGAGCGCTCGGCCTGCTCAGCCGCGTGCTCATCCTGCGGATCGGCCAGGTCCAGATCGGGGGAAATAACAACAATACGGATCGCATCAGACATTACCCAGTGTGACGCAACATTCGCGCCACGGACAAAACCGCAACCTGAAGTTTGCAAGGCACGATCCCACTCAGCCGCCCAGCGCAACGCGACCCCCTCCTCCCCGGATCCTGAGCATTGGTGAGGATTGGCGCACAACCCGGCAACGCACCAGAATCGGGCCCTATTTCAGCCACCGGCCAAGACCATGACTTCACCCGCTGTCTTTATCGTTGAGCAGGATCCCTGGATCCGGTCCAGTATCTCGCTGTTGCTGGAGACTGCCGATCTCCCCTCGCAAGGCTTTGCCTGTGCTGAAGATTTTTTAAGCACCTGTGGCGTGCAGCCGACCGGCTGCCTGTTGATGGACGTCAGCTTGCCGGGCATGAACCCAACGCAATTGCAGGATGAATTGACGCTGCGCCGGATTGATCTGCCCATCCTCTTTTTCACGGCAGACGCTGACGCGCCGACGGCCACGAGCACATTGCAGCAGGATGTCATCGACGTGCTGGCCCAACCCGTGAACGGCGCGCGTTTGCTGCGAGGCGTGGAAAGCGCGCTCGAACGCCATCGCTGACAGGTAAAAATCAACCTAAAAAGAGAGAGCTGAGCGAATCGAAACGACTGGCACAGTCCACCGGGCCTACAGGCTGGTCAGGCGCGGTCAGGCCGCTGCCCTTCAGCCCTTCAACTGCTTGAGCTTGATGAACGCCAGCGCCGCCATGACCGCATCGTTGAGTGCGTCGTGGGCCTCGCGCACCGGCAGGCCCAGGTCGGCCATCAAGGTGTCAAAGCGCAGGTCGATCTGTGGCGCGTCCTGGCGTGTGTGGGCGGGTTGCTGGCGGTACTTGTAGTCGTAGTACAGGCCGGAGACCTCGATCTTGCTTTGGGGCAGGCCCATGCCCAGCATGGGGAACAGCGCTTTGTTGATCATGGCCACGTCAAATTCGAGGAAGTAACCCACCAGCGGGCGGCTGCCGATAAAGCGCATGAGTTGCTTCATGGCCTCGTCAATCGACAAACCCTGGGCCACGTCCTGCTCGCGCAGGCGGTGGATCTTCACGCTCTCGGCCGAGACGCCATGCTCGGGCTTGACCAGCAGTTCCAGGCGCTCGCTGGTCATGATGCGGTTGCCCACAATGCGCACTGCGCCTATGGAAATGATTTCGTCCTTGCCCACGTTCAAGCCGGTGGTCTCGCAGTCCAGCGACACCCATTCGTTGGGGGGTGCCGGGTCGAACATGAAGCGGAACTCGGGCAGACCCAGGTGGTAAATCATCCACTCGCGTTTGAGCGCGGCCCACAGGCGCGGAGGCATGTAACGGCCGGGCATCAGGCGGATTCCAGGTGAAAGCGCTGGCGCAGCAGCGCCTTGAAGCGCTTGACCACGCCCAGCGTGTCTTTGAGCAAATCGCGGTCCAGGCTGCTGAGCTTGTCCACGTCAATCGCGCCGGTCACCGGCCGGTCGGTATCGAGTTCGGCCAGGCCCGCCTTGAGCTTGAGGCCCATGAAAAAGTACAGGCTGTCGGTCAGGTCAGCGCCCATCTCGGGCGTCAGGACCTCCATCGTGACCAGTGCCGCAATGCGCTCGGTGGTGCCGGTCTCCTCCACGCGCTTGGCCATGGCCAGGCTGCGCACGCCATGCACCAGCGGGAAGATGCCTTCCTTCTTGATGTTGAGCTGGTTGTCCTTGTCGCCCAGGCCGAGCAGGCGGTTCCACCAGCCGGTGCCACTGCCAAAGGCATCGATGGCGGAGGCGAAGCGGCTGAGCATGGCATCGTTGTCGGTAGCCAGCTTGCTCAAGGCGTGCTCGACGGCCTCCAGCAGGTGCGCATCGCCGCATACGGCATGCGCGTCCATGAATATGGCCAGCTTCATCAGGCTGTCACCATCCGGCATGATGAGCCACTGGCGCGCCATCTGGCTAAAACCTGCGGCGGTGTTGCGCCAGTCCGGGTTGTTGACCATGATGTGGCCGGCGCACTCGGGGTAGCCAAAGCTGGCCAGGGCCGCCGAGAAGCGGTTGCAGATATCGGCCAGATCATCCGGCGGCTGGTACCCGTCGCGCAGCACCAGGCCGTTGTCCTGGTCGGTCTTGAGCAGTTGCTCGCCACGGCCTTCGCTGCCCATCACAAACAGGCAGCTGTTTTTAACCAGCTCGGCCGGTGCCAACAGGCTCCAGGCGCGCTCGAACAGGCGCGAGTTGAGTTGCTGCACCAGCTTGGCGATCAGATTGACGCGCGAGCCGCTGCGGTGCAAGAGCGCAATCATGCGGGTGATCTGTGCGGCGGCCTGGCTCAGGCCCTCCAGGTCTTTGGCGTCCTCGATCTTTTCGGTGATCAGGTGCGACTGGTTGGACAGGAAGCTGAACAGGTCCAGCGCTTCCAGAATGCCGTGAATCTTTTTGTCCTCGTCCACCACCACCACGCGGTGCACGCGGTTGCGCAGCATGATGGCCATGGCGTCGCCCAACTGGTCGGAGGGCTTGACCTCGATGAGCGTGAAGTTGGACAGGTCGCCCACCGGCAGCTGGTCTAGCGGGCGGCCATCCAGAATGGCGCGCTGGATGGCGGTGGCGGTGAAGATGCCCAGGCGCTCCGGGCTCTGACTGCTGTCGCGCACCAGCACATTGGAGGTGCGCTGCGCTTGGAAGAGTTTGACCACGGCCAGGATATCGGTCTTGGCATCCACAAAGTGCACGGGGCGCAAAAACGCTTCGTCCACCCGCGACATGGTCAGGCTCTGCAGCTCATGCTGGCTTTGCCGCGCCGAGAGGGCGCTGAGCTTGTTGCTCAGGTCGGAGAACAGCAGTGCGCCAAAGGTGGCGTTGGCGGCAATCAGATCGCTCACCGCCTGCTTGGCCAACTGATACGCCACCACCTCTTCAGCCGCCACAAAGCGGCTGCTGACCTTGCCCGCCACCAGCCCGCGCCCGTCAAAACAATCGTCCGGGCCGTAGGAGGTGATGACCTCGGAGCCCTCCATCTGGCTCACATAGCCCTTGATGATGACAAACAGGTGCGTGGGCGCAATGCCCACTTCCAGAATGGCCGCGCCTTCGGGGAAGTAGGCCACGTCCACGCTGTCGCGCACCAGGCGCTGCTCGGCCTGGGTCAGGCAGTCGAAGGGGGAGGCATTGAAATTAAAGGCATTGGGCATGGTCAGACTCGGTTGTTGTTGTTTTCATCTGCTGGCTGCGGGCGGCGATCAGATTCAGGTTTTTTTCGGCGGCAGGCCCGAAGGCAAGTCCTTTGGTGCATTCCAGTGGGCGTCGGTAAACCAGGCATCACCTTCCAGATAGGCGCGCAGCATGGGCAGCGCGTCCAGCCCCCAGAACACCTTGCCGTCGACTTCGAAGGCCGGCACGCCAAACACATCCAACGCGATGGCGTCATCGGTATGCGCCTTGAGCTGGGCCTTGACGGCGTCATCGGTAGCCGCGCGCTCCGGGGCCAGTTCGGCGGTAATCGCTTGCAGGCGGGCCGCGTCCACGGCGTCGGCACCACCCTGCCAGACGTGGCGGAACAGGGTTTCGCAAACATAGCGATTGGGCAGGCCTTGCGGGTCGGTTCCCACCGCCAGGCGCAACAAGGGCATGGGATTGAAGGGGTGCAGGGCCGGCATGTCCAAGGGGATGCCCTTGCTGTGCGCCAGCCAAAGCACATGGCGGTAGGTCCAGTCGCGTTTGGCCGGAATCTCGGCCGGTCCCAGGCTGCCGTGGTGGCGCAGCAGCACGCCCAGCGCCACCGGCTTGTAGGTCACCGCGTAGCTCAGGCCCATCAAGGCTTGCGGCAACTCCTCAAAAGCCAGATAGGCATAAGGAGAAATAAAGTCCAGGTAAAAGGTGATCTGTTTCATGCCATGCGTGCCTGCAAACGTTGGTCAATCGAGTTCCACACCGCAAACTTGGCGTCCTCGTCCATGGTGGACCAGGCGGTGAGCTCGTCGCGGGTGCGCAGACAACCCAGGCAGGCATCCACCTTGTCATCCATGCGGCACACCGACACGCAGGGTGACATAGAACTCTTGCCCGCAGCTTGCACCGAGGCCGAGCGGTCGCCCAGCACCTTGCGCGCACCGGCGGGCATGTCGGCCAGGGGCCACTCCACCACGTCGGACTCATTCACGCCGGTCATGAAGCAGAGCTGGTTGGGCGTGAGCTGAAACACCGCATGCGGATGGCCTGCCGCAGCCCAGATGTCGTCAAAGCGGAACAGGTCTTCATCCATCAGCGTGACGACCGGACCGGCGTGCGCCACCGGCGCCACACCACCAATGCTGAAACCGGTGGCGGCCTTCACAAAGGCCGCGTCGGCCCTGCCCAGTGGGCCGACCAGCGCCTCGACCTTTTTCTGGTCCACACGCCGGTCGCCCGAGGTGACGACCAGCACCGCCGCGTCATCGGTCAGGCGGCGAAAGATGATGCTCTTGGCAATCTGGCCCAGGGCCACGCCCAGAGCGTCTGCGGCTTGTTGCGCGGTGCGCGCAGCGTCCTCCAGCATGACAGGCGCATGCGGGTGACCGTGCGACTGCAGAACGGCGGCAACACGTTGCACGCCCTCGGGAAGGCTTGTCAATTCAGCTCCACACATGGGTATTGGGTCCATCTCATAAAAAACAGGGGAAGCCGGATACTACCGATCACTCAGCCCAGACGCTTGGTCAGCAGCGCATTGGCCACGCGCGAATGGGGCTTGCGTCCCAGGGCGTCGCTGATGAACTTGCCGGCGTCAATGAGTTTATCCAGGTCAATGCCGGTCTCAATGCCCATGCCCTGCAGCAGGTAGACCACGTCTTCCGTGGCCACATTGCCGGTGGCTCCCTTGGCATAGGGGCAGCCGCCCAGGCCCGCCACCGAGGACTGGAAGTTCCACACCCCCAGCTCCAGCGCGGCCAACGTGTTGGCCAGGGCCATGCCGTAGGTGTCATGGAAATGGCCGGAGACGCAAGCCATGTCGTAGTGTTTGAGGGCCGCCTCCAATGCCCGCTGCACCTTGCGCGGCGTGCCCACGCCAATGGTGTCGGCAATGTCCACGCGCTGCACGCCAATCTCGCGCATCAGGCGCGCCACCAACTCCACCCGCTCGGGAGCAATCTCGCCCTCATACGGACAGCCCACCGTGCAGGAGATGGCGCCGCGCACGGCAACGCCTGCGGCCAGGGCCGCCTGCACCACCGGGCGGAAGCGCTCAATGCTCTCGGCGATGGAGCAATTGATGTTCCTCTGGCTGAAGGCCTCGCTGGCCGCGCCGAACACCACGATCTCGTCGGGCCGGGTTTTTGCGGCTGCCTCAAAGCCCTGCAGGTTGGGCGTGAGCACCGAGTAGCGTACGCCGGGCTTGCGCGCAATGCCTGCCATGACCTCGGCGTTGTCCGCCATCTGCGGCACCCATTTGGGCGAGACAAAGCTGGTGACTTCGATCTCGGTCACGCCCGCGTCCTGCAGGCGCTGCACCAGCTCAATCTTGGTGGCGGCATTGATCGGCTGCTTCTCGTTCTGCAGGCCGTCGCGCGGGCCCACATCGATGAGTTGGACGCGTTGGGGCAATTGCATGGGGAGCTCTCTTTGGACAGGTTCTAGTATCCGCGCTGGCGATCCACCACACCCGCCACAGGCTGTCCGCTTTGCAGCGCGGCCATCTTGGTCGCAATCTGCGCGACAGATTCGGAGCGGATAGTGAGTGCCGCGCTGTGCGGGGTGATATGGATTTTGGGGTGCGCCCAGAACGGGTGACCGGCCGGCAGGGGCTCGGTGCGGAACACATCCAGCGCGGCACCGGCCATCTGGCCTTCGGCCAGCAGCGCCAGCAGGTCTTCTTCCACCAGTTGCACACCGCGCGCCACATTGATCAGGTAGCCGCCGCGCTGCAGGCGCGACAGCGTGTCGCGGTTGATCAGGTCGCGGGTTTCGGGCGTGGCCGGCAGCACCGAGACCAGCACGCGGCTGGCGGCCAGGAATTCGTGGAAGCCGTTTGCGCCATGGAAGCAGCGCACGCCGGGTACCTCCTTCGCCGTGCGGCTCCAGCCATTCACCGGAAAGTCAAACTGCGCCACGGCCTGTGCCACGCGCTGGCCCAGCACGCCCAGGCCCATGATGCCCACCGGCATTTCTGAGCGTGGCAACACCTCGCGCTGCTTCCAGACGCCCGCTTGTTGGTCGGCGTCGTAGCCCGAGAAGTCACGGTAATGGCGGATCAGCGCGTGACAGACATATGCGGCCATCTGCGCACCCATACCGGCATCGTCCAGACGGATCAATTGGGTGGTGGGGGAGATATGCAAGCGCAGAAGCGCATCGACGCCGGCTCCGATGTTGAAGGCGGCCTTGAGCTGCGGTTGCTCGTCAAAAAAGGCCTGGGGCGGTGCCCAGACGATGGCGTAGTCTGCCGCCGGGGCGCCGCTGTGCCACAGGCTGATGGTGGCGCCGGGCAAGGCCGCACGCAGGTCGTTCAGCCAGGCTTCGGCGTCGGTGGCGACACAACAAAAAGTAATCTGCATAACGGGTCCTTGCGATGTACGGCCTGCATTGTGGCCGGACATCGCAGGCGGCGCTTCAGGCCGCCACAGGCTGCGGCAGTTCCAGGCGAAGCAACTCTGCGCCTTCGGTCACCTGATCCCCCGGCGCAAACAGCAACTCGGCCACCACGCCGTCGGCCGGTGCGGCGATGGTGTGCTCCATCTTCATGGCATCCATGATGGCCAGGGGCTGGCCCTTTTTGACCCGATCGCCGGCTTTGACGGCAAACGACACCACCTTGCCCGGCATGGGCGCGGTCAGGCGACCGGCCTCGCCCTGCGTATCACCGGCGTGGGCCAGCGCATCAACGCGGGTGATGGTGGTGGCGCCCAGGGGCGTGAACACATGCAGCACCTCGCCGTGGTCATAGACCTGGGCCTGTATGCGCTGCGTGCCGAAGGTGATGTCCAGCGCGCCGTTGGCGCCGGCCTTTTTGGAGCGTTCAAACTGCAGCGGCTCGGTCTTGCCGTGCGCCTGCAGCAACAGACCCTTGGTGTGGGCGCGTGTCAATTGCAGCAGCTCGGGCTGCTCCTGGTACACGGCGGAAAAACTGCGCAGCGTGGCACCATGCGAGCGCCAGCTGTCGCGGTGGGCCCAGGGGTCTATCCAGCCCTGCGCATCGTGCGAGGTCTGCACCTTTTGCGCTTCCTGGTCCAGCGTGTGCGCCACCAGGGCGGCGGCGGCCAGCGGCAGGCCGACCTTGTCCTGGTTGAACAACACAGCAGCCTCACGCGGGATCAGCGCCGTATCCAGCTCGGCCTTGGCAAAGGAGGCACTACCCACCACATGGCGCAGGAACTGCACATTGGTGGAGAGACCCACGATATGGGTTTGCATCAGCGCAGCGTCCATGCGCGCCAGCGCTTCCTCGCGCGTGCTGCCGTGCACGATGAGCTTGGCCACCATGGAGTCGTAAAACGGGCTGATGGTGTCACCCTGGCGCACGCCGGAGTCCACGCGCACGCCCTGGTTCGCCAGCGCAAAACTGCTGCAGGGCGGCAGGCCGTACACATGCAGGGTGCCGGTAGCGGGCAGGAAGTTGTTGTCCGGCGTCTCGGCGCAGATGCGCGCCTCAATCGCGTGGCCATTGATTTGGAGTTCGCTTTGTTGCAGCGGCAGCGGTTCACCCGAAGCCACGCGCAATTGCCACTCCACCAGGTCCAGGCCGGTGATGGCTTCTGTCACCGGATGCTCCACCTGCAGGCGCGTGTTCATCTCCATGAAGAAGAAACTCATGCTGCCATCGGGCTTTTGCTCGACGATGAACTCCACCGTGCCGGCGCCCACATAGTTCACCGCGCGGGCTGCGGCCACGGCGGCAGCGCCCATCTGCTCGCGCATGCTTTGCGTCATGCCGGGTGCGGGGGCTTCCTCCAGCACCTTCTGGTGGCGGCGCTGCACCGAGCAGTCGCGCTCAAACAGATACACGTAGTTGCCCTGGGTGTCACCAAACACCTGGATCTCGATATGACGCGGACGCTGCACATACTTTTCGATCAGCACCGCGTCGTCGCCAAAGCTGTTGATGGCCTCGCGCTTGCAACTCGCCAGCGCGTCGGCAAAG
>CANFIH010000151.1 GCA_947446855.1 Burkholderiales bacterium
CCGCTAACGGTGCAGGTTTCCGGTGGTGGCACCAAGCAAGTCAACGTGATGACTATTGGCGCCCGCAATGTCAACGCCTTCGTTGGTGTGGGTGGCCCGTATTTCGTTGATTCCAACGGCGACGGCACGATCAACTCGCTAGACACCCCCGCAAGCGATGGCGCCATGGGCTTTGTCTTAAGCGGCCTGGAATTCGCCCTGGCCCTGTTCAAGCCGACTGCCCTCACAGATACCAGCAGCTACTACGCGATCAGCGCCCACGGGGCAGCGCAAGTCGTGGGTATCGAAGGCATCACCATCATGGCCCACACGCTAGGCGTGGAGATAAACGGTGGCAAGAGCCAGACCGGCGCCGCGCAGGCACTCGATTTGTCCGCCAGCGGCCTGAACGTGCAAACCGGCGCCGACCCGGATGGTTCAGGCCCTCTCACCGCCCCCTTCCTGCCGCTCGCTTTCACGGGTGGTGTGCTGCGGGCCTTTGGTGATGTGACGGTCGCCATTCAAGGTTTTGTGTACGTTAGCGGTGCCTTCGAGTTTGTGAAGAGTGCCGACCCGATCACGGTGGTGCTGAACAATGGAACCAGCAAGCGGGTCAACGTGTTGACGGTGGGCGCCAGCAGCGTCAATGCCTTTGTCGGCACCGGCAACCCCGACAGCAATAGCGATGGCATGTTCAATAGCCAGGACAACCCGGCAGCCAATGGTGCCGTCGGCCTGGCCATTACCAATCTGGACTTTGGACTGGCCTTGTTCAAACCCATCGCCATCGCTGACACCAGCAGCTATTTCGCCCTGCGTGCCAGCGCCCACGGAATCGCGCTGGTGGGCGTACCCGGTGTCAGCATCTCGGCAAACCAGTTGAACGTCACTATCAATGGCGGCAGTGCTCCCAGCACAGGTGCCTCCACCCAGACAGGCCCACCCGCTCCGGTTATCAATTTCACCGCCACCGGTTCCAGCTTCGGCAGCACAGGATTCACGGTCGGCATCGGTAGTAACAAAACTATCGTTCTGGACATGTCATCGCGCGTCATCGCCGCATCCGGCGACGCCAACATCCTGCTTGATTTCAACGCGGATGGGACACCAGAAATTTCCCTCAGCAGCTTTGTCTCCTTCGAGCAGTCGTTCCGCCCGAACGGCTCCTCCGTCATCAAGATCGCACTCACCAATTTGTCTTTTGCCCTCGGCGACCCTGCCGCACCAGTGTTCTCGTTCAGCGGGCTCAATGGCTATTTCCTAATCACGCAGCAGGGCATGGCGGCACGTATCGAGTTGCCCAACTTCAGCAAGACGGTTACCAGTGGCGGTGCCAGCCTGGCGATGAGCGGCAATCTGGCTTTCGAGATCAACACCACCAACGCCGCGGTGAACGAAACCTTCACCATCGACAGTGC
This sequence comes from Burkholderiales bacterium, assembly GCA_947446855.1. GTDB lineage: Bacteria > Pseudomonadota > Gammaproteobacteria > Burkholderiales > Burkholderiaceae_C > Allorhodoferax. The sequence continues at coordinate 1,398 of CANFIH010000151.1, forward strand.
CGGTACCACCAAGGTGCTGACCATGGCCCGGGGCCCCTACCTGCGCCTGGAAGGCCTGCTGGATTTGGCGATAACTGATAGCGGCTCTTCCAGTTTGTTTACCTTGCATGGCAACTTTGCCTTTGAGCAGATCACCCTGGTGGACCCCAACCCGGCCGATACCACCCCGGCGCCCAAGGCCATCCGAATTGCGGCCTCTGACGTCTCAGCGACTGTGCTGAATGTGAGCCTGACGGCAGGGCAGGGCGGCTTTGTCCTATCGCCTGATGGCATCGCAGGTTCCATGCGCGTCACCGTGGCTGCCGGTGACCCGGGCGTGGCCACATTGGGTGGCGATGTCATCCTGCAAATCAACACCACAGGCAAGGCCGTCAGCCAGTCGATTCTGGTGGGCAACACCAACATCGCCATCAAGTTCAGTGCCAGCGAAGGCCATGTGGTGCGCTTTGCCATTCTGAACGCCACCGTCTCTCTGCCACCCTTCTTCGAGCTGACCGGCGATTTCACCATCCAGACCGATGGCGACATGACGATGTATGGCGCGCGCAATGTCGAAATCTTCCTGGGCTCCATGCCCACCGGCGAGACCCTGCGCGACAGCGCGGGCAACCTCAACCCGAATGCGGTCGGCCTGCTGATTACGCACGCCAGCGTCGGCTTGATTAAATGGGCGACACCGGTTGGCAGTGCCGCGCGCTATGCCGTGTATGCCTATGGCGAGGCCAGTCTGGTCGGCCTGGATGGCTTGACTGTCAGCGGCGCGATCACGGTGCGTCTGAACAATTCGGGCCAGGCTTTGGACAAGTCGATCATTCTGCCGACCGATCCGCTGGCCACTGTGCCGGTCGATCACAACGGTCTGGACGACAACAACAACGGACTGATCGATGAAGCGGGTGAGCAAGCCGCGGTGCGGGTCAAGTTCAGCAGCGCAGCCAAGGTCGAGGACTTCACCGCTGGCTTCAATGAGGCGGGCGATATTGACCCGACCACGGCCCTGACCATTAGCGCGGGTGGCGTGTTCACGGTGTCCGGCGCCGTCGCCTTTAGCCGCACACCCACAGGCCGCATCAATGTGGATATGCCGCAGGCCAAGGTGTCGATTTCCATCCCCAACGACATGGGCGGCCTGCAAGAAGCCTTTGCCCTCAGCGGTGCTGCGCGCTTCAACTTCGGCGGCCCTGAGGGATTCCAGTTACAAGACATCCGGGTCAGCGGCTACGCCATCTTTGGCCAAGGTGCCACGATTGCGGCGCCCGCCGCATCGCTGCGCGCGCCCACGGCGGACCTGGCCAATCCCGGCACCATGTCAGTGGTCAGCATCAATGACCTGACGTATCTGGCAGTCACCTACCAGGACCCGAACCGCGTCGGGCTGAATGAAGCCTCCATCCTGGATGCTGCGGGAGAGTTCACTATCTCCGCGTTTGATGCGAGTGGCGTGGCCATCACCGGCATATCCGTGGACAACTCGGCGGTCACCAAGTCCACCGACGCCACCAACGACCGCACTTATCTGTATCCGATCCTGATGAACGACACCTTCAAGGGTCTCGTGAGTCAAACGGGCATTACGGTGTCAGTCAGTTTTGTCGACGCCACCTGGTCGGACCAGCGCGGTGCCAGTGGAGCAGGCAGCGTGCAGCGCTTTACGCTCTATACCCCGGCACCGGCCCAGGCCGCACCGGCCGCCAAGCCATATGCCATCCTGGCCAGCCCGGGCAATGGAGCCGTGGTCAGCCTGCAAACGCTGAATGCGCAGCGCTATCTGGATATCACCTTCATCAGCCCGACCGGTGCGCTGATCAATGCCGCCAGCATAGATGGCACGGAACTGCGCATCAGCGGCACCGGCGCGAGCAACTTGGCGCGCAATGCAGACGGCACGGTGATGGCCACAGTGACCCTTGTTACTGGCAATACCTATCGCTACTACCTGACGCCACGCGCTGGCGTGGACGCCAAGGACTTGTTTGTGGCGGGCGATATCACGGTACAAGTCGTGGCCAACAGTTGGAACGTGGGCAGCGGCGACAGCGCATTGAACAATATGCGCACCGACGAGGTGTTTGCGATTTCTGCTGCCTTGCAGACTGCAGGTGCTGCATCCAATCCGTTGGTACTGGGCCCACTGTCGCTGCAAGGCCCGTCGGTCACCTTGGCCAGCACCCAGTTCAAGGATGGCAAGCTGACCCTCACCGTGGCCATTGGCGTGGACGTTGCCACCCTGGGCTTTGGTGGTACCCAAGGCGGCGCCAGCCAGACCAGCAGCGGCATCACTGCCAAGCTTACCGGCCTGCTGGGAACCTTCGACGTTAGCGTGGACGTGATGAAGGCAGTGACGGCGGTCACCAGCGGCGGCGATTTGATGGCCGCCTTTAGCGTGCCGGGCAAGTTCGGCATTCAGGTTGCCGGGCTGACGGTTGAAATACCCAACGCTCTGAAGGTCAGCGCCACGGGCATCCAGTTCAATTGGGACCCCAATTACGACCCGGCGGCCCATGCGGGTGCACGCCAGCGCTTGCTGGTGGTGCAGCAAGCCACGATTACTTTCCCGGCCTTTGGCGTGTCAGGCCTGATCAACCCGAGCGGTGGTTTGCCGGGCCTGGTGGTCTACACCGACGGCTTTGACATTGGCGAGGCCGAGCTGATCTACAAGCCCAATACGCCACCCAGCACAGCACCGGGCGCGATGACCCAGACTTCTGGTTCCACAGGCAAGATTGGTATTTCCGGCATCCTGGAGTTTGATGACCTGCGGGTGGGCGTGACCAACTTCAAGGTTACTTTTGGCGAGCACGTCACCTTCAACGGCACCATCTTCTTTGCCTCAGGCGGTGCGCGCTTCCTGCCAGGCAAGGCCGTCTCAGCCACCATCAGCGACCGGGTGACAGCGGAGCCCGCACTGCCATCTGGTCAGCCAGACACCGAAGCGGTCCGTATGTCGCTGTCGTTTACCAATGGCGCCGTGGATGCATTCATCTTCCACGCCGACACAGTGCGCATCAAGCTGGGCTCGGTGCTCACCCTGACGGCTGTGGACGCCTACATCAACACCGGTGCGTCCGCCAGCGAGGAGATGGTCAGCTTTACCTCGGTGGGTGCCGAAGTCACCATCGGCTCATTGGCGCTAGGTGGGCAGGCACGCAACTTTGCCTTCCTGGGCGATGGCACCTTTGTCACCAAGGCAGGCTTTGGCGTATTCATCAGCGTCGGCGGTGCCACTGGTGACAGCTTCAAGTGGCCGACCTGGTTACCCATCAAGATCACCGAACTCGGGCTGACCTGGCCTGACATTCAGAACGATCCTGGCAACTTTGTGCTGACGTTGTCGGCCTCGGTTACCGGCATGCAGGGTATCAAGGGGCTGACCTTCTCCGGTGCGATTGAGGGCGTGAAGATCGATATCGGCCTGCTGCTGGCCGGTCAGTTCCCGATCATCGACATTGCCTCCATCGGCGTCCAGGTCAAGGGCGATTTGTTTGGCGGCCAGATTGATGCCGCGCTGATTGGCGGCATCGTCAAGCTCGATGCCAGTGGCGCCGTGGTGGATAGCTTTGACACCACCACACCGATCAAGGATCGCATCTTCTTCGTGGGCGTGCAGGGCGGCTTTTCGTTCTCGGGTGTGGGCGGTTTCACGATCCGCTTTGCAGTCTCCGAGCTGGGCCCGCTGGGAGTATTTATCTCGGCCTCGATACCGGGCGGCATTTTGCTGGAGCCCAACACCGGGCTGTCCATTAACGACTTCTCGGCCGGTGTGGAATTCTTCAAGACGCTGCCCTCGATTGACCAGCCCGAGCAACTGCGCGGCCCCGACTTCCAGTTGCCCACCGCGCAGTCGGCTGACCAGTGGCTCTCCAGCGTCAAGCAGCAGGTGGTGAATCAGTACAAGGCGATTCAGCTCGACCCGTCCAAGAATGGCTTTACGGCAGCCTTTACCGCGCCCATGCTGATTACCGGCGGCGCCAAGTTGTTCACGATTTACGCCTCCAAGGAAACCTTCAACGGCGAAATCATTCTGCGGTTCAGCACCGACGGCAAAATCCTGATCATCGGCAAGCTCAATTTCGCAGCCGACAACCTGAGCATCACCGGGCGCCTGTATGCCGATTTGTCGAAGATTGCGGCGGGTGAGGCCACCGTGCTGTTCCTCGCTGATATTCCGGATCAGGTGCAATTGCTCACCATCGACGGTCGCTTCAAGATGGGCTTCCGCAACCCCAACACGGGCCAGGAAGCCAGCTTCACGGTGGTCGATCCCAAGACCGGCAAACCCTATGCGCTGCTCAACGGTCCTTCTGCCGGTGGGGTAATCGGCACGGGCTCGTTGCTCGGACGCGGTTACATCGTGGTGGCCCTGCCCCCGGACCCGAATGGTGGCGTGCTCAATACCGACTCGGTGACCGATCTGGCGCCAGAGTTCAAGATTGCTGCAAGCACCGGCCTGACACTGGATAACACCCAGGCACCGGTGCTGGTCAATGGCAGCTATTGGTATTGGGTTACCGGTAGCGCGGCCAGCAGCACTATCTCGATTACCTGGCTGAAGGAAACCTGGTCTTACACCGCCAGCAGTGGCGCGCAAGCGTATTACAACGGCGGCTCCTTTACCGATGCAAACAATGTCGTGCAGGAAGGCACCAACAGCGTCGTCAACAGCATCCCCGTGTTCATGCTGCCGTATATCGACATGCGCCTGGTTTCCTCCACTGGCGGCACCATTGACGACCTTGCCATGCAAAGCTTTGCCAGCAGCGGCGTGGCGCTGTTCCGCAAGGATGGCAACACCAATGTCAACATGGTTGCCGTCGCCGATAGCACCAACACCAAGGGCTGGATCTCGCTGGGCAATGGCAAGATGCGCTTCTTCTTCACGCCAGCAGGCATCACCGCCGGTAGCTATGGCGTGTCCGTGGCGAATACGGCGTGGCACGACTCGTCGGGCTCGCTGAGCGACACCAAACAAAGCTACAGCTTTACCCTGGTTGATCCACAGACGCAGGTGGTTTCGCCCTTCAGCGCCAACAAGTCGTCCATTGACGTGCACCTGGCCAATGCAAGCAATGTGGCCGGTGGCAAGGCCACGATCGACGTGGTGTACAAGGCCACTCCGGGGGCCGGGCTGGACTACGCCTCCATTCTGGACGCAGGCAAGGAATTTACGGCGAAGGATGCCGCGGGCAATGAGATCGTATTTGCCGGCAAACCGACGCCAATAGAAATCGTGTTCGCCGCGGACGGATCAGCCAGCTACAGCGCCGTGGCGGACGCTACCACCGACCTCAATGGCGATACACACATCGACGAAAAGGACACCTACATCCTGCTCGCCAACAAGGGCATCTCCCAGTTCCGCTACAGCGCCACCACGCTGACCGAATTTGCGCCGGGCAAAATTTCCATCCAGTTCCTGGCGCTGAATGGCGAAGCGGGCTGGAAAGACAGCACGAATAACGGCTCCGCAGTGGATGCTTCCGCTCGCAACTTCTATATCGAAGGCCCGACAGTTCAGCTGGTGTCGCCAGGCGCCGGTGGCCAGATTGATGTGGGCACGCTCAATGGCCGCGGCTTCATAGATGTGACCTGGACGGTGGACCAAAGTCAGGGCGTGCTGGACCTGAGTTCGGTGACCGACCTGGCACCTGAATTCACCCTGAGCGGGCCCGGACTTGGCAGCATCAAACTCGATGGTGGCCAGGCGCCTGTGTTGATGAACCCCACCGCGGTTACCAGCAGCGCAAGTCAGAGCTATACCTTCCGCTACTGGACCACCGGCAGTTTTGCCGCCGATAGTTCCGCGACGGATGTGGTCAACGTTGATTTCATAAGCTCAAGCTGGTCGGTGGTGGCGCCTGCGCCGACCACGGCAACCCTGTCCGTCACGCTGGACAGCGCGCAGTGGCTGACGGTTGATTTCAGCAGCCTGGCGGGCAGCCTCAACATCGACTCCGCCTCGATTACCGATCTGAGCAAAGAATTCACGCTCACCTACACCGGTGAAAACGCCAACAAGAGCAAAACCTATTTGTCGACTGATCCGTTGGCTGTGACCCTGTTCGACAACGTGGCACCGGTGCGTGTGGGGGAAAGCAACGTCTACCGCTATCGCATCGGCGGCGACTTTGCCACCAGCGGCACCAACCACAATGTCACGCTCACCCTGGTTGCGGGCAGCTGGTCGCGCACGGGCGACACCCTGGCGCAAGCTGCCAGCCAGCCACTCGATGCCAGCGACCTAAAAGACGCCAGCAAGCCCTATCTGGACCTGGCGTTCAGTGCCTCATTGCAGCTCAACCCGGTCACCAATGCGGCCTACACGCTGACCACAACGCCTGCGCCCTCCAGCATTGAGCTCAGCGGCAATGGCATCAACGGACCGAACGCTGTCAATCCGCTGAATGGCGTCACCTACACGCCCACAGCGTTGGGCAACGGGCTGTTCCGCTATTACCTGGCTGCCGACACCTTCCGCGTGAATGGTGACGGCGCTGTCGATGTGACGGTCGCTGCGGGCGCCCTTATCGATAGCAGCACCCTCAGCAGTGGCGCTCACGCAAGCAATCGGGCGACCACCTTGAGCTTCAAGGTGCTCGGTACCACCGCCAATGTCAGTGGCCCGGCCGACGGCGGACTCATCGGCATGGCATCGCTGAACAAGCGCGGTTTCCTCGATGTCACCTTTGGTTTCCCTGCTGGCAAAGCCCTCAATCTGGACAGCGTCTACGACCACGGTGTCACGGTCGATGGAGTCTTCCAATCAGGCGCCGAGTTCACCATCAACTCCGTTGGCAATTCAATTGCCCTCGATGACAGTCAAGCACCGGTTCTGTTGAGCCAAAACACTGCCAACAACACCTACACCTTCCGTTATTTCACCCTGGGTTCCTACACCAGCGGCCCCGTCAGCATCACCCTGATCTCAGGCGCCATGTCCTTTGCCGATGGCAGCCTGAGCAGCGCCACCGACTCGCTGGCGATCAGCAATCCGGCCACCGCCAACACCAGCTACATCGACATCAGCTACCAGCCTGTGGCGGGTTATGAAATTGATGCAAGTTCCATCGGCGACACCGCCAAGCCTGACTTTGCATTCCAAGGCGCAGCTGCAGCGGGCGTCACCTTCAACGCAACCTACGGCCCGCTGCGCCTGACCAGCAGCAACACCTTCCGCTACTTCCTGGATGGGGACTTTGCTGCCGGTGATGTCGCCGTCAAGTTCAATGTCGACGGTGTTTTCTCGGTGCTCGCCCAGAACCGCATTGGCGCACTCGAATCGAGCCAGCACTTCACCGTGGCCACCCTCAGCGCTGCGCTGGACAACCCGGCCTCCGGTGCGGGTGTAGACGCCGACTTGCTGAACAACCGCGGCTACTTCGACGTCACCTACACAGCGGGTAGTGGCAAGACAATCGATGTGGCCAGCATCACCGATCTGGCACCCGAATTTGATGTCGTGGCCCGCTCGCAGGACGGCAGCATCACGCTCGATGGCAGCCAAGCGCCGGTGTTGCTCAACCAGACGGGCAACGAAGCAACCTTCCGCTACTGGTACACGGGTACCTTCACCACCGGTGAACTGACCCTGACCTTCAAGGACAACGCCTATAGCGAACTGGATGCCGCCAACACCGCCACAACGGTTACTGGCGCACCTGTGGCGCATCTCACCATCGACAGCAGCAAGGTCAGCAGCACCTGGATTGATGTGCGCTTCACCACCGTGGGCGGTGTGGCACTGGATGCCGACAGCTTTGCCCAAGCTGCCGGTCTGGTAAATCTGAGTGGCAGCGGCTTGGGCGGTTTGGCCGCCTTGCTCAATACCAAGCCCACGCGTCTGTCCAGCAGCAACGACGGCATTGACAACAATGGCAACGGCATCGTCGATGAGGCCGATGAAAATGTCTTCCGCTTCTATGTGAGCCGTGGCTTTGTGGAAGGCTCGGTTTCCGTCAGTCTGACCGGCGCCAACTGGTCGGACAAGAATGGCAACCACGGCCAGGATGCCGTGCAGGCCTTCCAGGTCATCAGCACACTGAAGGCCGACAACGGTCAGGGCGGCCAGACGGTTGGCAAGATCTTCTACATCGAAATATCCGGTGGCATCAAACTGCAGGGCCTGGGCTTTACCGACGAGCCGATCATCGATATTCGTGGTGGCGTGAAGCTGGAAATCGCCAGTGTCCTGCAAGGCACCAACCTGATCAACCGCTTCACGTTAGATGCCAACGGCACCATCAAGATCATCAAGCTGGGCAACATCGGCTCGGCTGGCGCACGTTTTGTGTTGCAGACCGGTGCCACCGTTTCCGGTAGTCCCGAGTTCTGGGGCGTGGTCAAGATCCAGGCCAACCTGGACTTCCTCAAGAACTATGGCATTTACGTTGAGGGCAGCGCCATGCTGCAGATCAACACCACGGCCACCGAGAAGACCGAGAAGATTGCGCTGGAAGGCATCGTCGGCGATGTGGTGCAGGACAACCTGGCCATCAGCACCGC
>CANFIH010000152.1 GCA_947446855.1 Burkholderiales bacterium
AGAACCTGGCCTTTGGCGCGCCCCTGGTGCCCAACAACTTCCAGGATCTGCCCTTCCTGTTCTGCGGCTCCGGCCCCGTTGGCGGCCCTGGCTCCGGCACTTCCGTGGTAGGTCAGCTGATTCCTGCACCCTGGGCTCTGCCCATGCCCAACCCGACGTCTGCGACCACCCTGTGCCCATCGGCCACCAAGGTCGGTGCGGCCCCTGCCGTAGTCGTTGCGCCAACACCCTTGCCTGCAGTGATCACTTCGCTGACCAGCAGTGTGGCAAGTGCAGTGACCGGTAAGGCAGTGACCACGACCTTGACCGTCGTTGCGACCGATCCGAATACACCGAGCAGCGGTCTGTCCTATGCATGGCAGGCACCGGCAGGCGTTACCCTGTCTTGCCACGGCGTCAGTCTGAATATCTGCGTTGCGGCAAACAACGCGAATTCCACGATTACCGCGACCTTTACGCCAACCGTTGCAACGACCCTGAACTTTACGGCGACGGTGTCCAATGGTGTGCTGCCTGCGGCTACCCGCTCGATAGGCTTGGTGGTAGTTTCCAGCTCGGCCGTCGCGCCTACGTTCAGCGCGCTAACTGCCACCCCGACCACCGGCATTACGGCCGGAACCAGGGTGACCCTGACTGCTACGGGCAAGTCCAACAACAAGGGTTCGGTGCGTTTCACTTTTGTCCAGACAACTGGCCCAACGGTGGTTCTGTCTACGCCAACAATCACCAATGCAACCGGTAATGCGACTGGAACGACGACCTTCATTGCACCTACCGTGCGTGTGGCTACGACCCTGACGTTCCTGGCTTCGGAGCTGGACTCTACCGGTGGTATTGCTACCAAGACGGTGTCTGTGGTGGTTAATCCTCCCCCGGTGGATACCGTGACGCTTATTTGCCCGACCTGCGGCGTTCCTGGTACGGCGAACTATGTGCAGTCCCAAGCCATTGGTGGTGTGGTCCAGCAGGTCGGCAAGCTCACCGTGGCGGCGATTTCGTCGGCGACCCCGGCTGTGGTGGGCGGCAACATGACGGCAACTTACTTCAACAGTGGCCTGCCTGATGCCACTCCGGGCAGCGCCGCTCTGCCGTTGACCATGACGTTGTTGGGACAACCTGCTGACCCAACGGGAACCTTGCCTGGCGCTGCCATTTGCGGACCGGCGCCTTGCTGGGTCGGCGTTGCCCTGGGCGTGATTGACGACTTGCACGGTACTTTGGTGCCACCCACGTCGATCACGGTTATCTCGCCTTTGGGCGGACAGGCAACCACTACGGGAGCTTCGGCTGCCGGACCGATCGTGATCAAGTAAGCCAGGAGGCGCCAGCCCACTTTGCATCCCATTTGCGGTGAGCGCACAGGTAGCGCTTACCAACGGGACGGGCGGGCGCCACCGCATAGTCTTGGTACTTTTGAGGGGCGACACAGCGATGTGTCGCCCCTTTTTTTTGTGCGCCCAGCATGGGCGCACACCTGCGGCAAAGCCTGTGGCCTCAGCGCCGTCCTTTCAGCGGCCATGGCGTTCGGGTGCTGGCAAAGGGCCGTTTGCCACCAAATGTTTCAAAAAGGCGACAAAATGCCGCATGCATTGTTTAAGGCAATGCAATAATTTGACGCAGGTGGTCGACGATTCACCAACCGCCACCTTTTGAGAAGTCACGAAGATGGGTTGAATGAGTGGCCGGACAGCGCAATCCATTGACTTTATGCAGGGCAGTCTGTCAACTGGGACAGGCAACTGTATGGGGCAGGGAAGTTTGCAAATGATGCGATGGTTTGCCCGGCGCATCATTTATTCGGAACACGTATATGAAGCATCTTGTGGTGGAAGGCCTGGTTTATCAGCGGCCCAATGACGATGGCGCGATGCGCCATCAAGTACTGCTGGTCGACAGCGAGGGCATGCTTACCTGCGCCAATCACGCGCTGAAACATTGGGATGCGGAAATCGCAGAAGCTGGCAGCCTCAACCTGCACACTGCGCTGCACAGCAATTGCAGCGATCCGGGTTGCCATCTCGAACGATTCTGGCGCAACACCAAACCTGCTTTGCTCAAACACGGTAGCGCCGGAGCGTCTTTTTGGGATTCTGTGCTGCAACGGCATCTCGAAATCCGAACCTATCTGCCCGCCCCCGACTCCTTGAATACTGCCGCAGATTGCTTTGCGGTGGCGGTTGTGGCTGACGTAAGCGCATACAAGTTGACCGAGCTTCGTACCCGGCAGGCGCATCAGGCGCCTGCCGCGCCCCCGCAGCCCGAAGCGCCGGGCCTCAACCCGGTTCAGAGCAGCAGGGCGCTTTGGCCCACCCTGCTGGACAAGATGCCGCTCTTTGCCGCCATGGCGGACCACGGCGGGGCGCTGTTCTATCTAAATCCGTATGGCCGGACCCTGTTGGGTTTGTCGGCGCAGGATGTGTTGACCGGATTGACATTGACAAGTTGTCAAGCGCCGCAGGCACGGATTGAATTCGTTGAGCGAGGACTCCCGCAGGCCCTGCGCGAGGGCTCATGGTCCGCGAACTCCCTGTTGATCGGCCCCGAGCAGCAGGACATCTGCGTCCAGCTGACGCTGATTTCGCATCACGATGCGTTGGCACAGTTGGAAGGCTATACGCTGCTGGGGCAGGACATGAGCGCCAGTGTGCGTGCCGGAGAAGCCTTGCGCACTGCGCAGGACAAGGTGTCCCGCCTGGCAGCTCAGCACCTGACAATCCAGGAGAGCGAGCGCAGGCGGATTGCCACCGATTTGCATGACGGGCTAGGGCAAACACTGAGCCTGATCAAAATGTCGATAGATGAGGTTGCGCGGTTTGCGAACGCTGAAAACGCGCCCAGGATTGCGGCCACCGTAGAAGAGTTGGGCAAATCTGTGAAAACGGCGCTGTCGGAACTGCGGCGCACCGCCATGAATCTTCGGCCATCCACGCTGGACCATCTGGGTATCAAGGCCACACTGGCCTGGCATTTCCGCGAATTTGAAGCCGCCTCAACCGGGCTCAGCCTGGAGCGCGATATCCGCATTGAGGAGAGCGATGTGCCCGATCCTCTCAAGATCACCATCTACCGTATCGTCCAGGAGGCGATGGGCAACGCGCTCAAGCACGCCAATGCCGCCCACATCCATGTTAGTTTGCATTGCACGGGCGGAGTGCTTGAGCTGGCCATAGACGACGACGGGCAGGGCTTTGAGATTGAGCAGGTGCTCAAGGATAGTGATTTCACCCATGGGATCGGTCTGCAGAGCATGTTTGAACGCGCCCAGCTTTCCGGCGGGAAGTACGAATTGATTTCCGCGTTGGGCCAGGGAACCAAAATACAGGTGCGCTGGGGCAAAGACCCTGCGCACGGCTCCGCCTTTGCATTGCTTGGACGCATGGCGTCTACTGCCGAAGGGAAGTGAGTGCTTTGCTCCACGCAGGCCCGCTGGTTCCGCAGGCCGGACATTTTGCAACTGGCAGTGCCGGCAGGGCACAATCTATGACCTTTGCTTACCAGCAAGGACCAGGCGTTATAAAGTCGCAGGGTCACACACCAATCAATGGATACCACAATGGAAACTAAGCATCGCGTACTCATCGTTGACGACCACACCTTGTTTCGCGCGGGCCTGAAGGCCCTGCTCCTGCAGAATCCTGAATTGGAGGTAGTCGGTGAGGCCGGTGATGGACGCGATGCCATCCGTTGTGTGGTGGAACTCAAGCCGGATCTGGTCCTGATGGACATCACCATGCCGGGAATGAACGGCATTGAGGCCGTCACCGAGATCAAGCGACGCAATCCGGAGGTGCGTGTGCTGGTGATGACCTTGCACACTGCGGAAGACTACATTCACGCAAGCCTGAAGGCGGGAGCAGACGGGTATATCCTGAAAGATGCAACGCAAGACGAGTTTCGTGTGGCCATGCGCAGTGTGTTGATCGGCAAGACCTACCTCAGCATCGATGTGTCGGCCAAGGTGGTCAGCGGCTATCTCGGTGGCGGCAAGTCGACAGGCACTTCCAGTGTTTACGATACCTTGACGCATCGTGAGCGCGAAGTCCTCAAGCTGATTGCCGAGGGGAAAATGAACAAGACCATCGCCGACTACCTCAATTTGAGCGTAAAGACGGTGGAGAAACACCGCTCCAACCTGATGAGTAAGCTCAACGTTCACAACGCTGCTGGACTGACGGTCTACGCGATTGAAAACGGACTTCTGGTCATGTAGTCCTGCGCTGCGCGTGCGGTGATTGCTCCGCGTGCGCGTGTGCCCTGGCAGGCGCAGCAAACCAACTTTGGGGTGAATCCGTCATTGGAAGACGGGTTTTACTGTAGTGTCTAAATTGCCAGAACTGCCACGATACGGTAGCTGTGGTCAACGTCACGATACGCGTGTTTGGTGCCACTGCCACTGCGCAATTTGAATCGGCAAGATTCTCTGACTTTTTTTAACCAAAGCAACGGGAACCCAGCCCCCACGTTCATGAGGACCGGCCAAAAAATCTCCACCTGGATTGGATCACTGTCCCTGAAGACGCGCGCGGTCATGCTGGTCGTGTCGATACTCCTCATTGGGGTTTGGACACTGATGTTCAGCGTAATTTTGGTGCTGGAGCGCGATCTGACGCGCATGCTCTCCGCGAACTTTCAGAATGAAGTGAACAACCTCGCCACGGATCTGGATCGGGATGTTCACTTGCACACCGAGACTTTGACGCGTCTGGCAGTCACGCTGACGCCCGAAATGCTGGCCGATCCGGTAAAACTCAACCGCGCGCTGGATCGGTTCTCCGACTCCAGCGCCATTGCATTTGCCAAGTGTTTTATTGTCAATGACAAGGGGCTTGTAGTGGCCACCTATCCGGAACAGGCCGCGCGGGCGGGCGATTCGGTAGAGGGGCAAAACTATTTTCGCCAGGTGATGGCTTCAGGAAAAGCCGTGATCGGCACCCCGATTGCCGCCGCAACGCCCGCAAAGGGATTGCTGTTGCCGATCGCCGTCCCCATACCGGATGCAAAAGGCAAGCCGATCGCAACGCTGGTGGGCAACGTGAATCTTTCGGACTCTCCGTTATTTGGTCAGCTGGAGAATTTGAAACTCGGTCGCCGGGGCTGGTTCATTGTGGTGTTGCCCCAGAACCGCCAGATTCTGGGGGCCACCGAACGCAGCCGCGTGATGACGCACCTGCCCCAGCATGGCGTGATCCCACTGTTGGACCGGAGGTTTGATGAGGGTTATGAGGGCCCTGGCATTACCGCCTCATCGATTGGCCCTGAGGTGCTGTCTGTGGCGCGCAGAATGCAGTCAACCGGTTGGATGGTGATTGCATCGGATCCCACGAGCGAGGTGTTTGAACCGATACGGGATCTCGAACGTTGGCTGTATGGTGCAGCTGTCGCCATTTCCCTGACCATGGCCATTCTCCTGCGGCACTTCCTGGTACGCCAGCTCGCGCCCTTGCAGGCCGCCGGTGGTGTGATTCGGCGTATGACCCAGGGCCTGCAGCCCATGGCGGCGATACCCATTACCCGCAACGACGAAATTGGCGAGATGATTTCCAGCTTCAACCGGCTCGCCACCGACCGCGCGCTTCTTGAAGAGACATTGCATGCCGAGATCGAGGAACGCAAGCAGGCCAATAAGACCCTGCAGGAGCTGACCGACCGCTTCTTCGACATCTACCGGACTGTGGCAGACGGAATCATCAGCATCGATGAGACGCAGTGCATTGTTCTATTCAATGGCGCCGCTGAGCGCATGTTTGGTTATGAGGCGTCAGAGGTGATTGGGCAGCCGCTGAGCATGATGCTGCCCGAACGATTCAAGCAGGAGCATTTGGGCCACATACGCAATTTTGCGGCCAGCGGTCAAAGCAATCGTGCGATGGGTGGCTATGGTCTGATCTATGGTGTGCGTGCCAATGGCGAGGAGTTTCCGCTGGAAGGGTCAGTTTCGCAATCCGGCAGTGCGCCCAATGTCTTGTTCACCGTCATCTTGCGCGACATAACGGAGCGCAGGCGCACCGAGCGCGAGCGCGAGCGAACGCTGCAGCAACTGGAGCTGCTCAGTGAGCGGCTCGAATCGGCGCACGATGCGGAGCGCGGCAAGCTTGCCTTCGAGCTGCACGAGGAACTGGGGCAGGAACTGATGGCCTTGAAGATGTACCTGCAGATCCTGCCACCGGTCAGCGCAGCGCCTGAAGCAGATGGATACCGGCAGGAAGCCCTGTCGGTCGCGGTGCACGCCATGGAGCGCATCCGCAAACTGGTGGTCAACCTTGAGCCGCGCGAACTCAAAGACTTCGGACTGCACGCTGCGGTGCGCAATTACTGTCAGCGCAGTGCGGAATCGGTAGGCTGGATGCTGCATCTGGATGCGCCGCCGCCTGACGAGCGTGCGCCGCGCGATGTGGAGCGGGCATGCTTGCGGGTACTGCAGGAGATTCTCTCCAACGTGCTGGGCCAATCCAACGCGTCGCAGGTGTGGGTGGGCTTGCACCAGACCGACGATGAACTGATATTGCGGGTGCGCGGCGATGGAACCGACTTCGATCCGGAAACCGGTGACAGCATCGACGAAGAGTCCGAAGGCGTAAAGCTGATCCATCTGGGCTTGAGCCTGCGGGCCAAGCCGGTTGGCGGCAAGGTAGACATCAATTATTCCGGGGACGATGGAACGTTGGTTACCGTGGTGTTCCCCTTGGACCTCGAATCGGTCAAACCCTCAAAACCATGATGAAAAAATTGAATCCCTCCCGGCCAATGCTTGCATCGCACTGTGCTGTGGTCCTGCTCGTGGCATTGCAGTGTTTTGGCAGCCTCTGCATGGCGGGCGTGCGCGGGGCAGCATCCTCCAACCGGTCTCTGGATTTCGAGTCGCAGCCGGCCGTCGAACCCGAGAACGCCGGCAATGTGCCCTACGAGGCCGGCCAGCAAGCGTTCGAGCGCCAAGATTATCCGGCCGCGTATCGCCTGTTCCGCACTGCCGCCGAGCGCGGCCATGTGGCAGCGCAAAGTGCACTGGGCGACATGTGTCTGGCCGGCCAGGGGGTTGCTGCCAGCGCAAAGGAAGCCGCCCATTGGTTCCGGTTGGCCGCCGAACAGGAAGACGCCGCAGCCCAGGTCAAACTCGGTGTGATGTATCTGGATGGCCGCGGCGTGGAGAAAAGTGATGAAGTGGCTGCACTGTGGATAGGCCGGGCCGCCTACCACGACAACCTTGTTGCCGAACTCAATCTGGGCCTGCTGCTGCGGGAGGGCAGGGGCCTGCCGCAGGATGATACCGAGGCCGCATGGTGGCTGCGCAAGGCCGCAGAGGAAGGCAACCCTGAAGCCAACGCCCACATTGGCCTGATGTACCGCGAAGGGCGTGGCGTACCCCAGGACGATGCCGAAGCCACACAGTGGATTTTCAAAGGTGCCGAGTTGGGAGATGCAAGGGCGCAATACCACGCGGGCGTCAGTTTGGCCGAAGGCATCGGTGTTGCGCAGGACGAAGACGGTGCACAGCAGTGGCTTACGGCTGCGGCAAAACAGGGTCTGGTGTTGGCGCAGGAATACCTGTTGGCCAAGTGGAAAATCAGGGTCAGATCCGGGGATTGATTGCAGCTGCCCCCGGCGCGTCGAACGCTCGCCGGGGCCCAAAAGTGGGGGTGGAATTTCCCCATTTTGTGGGGCTTGGCTACTGCAAGACAGCCGCAGATTGCGCCGGTGCTGAGGTAAATCAAGCACTTGCGAATGCCGAAGCGCCCGCACGGGCTTGGCACGATCCATGCAAAACCTTGGGCAGCGGTCATGCCTTGGACTGAGCCAGGCACAGCTACGGATTTGTCTACTGAGGAGTGAAAAATGATTGTGAAAGAACTTGATGGGCTCCATCTCAACTACTGGGTTGCCAAGTCTGCAGGCCTCAAATTGAGCGCGAGCGACATAGCCCCCGGCGGACCGTTTGACCAAAAGAGTGGCGGATGGCATCCGCAGACCTACGACCCTGCGAACGACTGGTCCAAGGCGGTTGTCATTCTGGTGAGCGAATGGAGTTGCATTGAGCCCATCATGGTTGAGTGGTTTGGCTTTCAATGGCAACACATGCCCATCGTGGTTGATAGTCCTCTCAAATGGTTTATGCGTGCCTACGTCGCAGCAAAATTCGGCGATGAGGTGGAGGAGGTCTCCAACTTCGGATTAAACGAGCCCGCAGAGTCCGTGCGACTGCGGCGTTATTGAGAGGCGCTCAGAGGCCCTGAAGGGCGAGGCTCCAGGAGGCCGCTCCAGAGGGGCGGCATGGTTGCCCACACAGCCCGCCACAGGGGGTGTGGCTGGGCGGTTTTCGATAAATGCGTGTCGGCGGCCCACAACTTCTGGACAATAAAGCGCCGGGGCCTCGGCCTGGTTTGGTGTGCCGCATCACAAAGGGTTGCGCATCCCGGTGCGCTGCATTTCCGAATTCTTTGAGGCGTTGACCTCTCAAACCCAGGGTTTACCGGTTTTGACTACGGCTTCAAGCATCACTTTCAGACCCTCTGCTAAGTGCTTCATTTACAAGGGTTTTTAGCCTGCTGCGACCTGCAGTTTCGACGCTAAGTCCTTGATTTCATTGGAATTTTTGTTGCAAGCCAGCTTGCAAGGCGGTCTTTTGCTGATACAGTGCAAAAAAGTGGAATTAAGTGGTAATTAATGCCCTTAATAAGCCACTCTCCCACCGGTATCGAAAAAAGGGCGTGTTGTCGTGTTTCAAGGTGCTTCGTCTCTCAGTCTGGATGCAAAAGGACGGCTCTCTGTGCCGACCCGGCACCGTGACGTCCTGAGTGCCACCGCGAGCGGCCAACTGACCATTACCAAGCATCCGCACGGCTGCCTGATGGTGTTTCCCCGTCCCGAGTGGGAAAAATTCCGCGAACGCATTGCCAATTTGCCCATGTCGGCCCAGTGGTGGAAGCGCATCTTTCTGGGCAACGCCATGGACGTGGAGATGGACGGCACCGGCCGCGTGCTGATTTCTCCCGAGCTGCGTGCTGCCGCCGGCATCAGCCGCGACACCATGTTGCTGGGCATGGGCAACCACTTTGAACTCTGGGACAAAGCCTTGTACGACGCTGAAGAGGCCAAGGCCATGCAGGGCGACATGCCCGATGTCTTCAAGGACTTTTCGTTCTAAGGCGGCCAGTGGAAACAACATGGAGCCATGCCACCGTCTTGTTGAACGAAGCGGTAGACGCTTTGTTCAAAGATGGTGATGCCACCTACCCCGATGCGGCTGACGGCACGTATGTCGATGCCACCTTCGGCCGCGGTGGCCATTCGCGCCTGATCCTGTCGCAGCTGTCGCAGCAAGGGCGCCTGATTGCCTTTGACAAGGATCCGCAGGCCGTGGCCGAGTCGGCGTCCATTGAAGACACGCGTTTTTCCATCCGCCACCAGGGCTTTGCCAACTTGGGCGACCTGCCGGCAGGCAGCGTGGCCGGCCTGTTGATGGATCTGGGTGTGAGCTCACCCCAGATCGACAACCCGGCGCGGGGATTCAGTTTTCGAAACGAGGGGCCGCTCGATATGCGCATGGATACCACGCGCGGCGAGAGTGTGTCCCAATGGCTGGCAACAGCAGAACTCAATCAAATCACGGAGGTGATACGTGAATATGGTGAAGAACGGTTTGCTGGGCCAATTGCAAAGGCGATTGTTGCTCGCCGACAGGAACGGGGCCCTCTTGCAACCACCACCGAACTGGCCCAGCTCGTGGCTGAGCAGGTCAAAACCCGCGAGCCGGGCAAGGACCCTGCAACGCGCACATTTCAGGCTTTTCGGATTTTCATCAACGCCGAGCTTGAAGAG
>CANFIH010000153.1 GCA_947446855.1 Burkholderiales bacterium
AACTACATCAAGCCCACCAAGCGCGTGTTCGACAACGCCAAGGTCAGCGACCACTTTGCCATCATCCCGACCTTGCAGGCACCCAGCGGCCTGAGTGAAGCCGAGCAGAAGATTTACGACCTGGTGGTGAAACGCTTTATGGCGGTGTTCTTCCCCAGCGCCGAATACCAGGTCACCACGCGCATCACGACCGTGGCCACCCCCGCCGTCAGCCACAACTTCAAGACCGAAGGCAAGGTGCTGGTCAAGCCAGGCTGGCTGGCCATCTACGGCAAGGAAGCCGCCGAAGAAGTGGCCGACGCCAAGGATGGCGACAAGGGCCAGAACCTGGTGCCCGTGCAGCCGAACGAAAAGGTGCACGGCAACCCGGTCGAGCCCAAGGGGCTGAAGACCAAGCCTCCAGCGCGCTACTCGGAAGCCACCTTGCTGGGCGCCATGGAAGGCGCGGGCAAGACGGTGGAAGACGACGAGCTGCGCGAAGCCATGCAGGAAAAGGGCTTGGGCACACCAGCCACCCGCTCCTCCATCATTGAAGGCCTGGTGGCAGAGAAATACATCCTGCGCGAAGGCCGCGAACTCATCCCCACGGCCAAGGCCTTCCAGCTGATGACGCTGTTGCGTGGCCTGGGCGTAGAGGAACTCTCCAAGGCCGAACTCACCGGCGAGTGGGAATACAAGCTGGCACAAATGGAGCAGGGCAAGCTCAAGCGCGAAACCTTCATGGCCGAAATTGCCGCCATGACCGAGCGCATGGTCAAGAAGGCCAAGGAATACGACCGCGACACCATCCCCGGCGACTACGCCACGCTGGCCGCACCCTGCCCCAACTGCGGCGGCATCGTCCGCGAAAACTACCGCCGCTACACCTGCATGGGCAAGACCGGTAATGAAGACGGCTGCGGCTTCTCGTTCGGCAAGTCCCCCGCCGGCCGAACCTTTGAGCCGGCCGAAGTGGAACAATTCCTGCGCGACAAACACATTGGTCCCTTGGACGGCTTCCGCTCCAAGGCCGGCTGGCCGTTTACTGCCGAGATGGTCATCAAGTTCGACGACGAGACCAAGAACTACAAGCTGGAGTTTGACTTTGGCGACGACAAGGCCGGCGAGGAAAGCGGCGAGCTGATCGACTTCTCCGCGCAAGAGACCCTGGGCCCATGCCCCAAGTGCGGCGCCGGTGCCGGCGACGCCCACGGCGGCTCGGTGTTCGAGCACGGCAAAAACTACGTCTGCGACCGCTCGGTGCCCACCCATGCGCACCCCACGCCCAGCTGCGACTTCAAAACCGGCCAGGTCATCCTGCAGCAGCCGATTGAACGCGCGCAAATGCAAAAACTCTTGGCCACCGGCAAGACCGATCTGCTGGACAAGTTTGTCTCCATGCGCACCCGCCGCGCCTTCAAGGCCATGCTGGCCTGGGACGCAGAGGCCGGCAAGGTGAACTTTGAATTTGCCCCCAGCAAATTCCCGCCGCGCAAGACGGCGGCACCGCGCCCTGCAGCTGCTGGAAAGACCACGGGTGCGGCAGCGAAGAAGGCCCCGGCCAAGAAGACTGCGGCGGTCAAATCCGCTGCTGCCAAAGTCGCAAAGCCCAAGGCACCGCGCAAGACCACAGCCGCCTCCGGCATGAACCCCAGCGCCGAACTCGCCGCCGTTATCGGCAGCGAACCGGTGGCCCGCACCCAGGTCATCAAGAAGCTGTGGGACTACATCAAAGAACACGGCCTGCAGGACGCCAAGGACAAGCGCAGCATCAACGCCGACGCCAAACTGCTTGCAGTGTTCGGCAAGCCGCAAGTGACGATGTTTGAGCTGGCGGGGATTGCTGGCAAGCACCTCACTGCGTAAGAGCGAGGATGGGCTGCAATGGCCCGTTCTTGTTGCACAAAGCATGCATAACCATCAGGCAAGTTGCGCAAAAGACTGTTAATCCATGAGCGACATCAAACTCTTCCGCTTGAGCAACGGCCAGGCCACCGAACTACAAGGCAGCGCTTCTGACTTGGAGAAGCCACTGCAAACACTGATCGAGGCCAACCTGATGCCGCTGCTCAGCATCCAGTTTTTGGCAAGTGAGCACTCCACCGGCAAGACGCACGGCGGGCGCATCGACTCGCTGGGGCTGGACGAAAACAACTGCCCGGTGGTGCTGGAATACAAGCGCTCGGTGGGTGAGAACGTCATCAACCAGGGCTTGTTTTACCTGGACTGGCTGATGGATCACAAGGGCGAGTTCAAGCTGTTGGTGCTGGACAAACTGGGTGCGGCGGCGGCTGACGCCATTGACTGGAGCGCGCCGCGCGTGGTGTGCATTGCGGCGGATTTCACCAAGTACGACGGCCACGCAGTGCAGCAGATTGGCCGCAACATTGAGCTGATTCGCTACCGCCGGTTTGGTGACGACTTGTTGCTGCTGGAGTCTGCCAACGCGGGGGGCGATAGCGGTGCCAAGGCGGTCGCCACCAAGCAGGCCAAGGCGACAACTGGAAAGTCTGACTCCTTGGCGACTTCTGCTTCAGACGTCACCATCGGCAAAACACCTGGCCCCGACAAATCCTATGCGGAACTGCTGCCGGGTTTGTCCGAACCGATGCAGCAGTTGCTGACTTCGCTGGAGGATTACACGCTTTCGCTGGGGGATGATGTCCAGCGCAAAGAGCTGCGCGTGTACGCGGCTTTCAAGCGTCTGAAGAACTTTGCCACCGTCGTACTAAACAAAAAGAATTGCCTGCTGCTGTACCTGCATGTGGACCCCGCCTCTGCGCTGACGGTACTACCCAAGACCCGAGATGTGACCCACATAGGGCATTGGGGTACAGGCAATTTGGAAGTGACGCTCAACACCATGGCGGACCTGGAAGCGGCGAAGCCTTTCATTAACGCAGCGTACGAAGGCCGCGCGACGGTGGTTCAGAAGTAGGAGCCGCAATGCGCACCTCCCAATCGAACTGCGCATGGAATCCGTGTACTGCCCGGGCTTGGTAACATCGGCGCATGCAATCCCCGATTTTCACCCTAGGCTACGAAGGCCTGACCATTGAGGCCTTCATCGCCCGCCTGCAAACCGCTCAGGTGAAGACCGTCGTGGACGTCCGTGAACTGCCCCTTTCGCGCAAGAAGGGCTTTTCAAAAACGGCTTTCTGCGCGGCTTTGGCAACGCATAACATTGCCTATCTGCACGCGCCGGCCCTGGGTTGCCCCAAGCCCATCCGCAACCAATACAAGGCGGATGGCAACTGGCAAACCTACACCCGCGATTTTCTGAAGTACATCCAGACGCAAGATGCATCTTTGCGCGAGCTGGTCAAGATCGCCCATGCCACCCCGGCCTGTCTGGTGTGTTTTGAGGCGGACTTTTCCACCTGCCACCGCACGTATGTGGCCCGCGCGGCCCGCCAGTTGGGCGGGCCTACGATTACGCACTTGACCGCTAAAACAGCCCTGCCTGATTTGGGTTATCAACAGGTGGCTTAGGTGGGTAGATCAGGCTGATCAACAGCCACTGGTGGGGAAAGCGGTGAATCGTCCCCAGCAAAAACATCAGGTCTTTTGACGGCAAATCCTGCTCTAGTTTGGCGCGAAATGCGGCCTCCCAGTTGTCGCCATGGATGCGCCGGACGTTTCTATACAGCGCGCCAATTTCCCAGTCCACCAGCTTGTGCCGATAGGCAAAAGTCTGCCCAGCAACATCGCACTCGTAGCAGTAATGAAAGTCAAACGGCAGCTTTTCCAGCAACCTGATTTGCTTGCCTTCTTCCACCTCGTCAAACAACTCGGTCTGTTGCTGCAGGCTCAGCAATTTTTCTTTCTCTTTATCGGTCCAGTTGGGACTATCGGTCTTTGTGATGTCGAGCCCAATGATTCTGGCGGGCCGCAGCAAGGCCAGTGTGGCACCGCCACCTGCCCGGAGCCTTTCGATTTCTGCAAAGTCTGAGTACACGGGGAGCTTTGCCAGCAACTCTGCACGGTGCGGCCAGCCATGCTTGCCTGCGGGCAATGCGTCTGAGTCACACACGATGGTGTCAACAAAAACACGGTGGCTTTCCGGCCGGTGGTCGTCACGCGCCTTTTCAAAACGCGCCGTAATCCACTGCCATTTTTTAAATTGCTGGTCGTCAGACACCAGCCGGAACGGAACCGGATAGAGCCGAATCAACTTGCCGTCTTCAGTCATGCCCGCCACGCAAGAGGTTTCCGCGTATTTGGCGCTTGGGGACGGGTAGGTCTTGCAGAGGATGAGTACCCGCTCAGTGAACGATGCCATTGCTGCTCCTTTGGAATCACTTAGATTTGCTTTTTTCGGAACGAATTTTTGTTCCCTTTTTTGTGTTTCCAACCCCGGTACATTATGCCCACCACAGGCATCAACGATATTGAAACAGCCCGACCGTGTGAGGGCGGTGTATTTGTGGCATCAATTAAAAGGAGACCTTATGTTCAGCCACGTCATCGTCGGTGTTAACGACCTCGAAGCATCCCGCAAGTTTTACGACGCCCTGCTGGGTACCCTGGGCATCAAGCCCGGTGTGAATGTGCACACTGGGCTTGTGGGCCGCTACTTCTACCGCACGCCCACCGGTTCTTTCGGCATTACCCAGCCCCTCAACGGCGAGCCGGCCACGCACGGCAACGGCAGCACCATCGGCTTCACCATGGATTCGCCCGAGCAGGCAGATGCGTTTCACGCCGCTGGCGTGGCCTTTGGGGGCACCACCTGCGAAGACCCGCCCGGCTGGCGCGATGGCTCGACGGGCAAGCTCTACCTGGCCTACCTGCGCGACCCGGACGGCAACAAGCTATGCGCCTTGCACCGCCCGCCCAAGGTGTAGTTGCTAGGCTTTGGATACCAGTGACCGCTCACGCAGCGTAGGCGCGGGGCACAGCCGGACCTATTCAGCTGAAGAGGTCTTTGGGCAAGGCTGATGCAGGCCGCTTTGAAACTGGCAACGCAGTTCACGCAGTGTCAAGTTCTGGCTGGTGGCTTCGATCTCGTAGAAGCTGCGGCAATAGGCGATATTGCTTCGCCCAAAACCTTTGCCAAACTCTGCTGTCAACGGTCGGCAAGCAGGGTCAGCAGATCATCCCAGTGAACGCGGCAGGCTGGGGTCAGACAGCGCTCAAGGCCTGAGTCAACTCCTGCAAGCCAATGGCCTGCGCCCCATGGCGAAGGGGGATGCGCTCGGCGCCTGGGTAGACCACGTAGCGCTGGGTTATCTCCAGGTCGTCGCAGGCCAGGTAGAAGCCCTTTTCCGGGCTGGGCGCCATGGAGCGTTTGACTTCGATGGCTATCTCGGGCTTGCCGCCCAGTTCCAGCACCAAGTCAATTTCTGCGCCCACTTGGGTGCGGTAAAAGTAGGGCGCGCGGCGGCTGCCTGCGGCCTGAATCAGGTTTTCGATGCAATGGGCTTCAAAGCTCAGGCCGCACACGGGGTGGCCCAGCAAATCATTCAGGGTCTCCAGCGCCAGCAGTCCGTGCAGCAGGCCGCTGTCGCGCACATACACCTTGGGTGACTTGACCAGCCGTTTGCCCAGATTGCCTCCCCATGGGCGCAGGCGGCGCACCAGTTGCAGGTCTACCAGCAGGTCGATGTAACGGTCTATGGTGGGGCTAGCCACGCCCAAGGCGCTGGCAATACGCGCCTGGTTGAGCACGCTGCCCTGGTTGTGCGCCAGCATGGTCCACAGGCGGCCAATGGTCTCGGCCGGCAGGCGGGGCGCAAACATGGGTACGTCGCGCTCCAGGTAGCTGCGGATAAAGTCGCGCCGCCAGTCCATGCTTTGGGTGTCGTCGGGTGCCAGCAGACTGTCGGGGAAACCGCCACGCAGCCAGAGGGTGTTGTCGGCTATGCCAGCGGCTGCGGCCTCCATCACGTTGAGCGGGGAAATGTCCAGGTAAGCCACACGCCCTGCCAGGGTTTCGCTGGATTGGCGCATCAAGTCCAACGCCGCAGATCCCAGCAGCAAAAACTGCCCAGTGCGAATACCCGCCTGCCGGTTGTCGTCGATGATGCCGCGCAAGATTTCAAACACGCCGGGCGCGCGGTGAATTTCGTCCAGAATGACCAGCTTGCCCTGCTGGGCGCGCAGATAGGTGTCCGCATCTTCTAGGCGCAGGCGGTCGGCGGGGCGCTCCAGGTCCAGGTACACCGCGCCACCGGGCCAGTCTTTGGCAAGGGTGCGGGCGAGTGTGGTTTTTCCCACTTGGCGCGGCCCCAGCAACACCACGGCAGGGACTTGCTGCAGTTTCTGGCGCACGGTCGATTCGAATTGGCGGCTTATCATCATTGAAATTATAACTTTTGGAGTTAAAAATTCAATGCAAATTGAATTCCTGTCGCATTGCAGGTGCCTTGACTACACCACCAAGCGCGAATGCCCAATGCCACCGCCCTTCTCGACCCGGACCTGCGCGGGAATGCGTTCCTTGAGCGCTTCGACGTGGCTGATGATGCCAATCATCTTGCCGCCGGCGTTGAGCGAGTCCAGCGCGGTGAGCGCGATCTCCAGGGTGTCGCCGTCCAGTGAGCCAAAGCCTTCGTCGAGGAACAGCGAGTCGATCGACGTTTTGTTGCTCACCAGGTCCGACAGCGCCAAGGCCAGGGCCAGGCTGACCAGAAAGCCTTCGCCGCCGGACAGGGTGCGGGTGTCGCGCGTGGCGTCGCCCTGCCAGGCGTCCACGATGTCGAGTTCGAGTTCGCCGCTGACTTTGCGGCGCAGCAGGTAGCGGCCATGCAGGCTCGCCAGATGGCGGTTGGTCAAGTGCAGCAAATGGTCGAGCGTGAGGCCCTGGGCAAACTTGCGGAACTTGTCACCCTTGGCCGAGCCGATCAGGCCGTCGAGCCGCTGCCAGATATCGGCCTCTGCGGTTTGGGTGCTGATCTGCGCAAACAGCGCTTGCTGGTTGTCGCGGTTGTTGGCGTCGCTGGAGAGCAGGGCGCGCTGGGCACCGACTTGCTGGTTGAGTGTGCTGCTCTGTTCTTCCAGCTCCGCCAGTTGCACGTCGATTGCTTCGGGCGACAGAGGCGTGAGCGCTTGGGCTTGCAGCTGCGCGTGTTTGTCGCGTGCGGCCTGCATCAGGGCGCTGGCGCGTTGTTGCGCGGCGTGCAGTTCTTCTTTCAACTGCGTCAAGCGCTGGCGTTCTGCTTCGGGCAACAGGGCTTCTGCAAACGCAGCGGCGTCGGGGAAGGGGCTGGTGTGCAGGGCGGTTTGCCATGCGGCTTCGGCGTCCCGCAAGGTGCTGCGGTGCTGGGCGAGGGCGGCCTCTACTTGCTCCTGCTGCCCGTTCAGGGAGGCGATGGTTTGGCTCAGGCGGGTAATGGCGTCGATGCAGGCGGTGAGTGCTGCCGGTAGCGCTGCATCCGTGAGCCGCGCGGAGGCTTCGTCAGGCTCCCCGAGAGCGTGCAGTCGTTCTTGTGGCGAACCGTCGAGCGACGAATCCGCAAGCTCCCGTTGCGCGGGCAGCGCAACGGCTACTTCGTTCGCTCGGGCCTGCAACGCGTCCCAGCGCCGCGCCCACAACTGGGCTAGTGTTTGCGCTGCATCGCTTTCGGCCTGCTGGCGCGTGAGAGCTTGGGCCAGGGCCTGGAGTTGGCTCTGGGTTTGCTGCCAGTGTTGCCATTCGGTGTCCCGCTCTTGCAACCACGGCGTGGGCTGGTCTGGCACGGTGTAGCCCGCTTCCTGCAGGGTGGCTTGCAGGTTCGCTTCCAGGGCATCGAGGTCTTGCTGATGGGTTTTGCCGGTTTGCACCAACGCCACCTGACGCGCCAGCGTGTCTTGCGCAGCCTGGTCCAGCAGCGCCAGCTGGCTAAGTGCCGCCTGCAATGCGTGGGTGCTTTGGTTGACAGTAGCCTGGGCTAATTGAATCGCCTGCTCACCTGCGTCTGCGGCTTGCAGATCGCTGGCGCGTTGCGCGAGTGCCTGATCTGCCGCCTGTTGACCGGCGGCCAAGGCTTCGGCGTTTTGCCAATCGTCAGCCGTCAGTGCTGGCGCGGCGACCACCTGGGGGATCGGACTCAACGGGCTCCGGGTGATCTGGCTGATCTGGCTCAGCAGGCTGATCTCGGCGATGGCCGCGTCCCAGCCTGCTTGCCACTGGTCGATCTGCCGGGCAACTTTGCCTTGCGCCTTGAGCCGCTCCGCCTGCTTGGCTTTGCTGGCTGCCAAGGCCGCAGCGGCGGTTTGGCCTTGGATCACCAACTGGTCCAACTCGCCCTGCTTGTGCTGCAAGGCGGCGGCAGTGGCGGAAACGTCCAGTGCCTGGTAGGCCTCTACAGCAGGATGCTCCAGCGCGCCACACAGGGGGCAGGCCTCACCCGGCTGCAGGGCCAGGCGGTGCGCGCCCAGGCTTTGGATGCGGCGTTCCTGGTCGAGCAGCTTTTGCTTGTCGGCCACCTGCTCCTTCAGGGCCTTGTGCTGCGCGCGCAGCGCCAGCACGGTGGCATCCTGTTCCGCGATGGCGGCCTCGCCTTGCTGTAGCTCTGCGACCAGCGACGTGTGCTGGCTGGCGAGTTCGCGGCGCTGTTGGGCCTGGGTTTCGAGTTGTTGCCAACGGTGGACGTGGCCCTGCTCGGCCTGCCATTGCAGGCGCAAGGCAGCGGGCGTCTGTCCTGCCAGGCGTTGGTCTTGCGCAGCTTGTGCAAGCTGCAGCGCAGCCTCGGCTGTGGCCTTGGCCTGCGTTGCCGTATCGACCAGCGCATTCTTTTCCATGCGCTGTTGGCCGCGTGCGGCTTGCTCCTCTTGCAGCCCCTGCAAGTCCAATTGCTGATTGGCAAGGCTTTGTTGCAGCTTCTGCCGTTGCGCAAACTGCTGGCGCCAGGTGCCCAGGCGCTCACCTAACGCGGCGTGCTGCGGGTGCGCGGCGCAGAAGTCGGCGTGCAGTTGGTGTTCGCCTTGTGTGCGCGCCAGTTGGCTCCGCGCGGCTTCTGCGATCCGGCTGGCCAGGGCATGGGCCTGGTGGTGTTGCTGGTAGTGCGAGCGGGTCTCGCGCTGCCGGTCCTGCTGCAGTTTTGCCAACGCGGCTTCGCTGTCTTGGCACGCGGCCTGCGCCTGCTGCCAGCTCTGGTGCAGGGGCTTGAGGGCTTGCGCAGGCTCGCTGTCGGCCAGGCGGCGCAGGTCGGGTGCGGCGGTACGCAACGCGGCATCAGCCTCGGTGCATGCAGCCTGGGTATCGAGAATCACTTGATCGCTTTGCGCCACATCCCGTTGCCACTGGCGTTGCGTCTGCTTGGATTGGTAAGCCGTTTGCACAGCGGCCAGTTCCTCACCCCAGCGAGCCACATCGGCCTGCATGGCATCGCGCACTTCCGGGGTCAACAGCTCCACGCCCTCGGCGCGGGCTTTGAGCTGGTCGAGTTGCTGTTTGGCCTCGCGCGCCTGCTCAAACACGCGGCGCGAGATGTCGCCGTAGATCTCGGTGCCGGTCAGCTCTTCCAGCAACTCAGCGCGGTCGTTGGCGCTGGCGTTCAGAAACGCCGCAAAGCCGCCCTGGGCCAGCAGCATGGATTTGGTGAAGCGCGGAAAGTCCAGGCCGGTGATCTCGGCAATGCGTTTGAGCTTGTCGCTGCTTTGGCTGCTGACGATGCTGCCCAAGCCGGTGGCCGGGTCCACGCGGGCCAGTTCCACCTTGGGCGCCTGTAGCGCGCCGTCCACCTTGTCGCGGGCGCGGCGCTGGCTCCAGAAGGCGCGGTACATGACGCCTTTGACTTCAAACTCCACCTCGGCCAGGCAGTCCACGGTGTGGCGCGTCATGATGTCG
>CANFIH010000154.1 GCA_947446855.1 Burkholderiales bacterium
CCATCGAAGAGAAATTCGGCGTGAGCGCCGCTGCCATGTCCGCCCCGGCTGCCGGTGGTGGTGCCGTGGCAGCTGTCGTGGAAGAGAAGACCGAGTTCAACCTGATGCTGACGGAAGTCGGCGCCAACAAGGTGTCGGTCATCAAGGCCGTGCGCGAAATCACCGGCCTGGGCCTCAAGGAAGCCAAGGACCTGGTTGACGGTGCACCCAAAAACGTGAAAGAAGCGATCTCCAAAGCTGACGCTGACGCCGCGCTGAAAAAGCTGGTGGATGCTGGCGCCAAGGCTGAGCTCAAGTAATTGAAGCTCCCGTCCAGGAACGCCGCCTGACCAGGTGGCCGACCCTGGATGGTTCGCAGAGCGCACTGACAAGCAGAGCTGCCAGCCTGCTTGTCAGTGTCTTCTGACCCCGACTGCAGAAGATGCCTTGGTTCGGGTTGCATGCAATGTGCGACCGTCCGCCAATGATTGGTAGTGGCCAATCACCAAGATTTGTTGAGAAGCGGGTGGTGGTTTGAAGGCTGGCTTCAAACACTTCCCGCCGGTTCCCAACGCGACAGTCGCCTAGGACCCCCAGGATTCATTAGTCTTTGCCCGGAGATCTCATGGCTTACACATACACCGAACGCAAGCGCATTCGCAAAAATTTTGGCAGTCGCGACAGCGTGCTGGAAATCCCCTACCTGCTGCAGATGCAGAAAGACGCCTACACCGCGTTTCTACAAGCTGATGTAGCGCCTAAAAAGAGGACCCTGGAGGGGCTTCAAGCGGCCTTCCAGGCAGCATTCCCTATCGTTTCCCACAATGGTTTTGTGGAAATGAAGTACCTGGATTACAACCTTGCAAAGCCGGCCTTCGACGTTCGCGAATGCCAGACCCGTGGTCTAACTTATGCCTCAGCAGTACGGGCCAAGGTGCAACTGATCATTTACGACCGCGAGTCGTCCACTACCCAGAACAAAGTGGTTAAAGAGGTCAAAGAGCAAGAAGTCTACATGGGCGAAGTGCCCCTTATGACGGGCAAGGGCTCCTTCATCATCAATGGCACCGAACGCGTGATCGTGTCTCAGTTACACCGCTCGCCTGGTGTTTTCTTCGAGCATGACAAGGGCAAGACCCACAGCTCGGGCAAATTGCTGTTCTCGGCGCGCATCATCCCCTACCGCGGCTCTTGGCTGGATTTTGAATTCGACCCCAAAGACATCCTGTATTTCCGGGTAGACCGTAGGCGCAAGATGCCAGTGACCATCCTGCTGAAGGCCATTGGCCTTAATCACGAGTCGATATTGGCCAATTTCTTTGTCAACGACAACTTCCGGCTGATGGACAGTGGCGCCCAGATGGAGTTTGTGGCCGAGCGCCTGCGTGGCGAGGTGGCCCGCTTTGACATCACCGACAAGACCGGTAAGGTGGTGGTGGCCAAGGACAAACGGGTCACGGCCCGTCATACGCGTGAACTGGAGCAATCAGGGACCACACACATCAGCGTACCGGAAGACTTTCTGGTAGCGCGGGTCGTGGCCCGAAACATCGTCGAGGCCGACACCGGTGAAATCATCGCCAAGGCCAATGAGGAACTGACCGAGGCTTTGTTGAAAAAACTGCGAGCAGCCGGGGTGCAAGACTTGCCTTGCATTTACACGAACGAGCTGGATCAGGGTGCTTACATTTCGCAAACCCTACGCAGCGATGAAACAGTCGATGAGTTTGCCGCCCGGGTTGCCATTTACCGCATGATGCGCCCTGGCGAGCCGCCTACCGAAGACGCGGTACAGGCGCTTTTCCAGCGTTTGTTCTACAACCCTGACACCTACGACCTGTCCCGTGTCGGTCGCATGAAGTTCAACGCCAAGATGGGGCGGGCCGAGTCTACCGGTCCCATGGTGCTGACCAATGAAGATATCCTGGCGGTTGTGAAGATCCTGGTTGACCTCCGCAATGGCCGGGGCGACGTCGATGACATCGACCACCTCGGTAACCGCCGCGTGCGTTGCGTGGGCGAGTTGGCTGAGAACCAGTACCGAACCGGGCTGGCCCGCATTGAAAAGGCCGTGAAGGAGCGGCTTGGCCAAGCTGAGCAAGAGCCACTCATGCCCCATGACTTGATCAACAGCAAGCCGATTTCTGCGGCCTTGAAAGAGTTCTTCGGTGCTTCGCAACTGTCGCAGTTCATGGACCAGACAAACCCCTTGTCCGAGATCACGCACAAGCGCCGTGTCTCAGCACTTGGCCCGGGCGGTTTGACGCGTGAACGTGCTGGCTTTGAAGTGCGTGACGTGCACGTCACCCATTACGGCCGTGTCTGCCCCATTGAAACACCAGAAGGCCCTAACCTCGGCCTGATCAACTCTTTGGCGCTATACGCGCGACTCAATGAGTACGGCTTTATCGAAACGCCCTACCGCCGGGTGGTCGACAGCATGGTTACGATGGACATCGATTACCTGTCTGCGATCGAAGAAGGCAAATATGTGATCGCCCAGGCCAATGCCGCACTGGACAAGACGGGCAAGCTCACCGGCGAATTGATCTCCGCGCGAGAAGCCGGCGAGTCGATCCTGGTCGGCGCAGAGCGCGTTCAGTACATGGACGTGTCGCCGGCCCAGATCGTGTCGGTGGCGGCCTCTCTGGTGCCATTCCTGGAGCACGACGACGCCAACCGCGCGTTGATGGGTGCCAACATGCAGCGACAGGCTGTGCCAATTCTGCGGCCCGAAAAAGCCTTTGTCGGCACCGGCATCGAGCGCGTTTCTGCAGTCGACTCCGGCACGGTGGTGACAGCCACCCGTGGTGGTTTGGTGGACTATGTCGACGCTACCCGGGTTGTGATTCGAGTCAATGACGCTGAAGCACAGGCGGGCGAAGTGGGTGTTGACATCTACAACCTCATCAAATACCAGCGATCCAACCAGAACACCAACATTCACCAGCGACCGATTGTCAAAAAAGGCGACCGGCTGGCCAAGGGTGACGTCATCGCTGACGGTGCCTCAACCGATCTGGGTGAGTTGGCACTGGGCCAGAACATGCTGGTGGCGTTCATGCCCTGGAATGGTTACAACTTCGAAGACTCGATCCTCATTAGTGAGCGCGTCGTCGCAGAAGACCGTTACACCTCCATCCACATCGAGGAACTGGTGGTGATGGCGCGTGACACCAAGCTCGGTTCTGAAGAGATCACGCGGGACATCCCTAACCTGAGCGAACAGCAGCTCAATCGTTTGGACGAATCCGGCATCATTTATGTTGGTGCTGAAGTGCAGCCCGGCGATACGCTGGTTGGCAAGGTCACGCCCAAGGGTGAAACCACCCTGACGCCAGAAGAGAAGCTTTTGCGAGCCATTTTTGGTGAGAAAGCCAGCGATGTGAAAGACACCTCGCTACGCGTTGACCAGGGTTCGCAAGGCACCGTCATTGACGTGCAGGTTTTCACGCGCGAAGGCATCGTGCGGGACCGACGTGCCCAGCAGATCATCGACGATGAACTCAAGCGTTTCCGCCTGGACCTGAACGATCAGCTGCGCATTGTGGAAGCCGACGCGTTTGACCGTATTGAAAAGCTACTGGTTGGCCGGGCTGCCAATGGGGGCCCGCAAAAGCTGGCCAAGGGCACCAAAATCGACAAGGCCTACCTCAGCTCGGTGGACAAATTCCATTGGTTCGATATTCGTCCGGCTGAAGACGAGGTGGCAACCCAACTGGAAAGCATCAAGAACTCGCTGGAGCAAACGCGCCACAGCTTTGACTTGTCGTTTGAGGAAAAGCGCAAGAAACTCACCCAGGGCGACGAGTTGCCCGCTGGCGTGCTCAAGATGGTCAAGGTCTATCTTGCCGTCAAGCGTCGACTGCAACCAGGTGACAAGATGGCGGGACGGCACGGCAACAAGGGCGTGGTGTCAAAGATTGTCCCGGTCGAAGACATGCCCTACATGGCTGACGGCACACCTTGCGACATCGTACTCAACCCGCTGGGCGTTCCTTCGCGGATGAACGTCGGACAGGTGCTCGAAGTCCACCTGGGTTGGGCTGCCAAGGGCATTGGTCAGCGCATTGGCGACATGCTGCAAGAGCAAGCCAAGATTGTCGAGTTGCGCAAATTCTTGGAGTCGCTGTACAACGGCTCTGGCCGCAAAGAAGACGTGACGCAATTGAGTGATGACGAAGTGCTGGAGATGGCGGGCAACCTGACCGCCGGCGCCACCTTTGCCACGCCAGTGTTTGACGGTGCCTCTGAAGAAGAAATCCGCGGCATGCTGAGACTTGCCTATCCTGACGAGATCGTCAAGGCCAAAGGTTTGACGGCAGCGCGCACTCAGGCCAACTTGTTCGACGGCCGGAGTGGCGACGCATTTGAGCGCCCGACCACGATCGGCTACATGCACGTGCTCAAGCTTCACCACTTGGTCGACGACAAAATGCATGCCCGCTCCACCGGGCCGTACAGTTTGGTGACGCAGCAGCCGCTGGGCGGCAAGGCGCAGTTTGGTGGCCAGCGTTTCGGTGAGATGGAAGTCTGGGCGCTCGAAGCCTATGGCGCCGGTTACACCTTGCAAGAAATGCTGACGGTCAAATCAGATGACGTGCAAGGACGGACCAAGGTCTACGAAAGCATTGTCAAGGGTGAGCACTCGATCGAAGCCGGGATGCCGGAGTCGTTCAATGTGCTGGTCAAGGAAATTCGCTCCCTCGGTATCGACATCGAGCTGGAACGGTCTTGAGCTCTGGACTCAACTGATTAACAAGGAAATAGCGTCATGAAATCATTACTCGACCTGTTCAAGCAGTTCACCCCCGACGAGCATTTCGATGCCATCAAGATCGGAATGGCTTCTCCCGAGAAGATCCGTTCCTGGTCGTTTGGCGAAGTTAAAAAGCCGGAGACCATCAACTACCGCACCTTCAAACCCGAGCGCGATGGTCTGTTTTGCGCCAAGATCTTTGGCCCAATCAAGGACTATGAGTGCCTGTGTGGCAAGTACAAGCGGCTCAAGCACCGTGGTGTCATTTGCGAAAAGTGCGGTGTCGAAGTGACCCAGACCAAGGTGCGGCGCGAGCGCATGGGCCACATTGATCTGGCGGCTCCCTGCGCGCACATCTGGTTCCTGAAATCGCTGCCCAGCCGTCTCGGCTTGGTGCTGGACATGACCTTGCGCGACATCGAGCGAGTGCTGTACTTCGAAGCATACGTGGTGACAGACCCCGGGATGACGCCTCTGAAAAAATACAGCATCATGTCGGAAGATGATTTCGATGCCAAGTTCAAGGAATACGGCGACGAGTTCCAGGCCAAGATGGGTGCCGAGGGTATCAAGGACCTTTTGCAGGGCATCGATATCGATGGCTCAATCGAGAAACTGCGCAATGACCCTAGCGGCTCCGAGCTCAAGATCAAGAAAAACACCAAGCGGCTCAAGCTGCTGGAAGCGTTCAAAAAGTCTGGCATCAAACCCGAGTGGATGGTGCTGGACGTCCTGCCGGTGCTGCCACCCGACCTGCGTCCGCTGGTGCCGCTGGATGGTGGCCGCTTTGCCACCTCCGATTTGAATGATCTGTATCGCCGCGTGATCAACCGTAACAGCAGGCTGCGTCGCTTGCTGGAGTTGAAGGCACCTGAGATCATCGCCCGCAACGAAAAACGGATGTTGCAAGAAGCTGTTGACTCCCTGTTGGATAACGGCCGCCGTGGCAAGGCCATGACTGGTGCGAACAAGCGCGCGCTCAAGTCGCTGGCTGACATGATCAAGGGCAAGAGCGGGCGTTTCCGCCAGAACTTGCTGGGTAAACGCGTCGACTACTCTGGTCGATCGGTGATTGTGGTGGGCCCCACGCTCAAACTGCATCAATGCGGTTTGCCCAAGCTGATGGCCTTGGAGCTGTTCAAGCCCTTCATTTTTGCTCGGATTGAGGCGATGGGCATTGCTACCACCATCAAGGCTGCCAAGAAAGAAGTCGAATCCGGCACGCCAGTGGTGTGGGACATTCTGGAAGAGGTGATCAAAGAACATCCGGTCATGCTGAACCGGGCGCCTACCCTGCACCGCTTGGGCATTCAAGCGTTTGAGCCGATCCTGATCGAGGGCAAAGCAATCCAGTTGCACCCCTTGGTTTGCGCGGCTTTCAATGCCGACTTTGACGGTGACCAGATGGCCGTTCACGTGCCGCTGTCGGTCGAGGCACAGATGGAATGCCGCACCTTGATGCTGGCTTCCAATAACGTGCTCTTTCCGTCCAACGGAGAGCCTTCCATCGTGCCGTCGCAGGACGTCGTGCTTGGCCTTTACTACACCACCCGCGACCGCATCAACGGCAAGGGCGAGGGTCTGATTTTTTCTGATACCGGTGAAGTGCAGCGCGCCTTCGACGCCGGTGAGGTCGAACTCAACTCCCGCATCAATGTTCGGCTAACCGAGTACAGCAAGAACAAGGAGACCGGCGAGTTCGAGGGCTCCACCAAGCTCTGGGAAACCACGGCTGGCCGCGCCTTGCTGTCGGAAATTCTGCCCAAGGGGCTGCCTTTCGCCAACATCAACAAAGCGCTCAAGAAAAAGGAAATTTCCAAGCTCATCAATGTCTCATTCCGCAAGTGCGGTTTGAAGGAGACCGTGGTGTTTGCCGACAAACTGCTGCAAGCCGGTTTCCGGCTGGCCACCAAGGCTGGTATTTCCATCTGCATTGACGACATGCTGGTGCCGCCAGAAAAGCCGGAAATCATCCTTCGCGCCCAAAAAGAGGTGAAAGAGATCGAGCAGCAGTACGTCTCAGGTCTGGTCACCGCTGGTGAGCGTTACAACAAGGTGGTGGACATCTGGGGCAAGTCGGGTGACGAAGTGTCCAAAGTGATGATGGCCAAGCTGTCCAAGGAGATGGTCACCGACCGTCATGGCAATTTGGTGCCACAGGAATCGTTCAACTCCATCTACATGATGGCTGACTCCGGCGCGCGGGGCTCTGCAGCGCAGATTCGCCAGGTGGCCGGTATGCGTGGTCTGATGGCCAAGCCGGATGGCTCGATCATCGAGACGCCCATCACTGCCAATTTCCGCGAAGGCTTGAACGTCTTGGAGTACTTCATCTCCACCCACGGTGCGCGAAAGGGCTTGGCTGATACGGCCCTGAAGACCGCTAATTCTGGCTACCTGACCCGGCGGCTGGTCGATGTAACCCAAGACCTGGTGGTGACCGAGCAGGACTGCGGCACCCATGAGGGCTCGCTGATGCGTGCCATCGTTGAGGGCGGCGAGGTCATTGAATCCTTGCGCGACCGGATCTTGGGCCGAACGGCGGCTGATGACATCTTGCACCCCGAGAACCGCGCGGTCATGGCGGTGGCAGGCACCATGCTGGACGAGGACCTGATCGAAGAACTCGAAGCGGCTGGCGTTGACGAAGTCAAGGTCCGCACCGCGCTTACCTGCGAAACACGATTTGGCATCTGTGCCAAGTGCTACGGGCGGGATCTGGGTCGTGGTGGTTTGGTCAATGGCGGCGAGGCAGTGGGGGTGATTGCGGCCCAGTCTATTGGCGAGCCAGGCACTCAGCTCACCATGCGTACCTTCCACATCGGCGGTGCGGCTTCGCGTGCCGCGATTGCCTCCAGCGTAGAGGCCAAGTCCAACGGCAATATCGGGTTCAACCCGACCATGCGCTATGTGACCAACGGCAAAAAAGAGCTGGTGGTGATTTCCCGCTCTGGCGAAATCGTGATCCATGACGAGCACGGTCGGGAGCGCGAGCGCCACAAAGTGCCCTATGGCGCTGTGTTGACCGTGAAGGCCGATCAGACGATCAAGGCCGGCGCCATTCTGGCCAACTGGGACCCACTGACCCGCCCAATCATTACTGAATTTGCTGGCAAGACCAATTTCGAAAACGTCGAAGAAGGTTTGACGGTTGCCCGTCAAGTGGACGAGGTCACCGGCCTGTCCACCTTGGTGGTGATCGACCCTAAGCGCCGCGGTTCGGCCAAAGTGATCCGGCCTCAGGTCAAGCTGATCGATGCCTCTGGCAATGAGGTCAAGATCCCGGGTACGGACCACTCTGTGACCATTGGTTTCCCAGTGGGCGCTTTGGTTCAAGTGCGTGACGGTCAAGACGTTGGCCCGGGTGAAGTGCTGGCTCGGATCCCGATCGAAGGTCAGAAGACGCGCGACATCACCGGGGGCTTGCCCCGCGTGGCCGAGCTATTCGAAGCCCGATCACCCAAAGACAAGGGTGTGCTGGCAGAGATGACTGGTACCGTGTCGTTCGGTAAGGAGACCAAGGGCAAGATCCGCCTGCAGATCACCGATCCTGAAGGCGCCGTCTGGGAAGAACTCGTGCCCAAAGAGAAAAACATCCTGGTGCACGAAGGCCAGGTGGTCAACAAGGGCGAAAGTGTGGTCGACGGCCCAGCTGACCCGCAGGACATCTTGCGTCTGCTTGGCTCAGAGGAGCTGGCGCGCTACATCGTCGACGAAGTGCAGGACGTGTACCGCTTGCAGGGTGTGAAGATCAACGACAAGCACATCGAAGTGATTGTTCGTCAGATGCTGCGCCGAGTGGTGGTGGAAAACGCGGGTGACTCCAGCTACATCAATGGCGAGCAGGTGGAGCGCTCGGAGATGCTCAATACCAACGACGCACTGCGCGCCGACGGCAAGATTGCCGCGACCTTTACCAACCTGTTGCTGGGTATCACCAAGGCATCCTTGTCCACCGACAGCTTCATCAGTGCGGCGTCCTTCCAGGAGACCACCCGCGTCCTGACAGAGGCGGCCATTATGGGCAAGCGAGACGAGCTGCGCGGCCTGAAAGAAAACGTGATCGTCGGGCGCCTGATCCCTGCTGGCACGGGCCTCGCTTACCACGAAGCGCGCAAAGTGCGTGAAAACATGGACGATGCTGAGCGGCGTGCCATTGCTGAGGCCGAGGCGGCTGAGTTGGCTGGCGAGACCGACGTGGCGCAGGCCAGTGAAGGTGCCGTGGCCGAGTAAGCGTCGATCCTTCTGGTTGCTACAGTAAGGATAGCGCCTCAGGTCCATTTCACAAGGGCTTGGGGCGTTTTTCTATGGGCTACGGATCGGGTTTTAAACTTGGTGATGCATGAGGGATTCAATGTGGTTGCCAGTAGTACGCTCATGGCTTGGTCACTGGCAGCATTGCTGTTGTTCTGGGCGATTGGGGCGTACAACCGACTGGTGCGCTTGCGCACGCTAGCGATCGCGGCATTTGCCTCCTTGGAACAAGCCATGGTGGGTCTGCCGGCGCTGATTGAAGCCAATTTCTCTCAGCCTGTGGCCGAGGGAATATCACCTGACTTGGTGAGAGTGGCACTGATGGCTGCTGGCCAGCGCTTTGCCGACGCGCTGCGTTTGGCGCGGGCAACGCCGTTGGCCGCTGCCGCAGTGGAGGAGTTGGCCCAGGCCTACCAAGACCTGGGCGGCAACTGGGCCAAGTTGAGTGCCGTGCCGGATGATCTGAGCACGCCAAAGGTCGCTGCCGCTGTACAGGCTAACTGGGACCAGATGACCTTGCTGGTGCAGGTGGCGCGGGCCGACTTTAATCGCCGTGTACAGCTTTACAACGATGCTATTGGCCAATTCCCAGCCCTGTTGGTGGCGTCGGCTGCGGGACTCAAGCCCGGTCAAACATTCTCCTGAGCATGACGAG
>CANFIH010000155.1 GCA_947446855.1 Burkholderiales bacterium
ACCTGCTGCAACTGTTCTTCGGCTGGGAAGCCGTGGGGCTGGTGTCGTATCTGTTGATCGGTTTCTGGTTCAACAAGCCCACTGCGATTTTCGCCAACATGAAGGCCTTTCTGGTCAACCGTGTCGGTGACTTCGGCTTCATCCTGGGCATTGGCCTGATCGTGGCTTTTGCCGGTACCTTGAACTACGCAGAAGTATTCGGCAAGAAGGAAGAACTGGGCGCGCTGCTGTTCCCCGGTACCAACTGGATGCTGGTCACCGTGGTATGTATCTGCCTGTTTATCGGCGCCATGGGCAAGTCGGCCCAGTTTCCGCTGCACGTCTGGTTGCCCGACTCCATGGAAGGCCCGACCCCGATTTCCGCGTTGATTCACGCAGCGACCATGGTGACGGCAGGTATCTTCATGGTGGCACGCATGTCACCGCTGTTTGAGTTGAGCGACACCGCCCTGAACTTCGTGCTGGTGATCGGCTCCATCACCGCCTTGTTCATGGGCTTTCTGGGCATCATCCAGAACGACATCAAGCGCGTGGTGGCCTACTCCACCTTGTCTCAATTGGGTTATATGACGGTCGCTTTGGGCGCTTCGGCCTACTCGGTCGCCGTATTCCACCTGATGACGCATGCCTTCTTCAAAGCGCTGCTATTCCTGGGGGCCGGCTCGGTCATCATGGGCTGCCACCACAACCAAGATATCCGCTGGATGGGCGGTCTGCGCAAGTACATGCCCATTACCTGGATCACCTCGCTGGTGGGTTCTCTGGCACTGATCGGTACGCCCTTCTTTGCAGGCTTCTACTCCAAGGACAGCATCATTGAAGTGGTGGCCGAAAGCCATCTGCCCGGTGCCGGCTTTGCCCACTTTGCCGTGCTGGCCGGTGTGTTTGTGACCGCCTTCTATTCTTTCCGCATGTACTTCCTGGTATTCCATGGTAAGGAGCGTTTTGACCAGAATCCGGATGCCCACCACGGTCATGATGACCATGGTCATGGCCACCATGACAGCAAGCCGCACGAATCTCCCTGGGTGGTGTGGGTGCCTTTGGTCCTGCTGGCAATCCCCTCGGTGTTCATCGGTTACATGACAATTGACCCCATGCTGTTTGGCGACTTCTTCAAGGGCGCGATCTTCATCGACGCCGAGAAGCATCCCGGCATGGAGGAACTGGCCCACCTGTTCCACGGCCGCGTGGAGATGGCCTTGCACGCAGTCAGTACGGCACCATTCTGGCTGGCCTTGTCCGGTGTGGTCCTGTCCTACTACATGTACATGATCAACCCGGCGCTGCCCACAGCGATCAAGAAGATGGCATCGCCCATCTACAACTTGCTGGAAAACAAGTACTACCTGGATTGGTTTAACGAGAACGTACTGGCTCGCGGTGCCCGCGCGTTGGGAACCGGTTTGTGGAAGGGTGGCGATCAGTTCCTGATCGATGGTGCCGTGGTGAATGGTTCCTGGAAATTGGTTGCTTTGTTATCGGGCGGTGTGCGGAAGATCCAGACGGGTTACCTGTACCACTATGCGTTGGTCATGATCCTGGGCGTGTTCGTCCTCATGACGTACTTCGTTTGGCTCAAGTAGGAGATAAAGATAATGGGATTGTTGAGCCTTGCGATCTGGACGCCAATTGCGTTCGGAATTGTTCTTCTGGCCCTGGGTCGTGACGACCAGGCGAAAACCGTACGCTGGGTCGCGCTGATTGGCGCCCTGGTCAGCCTGCTGGTGACACTGCCGCTTTACGCGCAGTTTGACAACCACTCGGCGGCGATGCAGTTTGTCGAGAACGCGCCCTGGATTGAGCGCTTCAACATGAGCTACCACCTCGGTCTGGACGGTATCTCCTTTTGGTTCGTGTTGCTGACGGCGTTCATCAACGTGATTGTGGTGATTGCCAGCTGGGAATCCATCACCACGCGCGTCAACCAGTACATGGGTGCATTCCTGATCCTGAGCGGTCTGATGATCGGTGTGTTCTGTGCCCTGGACGGCATGCTGTTTTACGTATTCTTCGAAGCCACGCTGATCCCGATGTACCTGATCATCGGTATCTGGGGTGGCCCGAACAAGATCTACGCGGCCTTCAAGTTCTTCCTGTATACCTTGATGGGTTCGCTGCTGCTGTTGATCGCCCTGATCTACCTGTACACCCAGTCGAACGGCAGTTTTGATCTGGCTGTCTGGTATGCGTTGCCGCTGGGCCGCACCGCGCAGACCTTCATCTTCTTTGCTTTCCTGGCAGCGTTCGCGGTGAAGGTTCCCATGTGGCCGGTGCATACCTGGTTGCCCGATGTGCACGTGGAAGCGCCTACGGGTGGTTCTGCTGTGCTGGCTGCGATCATGCTGAAGTTGGGCGCCTACGGTTTCCTGCGCTTCTCGCTGCCGATTGCACCTGATGCTGCACACGAGTGGTCCGGTCTGATGATCGCCTTGTCGCTGATTGCCGTGGTTTACGTGGGTCTGGTTGCCATGGTCCAGCAGGACATGAAGAAACTGGTGGCCTACTCGTCGGTGGCGCACATGGGTTTTGTCACGCTGGGTTTCTTCATCTTCAGTGACCTGGGTGTGTCCGGCGGCATTGTGCAGATGATTGCGCACGGCTTTGTTTCGGCTGCCATGTTCCTGTCCATTGGTGTGCTGTACGACCGCGTTCACTCCCGTGAAATTGCAGCTTACGGCGGTGTGGTCAACACCATGCCCAAGTTTGCTGCCTACGCGCTGCTGTTCTCCATGGCCAATTGCGGTCTGCCGGGAACTGCCGGTTTCGTGGGTGAGTGGATGGTGATTCTGGGTGCCGTGAAGTTCAACTTCTGGATCGGCTTTGCCGCTGCCAGTGCCTTGATTTTTGGCGCCGCCTACACCTTGTGGATGTTCAAGCGCGTTTACCTCGGCCCCGTGGGCAACCACCATGTCAAGGATCTGTTGGATATCAATGCCCGCGAGTTCCTGGTGATGGCCCTGCTGGCTATTGCCGTGCTCTACATGGGTATCTATCCCAAGCCCTTTACGGATGTGATGGACGCGTCCGTGGCGCAGTTGCTCCAGCATGTTGCTGTGTCCAAATTGAATTGAGAGATAAAAGATGATTGACCAAATCAGTTTGATCACGGCCTATCCCGAGCTGCTGCTGTTTGCGATGGCATGTGTCATCGCCGTGTTCGACCTCGGCGTGAAGACACCCCTGCGTGGCGCGACCTACGGGTTGACGCTGCTGACGCTGGCCGTGGTGGCCCTGCTGGAAGCCATGTACGCTTCGGGCGGTGCTACTTACTACGGGTTTGGCAACATGGTGGTCAGCGACTCCATGGGCAACTGGCTCAAGTGCTTTGCAACCGTGGCCACGATGGTGACCCTGGTGTACGGCCGCCCCTATGCCGGTCAGCGCGATATGTTGCGTGGTGGCGAGTTGTTCACACTGACACTGTTCTCGTTGCTGGGCATGTTCGTCATGATCTCGGGCAACAATTTCCTGGTCACCTATCTGGGCCTGGAGTTGTTGACCCTGTCGAGCTACGCCCTGGTGGCATTGCGCCGTGACCACGTGGTGGCCACTGAAGCGGCGATCAAATACTTTGTGCTGGGTGCCATGGCTTCGGGTTTCCTGCTGTACGGCATGTCCATGTTGTACGGTGCCACCGGTTCGCTCGACATCACGGCGGTGTTCAAAGCCATTGCCTCCGGCCATGTACAGCACCAGGTGTTGATCTTCGGTCTGGTGTTCATCGTTTGCGGCCTGGCCTTCAAACTGGGTGTGGTGCCTTTCCATATGTGGATTCCCGACGTCTACCAGGGTGCACCGACGGCGGTTACGCTGATGATTGGTGGCGCTCCCAAGCTGGCGGCCTTCGGTATGACCATGCGCTTGCTGGTGGAAGGCATGTTGCCCCTGGCCATCGATTGGCAGCAAATGTTGATGGTGCTGTCGATCGGCTCGCTGCTGCTGGGCAACCTGGCTGCCATCATGCAGACCAACATGAAGCGCATGCTGGCCTTCTCCACCATCTCGCAAATGGGCTTTGTGCTGCTGGGACTGATGGCCGGTGTGGTCAATGGCAACACCTTGCCGGGTGCCAATGCCTATAGCTCGTCCATGTTCTACGTCATCACCTATGTGCTGACCACGCTGGCCAGCTTCGGTGTCATGCTGTTGCTGTCGCGTGAAGGTTTCGAGAGCGAAGAGATCTCCGATTTCGCCGGTCTGAACCAGCGCAGCCCGTTGTACGCCGGCATCATGGCCGTGTCCATGTTCTCGCTGGCCGGCATTCCTCCCATGGCCGGGTTCTACGCCAAGCTGTCGGTGCTGCAAGCCCTGATTGCTACCGGTAGCCCCGTGTAC
Source organism: Burkholderiales bacterium (assembly GCA_947446855.1). Classification (GTDB taxonomy): domain Bacteria; phylum Pseudomonadota; class Gammaproteobacteria; order Burkholderiales; family Burkholderiaceae_C; genus Allorhodoferax. Next base: position 4,339 of record CANFIH010000155.1, read on the forward strand.
CTGTATCTGTCCGTGTTCGCTGTGATGATGTCGCTGATCGGCGCCTTCTACTACCTGCGCGTGATCAAGGTGATGTACTTCGACGCTCCCATCACCGCCAGCAACGTGGTGGCTGGTGCCGATGTGCGCGTGGTTCTGTGTCTGAATGGCGCGCTCATCATCCTGTTGGGCTTGATGCCTGGCGGCTTGATGGCCCTGTGTGCCCGCTCTGTCCTGCAGATGCTGGGTACCTGATCCACTGGTTGGGCTTAGCGTCCGCATCCGGGCTGCAATCTGATTGCAGCCCGTTTTTCATTGAGAGAAGGGAAGCTTCCTGTGTCAGCCCCCGCATTCACCCATCTGATTGAAACCCGCAAGTCCTCTGAGGAGCTCTTCAAAGGTCGCTTTTTGCACGCCTTTCGCGATGCGGTGACGCTGCCTGACGGCAATGAAGCAACGCGCGAATATGTGGTGCATCCCGGTGCGGTGATGGTCATTCCCCTGCTGCAGGATGCACAGGGTGCCTGGCGCGTGGTGCTGGAGCGTCAGTACCGTTATCCCATCGGGCAGGTGATGATCGAATTTCCCGCCGGCAAGCTGGATCCCGGTGAGTCCGTGGCCGCATGCGCCCAGCGCGAGTTGCTGGAAGAGACCGGCTACACGGCTGCCGAATGGGCGCGTGCCGGATTGATGCACCCGGTGATTGCGTATTCGACCGAGTTCATTGATGTCTGGTTTGCACGCGGCCTGACGGCCGGAGCGCAGCATCTGGATGCAGGCGAGTTTCTGGACGTGTTCAGCGCCTCGCCCGAAGAACTTCTGCAGTGGTGCATGCAAGGCAAGGTCACTGACGCCAAGACGCTCAGCGGTGCCTTGTGGCTGCAAAACACACTCAGCGGCGCCTGGGCTCTTGAATGGCAAAGCAGCGCGAGCCTGTCCAACGCTTGAGAGTCGTGCCATGAAAGTCCTGGATTTGCAATGCACTTCGGGCCATACCTTTGAGGGCTGGTTTGGCTCGGAGGAGGATTTTGTCTCGCAGTGCGAGCGGTCCCTGGTGCAGTGCCCTCTGTGCGGGGATGCTTCCGTACACAAGAAACTCAGTGCCCCCCGCCTCAACCTCCACAGTGGCCGCCAGCGCAGTGCTGCTGAACTGGAACTGGTCGCCGCACCCGCTGCGCAGGACAGCTCCATCAGTGCAGCCTGGCTGGCGCTGGCCCGGCGCATCGTTGCCAGCACCGACGACGTGGGCGAACGCTTTGCCGACGAGGCGCGCAAGATGCACTACGGCGAAACCGAAGAGCGCGCCATCCGCGGCAAGACCACGGTAGAGGAAGCGCGTGCCCTGCTGGACGAGGGCATCGAGGTATTGCCCATGCTGCTGCCGCCGGCTGCGAAGGAACCCCTGCAATAAACAGCGCGGCCCGGTGCAGACCGCGCGCGGTGTTCAGGGGTACAGACCGCGCAACTCCCGCGCCCGCAAGATCCGGGTGCAGGCCACGATGAAGGTGGCAGTGCGCAGACTCACCTTCTTCTCCTGGGCGACGGCCCAGACGCCGGCAAAGGCCTCCTGCATGATGCGCACCAGGCGGGCATTGATTTCGTCCTCGCTCCAGAAGAAGCTGGAGAAATCCTGCACCCACTCAAAGTAGCTCACCGTCACACCGCCGGCATTGGCAATCACATCCGGCAGCACCAGGATGTTGCGCGACTGCAGGATGTCATCGGCCTCGGGCGTGGTCGGGCCATTGGCACCTTCAATCACCATGCGTGCCTTGATGCGGTGGGCATTGCCCGCGTTGATCTGTTGCTCCAAAGCGGCGGGTATCAGGATGTCGCAGTCCACTTCCCAGAACGCCGCATGGGCAATGACCTCGGCCTGGGCAAAACCGGCCACACTGCCCTGTTTGGCTACATGGGCCAGCAGAGCCGGCACATCCAAGCCGGCTTCCCGGTAGACGCTGCCGCCATGGTCCTGCACCGCCACCACCCGCGCACCCGCCTGGGCGAATAGTTTGGCGGCGATACCGCCTACATTGCCAAAACCCTGCACCGCCACGCGCGCCTGCGAAACATCCATGCCGATGTGTTTGGCGGCTTCCACTCCCACGGTATAGACGCCCCGTCCGGTGGCTTCCCGCCGGCCCAGCGAGCCGCCCAGATCGACCGGCTTACCGGTCACCACGCCGGTCGCCGTGGCGCCCTCGTTCATGGAGTAGGTGTCCATCATCCAGGCCATGATCTGCTCGTTGGTGTTCACGTCAGGTGCCGGAATGTCCTTGGTCGGCCCGATGATGATGCCGATCTCGCTGGTGTAGCGGCGCGTCATACGTTCCAGTTCGCCGCGCGACAAGGTCTTGGGGTCGACACGGATGCCACCCTTGGCGCCGCCATAGGGAACGTTGACCGCGGCATTTTTCACCGACATCCAGGCCGATAGCGCCATCACTTCCGACAGCGTCACATCCTGGTGGAAACGCACACCGCCTTTGCCCGGTCCGCGTGAGGTGTTGTGCTGCACGCGGTAGCCTTCGAAGTGGGCAATGGTGCCGTTGTCCATCTCGATGGGCACATCCACGATCAGCGCACGCTTGGGGCGCTTGAGCGTTTCTGCCCAACGCGCCAGATGGCCCAGGTAGGGAATCACACGGTCCACCTGTTGCAGATACACGCCCCACGGTCCCAGCTGGTCAGACTGCAGGTACGAGGGCAGGGAATGGCCGTAGGGGTTGGAGACTGCGACCGCATGGCCGCTGGCGGAACTGCTGGTATTCATAGGGGGCCTTTGTATTGGCATGAGAAGCCTTCACTGTATGCCCCGGCCTGCCCACTGTCCAAGGCCGTATCAGGCTCTAACTATGCATATAAGTAATAGTGTGGCGGGTGGCGGTACATTCCGTTCAGGCCAATGCGTCGACCAGGCGCCCGCTGCCGGAGGCATGCTTCGCGGTTGCGGAAGGCCTGGCGCTGTAGGTGTGGTCCTCCCGCGCTACCTCGGCCGCCAGGGCGCCCACCCGGGTCTGGCTGCGCTGTGCCTGCAACTCGGCCTGGTCTGCCTGCTGGCGCAATTGCCTGGCATCGGACTCCGCCTGATCCGCTTCACGCCGTGCCTGTTGCAAACGGCTGCGGCTTTGCCAGGCCTGCGCGGTCTGTGTCGCGTAGCTGGTAGCGGCAATGGCGACCATGGTTTCAGCCCGTAAAGGAGTGAAGGATCAGGCCGTGACGTTCAGGTGGCGGCCCAGGGTTTCGCCACGGGTGTTGGTCGTGGTGCGGGGCGGCTGCTCGACGGGTTTTTGTGTGGCGACGACTGCAGGCTTGGCTGGCGGCTTGGCCTGCTCGCTCACTCGCTTGGGGGCTTCGGGCGCCTTGGTTGACTGCACGGCGCCGGACTTGACAGGTTCCATGAGGGACTCCCGGGATGAATGGATTTTGAGCATCCAGTGTAGGGCGGCACAAGCCGGAATTCAAGCGCGCCATCACAGCGCGCTCTGTCGGTTTTTATGCGTTGAACTGCAGCGCAGCCAGTCCGGCGTAGACGCCACCCTGCGCCACCAGCTCGGCATGGGTGCCTTGCTCCACCAGACGGCCGTGGTCCAGCACCACGATCAAATCGGCTTTCTGTACGGTAGCCAGGCGGTGGGCAATGACCAGCGTCGTGCGGTCGCGCATGGCCGAATCCAGCGCGTCCTGCACCACGCGTTCGCTTTCGGCATCCAGTGCGCTGGTGGCTTCGTCCAGCAGCAGCAGGGGCGGGTTTTTCAGCATGGCACGTGCAATCGCAATGCGCTGGCGCTGGCCGCCTGAGAGGCGCACACCGCGCTCGCCCAGAAAGGTGTCATAGCCTTGCGGCAGGGCGTTGATGAAGCTGTCGGCGAAGGCGGCTTTGGCTGCCACGCGCACGTCGGCGTCGCTCGCATCGGGCTTGCCGTAGCGGATGTTTTCCAGTGCCGAGGTGGAGAAGATCACCGCGTCCTGCGGCACGATGCCCACGCGCTGGCGCAAGTCCTGCAGCGACATGTGGCGTGTGTCCACACCGTCGAGCACGATGTGTCCGCTTTGCGGGTCGTAAAAGCGCAGCAGCAACTGAAACACCGTGCTCTTGCCCGCGCCGCTGGGCCCCACGATGGCCACGGTCTGGCCCGGCTGAATGTTCAGTGAGAAGCCCGACAGCGCTGCCTGATTCGGTCGCGAGGGATAGTTGAAACCAATGCCCTCAAACGCAATCGCGCTACCGGCCTGCGGCATGGCGGCCTTAGCCGGCTGCGCGGGGGAGGTCACGGGTGACTGCGTGCCCAGCAATTCCATCAGGCGTTCGGTGGCACCGGCGGCGCGCAGCAAGTCGCCATAGACCTCGCCCAGCACGGCAAAGGCGCCGGCCAGAATAATGACGTAGACCACGGTCTGGCCCAGATCGCCCGCGGTGATGCGTCCGGCCACCACCGCCTGTGTGCCCTGGTACAGGCCCCATAGCAAGGCGGCGGACGTGGCGATGATGATGAAGGCGACCAGCACCGAGCGCGCCCGTGTGCGGCGGATGGCGGTTTCAAAGGCGTTGCCGGTGGCGGTGCTGAAACGCTGTGCTTCGCGTCCTTCGGCGGTATAGCTTTGCACCACGGGAATGGCGTTGAGCACCTCGGCGGCAATCGCACTGGAGTCGGCAATACGGTCCTGGCTGGCACGCGAAAGCTTGCGCACCCGCCGGCCGAACCAGACGCTGGGCACGATGATCAACACCAGCACGATCAGTACCTGCAGCATCACCACCGGATTGGTCCAGACCAGAATGCCCAGGGCACCCAGGCCCATCACCAGGTTGCGCAGGCCCATGCTGAGGGAGGAGCCCACCACCGTTTGCACCAGCGTGGTATCGGCCGACAGGCGCGACAGCACCTCGCCCGTTTGGGTGGTCTCGAAAAACTCGGGGCTTTGGTGCAGCACATGGTGGTAGACCGCGTTGCGGATGTCTGCGGTGACCCGCTCACCCAGCCAGCTCACCATGTAGAAGCGAGCGGCAGAGAAGACACCCAGCGCCATGGCCACCGCGAAAAGCAGCAGAAAGTGTTCGCGCAGCGCCATGAGCTGATCGCCCTTGTTGGCCTGCATCAGCCCGCCATCAATCAGGCTGCGCAGCGCCAGCGGAAAGGCCAGCGTGGCCATGGCGGCCAGCACCAGAAAGCACAGCGCCAGACCCATGCGGGTGCGGTAGGGCTTTAAGAACGGCACCAGGCCGGAGAGGGATTTGGGGTTGCTGGCTTTCGCGCGTTCTTTGGTCATGGCCGCTTAGATGGGGTTGATGCCGGCGTTTGCAAGCAAGG
>CANFIH010000156.1 GCA_947446855.1 Burkholderiales bacterium
AATGCAATATTCCTCAATAGCTCAGTTGGTAGAGCGCCGGACTGTTAATCCGTAGGTCCCTGGTTCGAGCCCAGGTTGAGGAGCCAAACAAAGATTGAAAAAAGCCCTTGTGAGAAATCGCAAGGGCTTTTTTTACTTGCCCCAAGCGAAACCCTTGAAGGAAAAAACATGTTCGATACAAGCGGCAAATGGATTTACCTCGACACGGTCGAGGATTTTGACAACGGCCTGTCCGACCTGATTGAACTCTGGTCCAGCGCCGACACAGCGATCACCCAGGCTCTCAAAGAATCCGCCCTGGCGCACTTTAAGGAAAACCTGGAAGGCGCTTTGCTCAACTGGGCCGACAACAAAGCCAAAACCCGCAAGTACACGGCCATCGCCAACGAGCTGGCCGAGTTCGAAGAAGCGCTGAAGGCGGGTTGAAGCCGTGACTGCGGCCGTGAAGAATGTGGTGCGCGCCCTTGCCTGTGCCGGTTGCGTACTCGGCCTGCAGGCCTGCGCTGTCGTTGCCGTGGCTGATGCCGCGGTCACAGTAGTCGCAACAGGTGTGAAGGTCACGGCCAAAGCCGTGGGCGCGGTGGCGGATGCCGTGATTCCGGATGGCAAGTAGGCTCAATAAGCCTATCGCACCGCCTTGCTACAATGAAGCCGACCCCGCTGTCTTTTGAGTAGTGGGGTTTTTTATTTCCCAGACACCGAACCGCGCATGACCGACCACTACGCCGCCCTTGACATCAGCAGTGCCGCAACGCTTGCCGACATCAAAAAAGCGTTCCGGCAAAAAGCCTCGCAGTACCACCCGGACCGCAATCCAGACCCGCTGGCGCCGCAATATTTCCGCGCCGTGCAGGAAGCCTACGACGTGCTGTCCGACGCGGACAAGCGCCAGACCTACGACGACAACCGCCGCCGCAATCTGCTGGACAGCCCGGCCGATACGGCACGCGAGATCTGGCATGCCTATTTCAGCGTTTTGCTGTAAACCACCTTTCACAGAAACACCCCCGTTGTGAGCATCTCTCCCTTCTTTCTTTCCCTGCGCAATGGCTACCAGGCCGAAATTGACGACCTGACCTTTGACTCCGATGGCCGCAACGTATTGCAGCAGCGCCTGTCCGATCGGCGCAAGGAGCTGGGCTTTTTGCTGCAAATGATGGAGCTCAGCCCCGAAATGGTGGCGGTGGTTTTTCACCAGGGCTTTCGCTTCAAACTGCCCTCCGCCATGGACCATTTGCTGAGCCACGAGTCCGAAGAGTTGCCTGAATGGGACACCCTGTCGGATGTAGTGACACTGACTCCCTGGGCGCAAGATTTATCCGAACTGATTCTTGCGCAGCCCATGGGTGCATGGTTCATGTCGGTCGCTGCCGGGCTGGAATACCTGTTCGGCAAAGTCGAGCACAGGCCCCATGCCGAAACTGATGAAGACGAGGAAGAAGGCAACGAAGAAGCCGACGAATTCGACTCCGAAGAAGAAAAGGCCGCACGCGCCCGTGAGGAAGCCGGCGCCGACTGGATGGTGGAACAAGGTTTCGACCGCAAAGACTGATTTACAAGAGCAACAAAGCCATGAACCAACTCGCACTGATACAAAAAACACAAAGCCTGATCGCCGCCGGCGACATCAGCGGTGCCGAATATGCCCTGGTGGAACTGGCCGATACCGAGGGCGACCAGGCCCTGCTGGTGGTGCTGGAGCAATTGCCGCCCAAGGACATCCTGGCGGTGATTCGCGAGTACGACAACTCCAAAGAGTCGGTGATTAATCTGCTGGTCACGCCGGCGCTGTTTGCGCGCGCCGTGGTGCTGGAAAAGCAATACAAAGACCTGACCCGCACGCACCTGCGCGGCATGATGAACTCGGTGATGTTCCGGGAAGACGCCGATCCGCTGGAATTTCTGAACGCCATCGGTGAACTTGAAGGCGGCAGTGAGGCCCTGGCCGACTACTTCACCGAAAAGTGGAATCGCATCGAAGCTTTTGCCCGCACCGGCAATTTCGATGCCTCGGAAGATGACGGAGAAATCATTCCCGAGTCGGCCCTGTACGCCTCGGCCTATGCCAACCCGCGCGTGGAGCAGGATGAGATCGCCGATCAGGACTGGATGGAACTGGCCTGGATCCTGCGCTACAAGAACCCCGACCTGTTCATCGAAACCCTGCTGGTGCTGCGCGCCAAGGCGCGCGCGCATGACCTGGGGCTGGGCGAAGAAAACGAACAGGATGAAGACGATGGCAAGGTCGAAACCGGCGACACCGACCGCGGCAAAGCCACACCGGCCGCACGCGACTCCGACGAAGAACTTGCCATTTAAGCCAGCTGCTGGCGCACGCCCCTTGAACCGACCATGACCCAGACCCGCGCAGCTCCGGCGCACACCGTTTCCCTGTTTGACGCCCGGCCCTTCTTTGAGAAGGCCCTGGTGTTCGGGGTCCAAAACGGCATCCTCACCCAGGCCAAGCTGGACGCCATCGACACCGATGCGCCCAAGGGCATGGTGCAGATTGCGCGCTACTTTGGCAGCGAATACCTGCGCCCCGAACTGGAAAAGGCCAGGGACCGCATCGTCAATCTGGTCAGTCTTTCGCTGGAGCACATGAGTGGCGGCGATTTGCGCCACGCTGCCGAGTTGCTGCGCGATAACTCCTTTATGTCGCGCTCCAAGGCAGGCTCCGACATGCTCAAGGCCTTGATTGCCATGCCGCAAAGCAGCCACTTCGGCATGAACGAACAGGGCGGCTTTCGCGACGAACACATCCCTTTGCTGGCCAAGTGGAGCCTGCGCAGCCTGCCCGACTACCAGGCCGAACTGGCGCAGCGCGCCGGTATAGCCCGCCTGGTAGACGCCGCGGTCTGGCTGGCCGATAACCTGGGCCTGGATGAAAGCGAATTGGAAGAAGCCGGCAAAGACGCCGAGGCCGTCATCCGCACGGCGCTGCTGGTGCTGGCCGCCAAGCGCACCGACATGCCGGACTGGGTGGCCTTTGAAAAAATGATCAGCGCCTGGCGCAAAAAAGGGCTCACCACCCTGCCGCTGGCCTTGCCCAAAGCCCTGCCGGCAGAACTACGCCCGGCGGCAGAACAGGTGCGCCAGTCGGTGTTGGCCGATCTGCCAAAAATTCTGGATACCACGCTGCCACTGCGCAAGCTGTTTGACAAGACTCCCGCCTTCATGGGCCGCTACTTCTGGCTGGAAGACGGCCTGAGCGAAGTAGAGGACTTTGCCCAGGCCGCCTCCAAAGTCTGGACCAAGGTTACCGGTGGCCACACCGACGACAGCTCGCTGCTCACCCTGCTACTGTGTGTTGCCGCAGGCAGCACGCCCAAGACCTTGCTGACCGAAAAGACCGCCGCCACACTGGTGCGCAAGCTGCGCAAGTCCGGCCTCCAGGTCGAACTGGCCCTGCACTACATCCAAACGCACGCCCCCGCGCAGCACCAGGACGACTACTCCACCCTGTGGACGGAGTTCTGCGAGGAAGCCCGCCCCACGCTGCTCAGTGGCTTTGACTACGCCTTGAACGATGCGCTAGCGCTGCTGCGGCGCGAGTGCAACGTGGAACAGTAACCGGCTCCCCAGGCCTGGACAAGTCACAGGCTTTACCCAAGCGACACGCGGATGCGCTTGAAATGACACATTCCGGCACCATGCTATGCATGTCATTTTCACACTGAAGGCGTCAACTATGCGTTATCTGTCCCTGTTCCAAACTGCGTTGCGCTGGCTGCTGCTGGCCGCGTTTCTACAAGCCGGTTTTGCCATGGCCCAGCAAGAGCCCACCATGAACCAAATCTATACGACGGCGCAAGCCGGCAAACTGGACGAGGCGCAGGTGATGGTGCAGCAGGTTCTGGTGGCACACCCCAAAAGCGCCAAGGCACATTTTGTGCAGAGCGAGTTGTATGCCCGTCAGGGCAATTTGCCCAAGGCACGGGAAGCACTGAACACCGCGGAGAAGCTCGCCCCCGGCCTGCCCTTTGCCAAACCGGAAGCGGTTCAGGCGCTGCAAAAGCAACTGGCTGCACCGCGCAGCATTGCGGTACCTGCCACGGCGAGCGCCACCTACGACGCGCCCCCGGCAGCCAAGTCGACGGGTTCCTGGATGCTGCCGGCCCTGCTGGCGGTGGGCGTGATAGGTGCCGGCTTCTTCATCTTCCGCCGCAAGACACCCGCGCCAGCGTATCAACAGCCCGCTGCCTACGGCAACGGCCTGAATGGCCCGCAGACCTTTGGTGCACCAGCCATGCAACCCGCCTACGGCCAAGCCGGTTATGGCCAACCAGGATACGGTCAGCCGCCCTATGGACAGCAGCCTGGCGGCTCCGGCCTGGGTGGCAGGATCATGGGCGGTGTGGCCACCGGCTTGGCAGTCGGAGCCGGTGTGATGGCGGCAGAAGCCATAGGGCGCAACCTGATGGGCAGCCACGAGTCTGGCTCCCGTGCAACGGACACCGGCAGCAACTACGAACCCATGGGTGGCAACAGCTATGCCAACCCGGACATGGGAGGGCAGAATTTTGGTGTGAGCGATACCGCTTGGGATGACGCCGGCTCGTCCGACATGGGCGGTGGCGGCGACTGGGACAATTGATACCGGATGTAAAGGTTGTCAGCCGCGCGGCAAACCCGAAGCGTTAGAGAAAGATAGCTACTCCACCGGAGTGGCCTTTGAAGGGGATTTCACCATGAAAAAAGCTCTTGTCATTCTTCTGGCCGCCGGCGGTGCCTGCGGCTCGGCGCTGGCTGTGGATATTGCGCGTGTCCTTTCTGCCACGCCGGTCATGCAACAAGTGCCGGTGCCGCGCCAGGTCTGTAGCGACCAACAGGTGGCGGTGCAGCAGCCCCGCTCCGGCGCAGGTGCCGTGGTGGGCGCCATCGTCGGAGGTGCCTTGGGCAATGCGGCAGGAGGACGCGGCGCCGGACGCGCCGCCGCGACGGTCCTGGGCGCCGTGGGAGGCTCCGTAATCGGCGACCGCATCGAAGGCGCCGGGGAGCCGGAACTGCGTACCGTGCGCCAATGCGGCACCCAAACCAGCTACGAGACCCGTGCCGTGGCCTACAACGTGGTGTATGAATTTGCAGGCAAGCAGTACACCGCACAAATGCCGCACGACCCGGGCCCCACACTGGCCTTGCAGATCGGGCCCGCAGGTGCCATGGGAAATGCGATGAGCAACGATCAGCGCCAAACCTATGCCGCCGATATCCCGGTGTACGAGGAGCCGCCGCCCGTGGTGCTGACGCAACCGGTCTATCCGGTGTACTACCCGCGCCCCTACTATTACCCGCCGGTCTCGCTGGAGTTCGGTTTTGGTTACTGGGGCGGTGGGGGCGGCTACCGTGGACACCGCCACTGGCGCTAGTCCTGCTCGGCGCGCGGAGTCCGCATTAGCTCAGCGCCCGGTCGAGGTGGGTGTAACCGCCATCCACAAATATCCATTGTCCCGTGGTGTGGGATGAGCGGTCTGACAGCAGGAACACAACCATGTCAGCCATCTCTTGCGGTGTCGTCATGCGTTTGCCCAGCGGAATCTTGCGTGTGATTTCCTCCAGCTTGGCCTGCGGATTGGGAAAGGTACTGAGCCAGCGTGCGTAGAGAGGCGTCATCACCTCGGCCGGTATCACCGCATTCACCCGCACCCCGTCGTCCAGCAGCGAGGCGGCCCACTCCCGTGTCAGCGAAAGCTGTGCCCCCTTGGACGCGGTGTAGCCACTGGTGTTGCCCTGCCCGGTGACGGCCGTCTTGGACGACACATTCACAATAGAACCCCGGCTGGCTTTCAGGTGCGGTACGCAGTAGTGCGCCATGCTGTAGTAGTGGATCAGGTTGCGCCCGAGCGAGCCCACAAAGGCGTCACGACCGGCCTCCAGGCCGATGCCGTCGTTGATGCCGGCGTTGTTCACCAGGCCGTCAATGTGGCCGAACTGCGCGGCAACCCGCGCCACCGCCGCGCCACAAGCGGCATCGTCTGCCAATTCAAGCTGTACGAAAACAAAGTGCGGTTGCAGCGCCATGAGGGCGGCTTCCAACTCCCCTGGGAGCGCATCCTTGCCGAACACGACCGGGATGGCGCCCTCCTCGGCCAGCGCCAGCGAAATGGCGGCACCAATGCCGCTGCCCCCGCCGGTGACGATGACGACCTTGTCCTTGAGGTGTAAATCCATGGTTTTCTTTCGCCTCAGACGGCAATGGGATGCTTGAGGTTGTAGCAGCGTTCGGCGTTGCCACTCCAGAACGCGTCTTGTTCCCGCGCCGTGAGGCGCGACTGGGCCCAGCGCTGTGCCAGGCCATGTACCTGCTCATAGGGCGCTGCCAGTTGGCATACCGGCCAGTCGGAGCCATACAGAATGCGGTTGGGCCCGAACAGCTCCAGCGCCCGGTCGAAGCACTCCAGCATGATCTTTGCCTCCTGCGGCATGACGCCGTTGCCGGCGGCCCAATCGGCCTCCGTTACCAGGCCGGACAGCTTGCACACCACATGCGGCATGGACGCCAGTGCGCGCAGACTGGCCAACCAACGCCCAGGCACCTCACCACGGGTCAGCCAATCGCGAATACAGGGCTTGCCGACATGGTCCAGCACCAGCCAATGGTCGTTGTGGCGGGCACAAAATTCCACCACGCTGGAGATCTGCCAATCAAACACCAACACGTCGTACACCAGGGCCCGCTGTTGCACCGCCTTCACGCCGCGGTTGAAATCCGGGTTGCGCAGCAGGTTGGGCAACTGCGGCTCATCCTGCAGAATATGGCGAAAGCCCTTGAGCAGGGGCTGGCCGACATAGCCCTCCAAGGTCTGCCCGATATCCGCAGCGGTCAAATCGGTCCAGCCCACCACGCCGACGATTTGGGGATGGGCCCGGGCCAGGCCCAGCAGGTAGTCGGTTTCGTCTGCGCCACTGCGGGCCTGCACCGCCAGCACGGCATCCACACCGGCCGCGTGCAGTGCAGGCAACACGTCAGCCGGCCCACAGTCTTTTTGTAGTGCAGGCATACCGGCGTTGATCCACGGAAAAACTTCCGCGGCATAACGCCAGTAATGCTGGTGGCTGTCGATCTTCATGCGCAGTCCTTGATGCGCCCGTTAGCCACGTTTGAATTCGTAATCGATCAGCGACTGCGGCTTCATCTCAATCGAGAAGCCCGGTAGCGTGGGTGGCATGTAGGCCGCGTTGCGGATCACGCAGGGATCCATGAAGTGCTCATGCAAATGGTCCACATACTCGATGACGCGGCCCTCGCGCGTGCCGGCAATGCACAGGTAGTCGATCATGGAGAGATGCTGCACGTATTCGCACAGGCCCACGCCACCGGCATGCGGGCACACCGGCAACTGGTATTTGGCGGCCATCAGCATCACGGCCAGGATTTCGTTCACGCCGCCTAAGCGGCAGGAGTCGATCTGCACCACATCGATGGCGCCGCGCATGATGAGCTGCTTGAAGATGATGCGGTTCTGGCACATCTCGCCGGTGGCCACCTTGACCGGGGCTACGCCCTCGCGGATCACGCGGTGGCCCTCAATATCGTCCGGGCTGGTGGGCTCTTCGATGAACCAGGGCTTGCAAAAGGCCAGGTCGTTGACCCACTCCACGGCCTGCTTCACTTCCCAGACCTGGTTGGCGTCAATCATCAGCTGGCGGTCCGGGCCCAGCACCTCACGGGCAATGGTGAGGCGACGGATGTCGTCGGCCTTGTCTCGGCCCACCTTCATCTTCACGTGGTTGAAACCGGCGTCAATCGCCTCCTGACACAGGCGGCGCAATTTGGCGTCGTCATAGCCCAGCCAGCCAGCGGACGTGGTGTAACAGGGATAGCCCTCACGCTCCAGCGTGGCCAACCTTTCGGCCTTGCCGGCCTCCTGCGCCTGCAGCATGGCCAGCGCTTCTTCGGGGGTGATGCAGTCGGTGATGTAGCGGAAGTCGATCAGCTTCACGATCTCCTCGGGGCTCATGCGCGAGACCAGCTTCCACACCGGCACGCCTTCGAGCTTGGCCCACAGGTCCCACACCGCGTTCACCACCGCGCCGGTAGCCAGGTGGATGGCGCCCTTGTCCGGCCCGATCCAGCGCAACTGGCTGTCCGAGGTGATATGGCGCCAGAAACGGCCCATGTCCTCGGCCACCCAGGCCATGTCCAGGCCCACCACCAGCGGCTCCAGCGCCTTGAGGGCCGCGCAGCAGATCTCGTTGCCGCGCCCGATGGTGAAGGTCAGGCCATGGCCCTCTTTGCCCGGCGCATCCGTTCCCAGAATCACATAGGCGGCGGAATAGTCCGGATCCGGGTTCATGGCATCCGAGCCGTCCAGATGCTGGGACGTGGGGAAACGCACGTCGACCACGCGCAGGGAGGTAATGACTGTCATCGCGGACCTTCAGGAATGGGAGAACGGGTTGTGAGCGGGTTGCGGGCGGGTTGCAGACGGGTTAGGCGCGGGTTGCACAAGGGGTGGCGTTCAAGCCTGGATCGTGGTCTGGGTTTGTGTGCCCAGGCCGTCGATGCCCAAATGGATCACCTGGCCGGCACGCAGATACACCGGCGGCTTCTGTCCCATACCCACACCGGGCGGCGTGCCGGTGGAAATCACATCACCGGGCTGCAGGCTCATGAAGCGGCTCAGGTAGCTGATCAAAAACGGCACCTTGTAGACCATGGTGCTGGTGCTGCCGTTCTGGTAACGCTTGCCATCCACGTCCAGCCACATCTTCAGCGCGTTGGAGTCCGGCACTTCGTCGGCAGTCACCAGCCAGGGGCCGGTGGGTCCGAAGGTGTCGCAGCCCTTGCCCTTGTCCCAGGTGCCGGCGCGCTCGAGTTGGTATTCGCGCTCGGAGACGTCGTTCACCACGCAGTAACCGGCCACATGGGACAGCGCAGCCGCCTCTTCAATGTAGCGCCCGCCCTTGCCGATGACCACGCCGAGCTCCACTTCCCAGTCGGTCTTCAGGGAGCCACGGGGAATCTCTACCTTGTCATCGGGGCCGACAACCGCACTGGTCCATTTGTTGAACACCACCGGCTCGGGCGGCACTTGCAGGCCGGACTCGGCCGCGTGGTCGGCGTAATTGAGGCCGATGCAAATGAACTTGCCGATCTTTCCCACACAAGCACCCAGGCGCAGGTCTTTTTGCGGCGTACCGGGTACCAGCGGCAGGCTGTTGATATCGATGGCGCGCAGGCGCTCCAGGCTATGCGGCAGCAGGACAGCACCGGAAATATCCGGAATCAGGTCCGACAGGTCACGCACCCGACCCTGACTGTCCAACACGCCAGGCTTCTCTTGTCCCGGGTTTCCGTAGCGCAGCAATTTCACTTTTTTATTCCTTAAAAACACACAAATACAAAGGGGCGAACCCTGCGGGCCGCCCCTGAAAAATGCGCCCCCTTTTGGCGGCCCAGGCACCGCCTGGACCGGGGGCCTTCTTTAATCGTACAGAACGGCAGCGATTTTCGGATCGGCCATATTGGCTTTGTCGTAGTAGTAGAAACCGGTGTCGATGATCTTGGGCAGCTTCTCGCCCTTGAGCGCCTTCACAGCGGCTTCCACGGTCTTGTAGCCAATGCCCACAGGGTTCTGCGTGATCGCGCCGGCAATCGTGCCGTCTTTGATCATGTCCTTC
>CANFIH010000157.1 GCA_947446855.1 Burkholderiales bacterium
CGGCGCCAGCACCACGTAGAACAACGCGAACATGGGCACTAGCGCCGCGCGCTGCCACTCCGGCGCGCCGCTCGTACGCAGCAGTTCCACCGCGGTCACGAACAATGCGTTGTCGGCCAGCGAGCTGAAAAACTGCGCCGACATGATGGTGAAAAAGCCGCGTTTCATGGATCCGGGAATGCCGCACCGGTCTTGCCGATGCTGTGGGGTTTGTTGTGGGGCGCCAAATGTTGTGCGGTTATAGCACGGCGCGCGGTGTCAAAATGGGAGCTGAGAAGCGTCACACACCCCAAGCCCATGCCCCGTCCCATACAAGCCACCATCCACACCCAGGCCCTGGCCGACAACCTGAACGCGGCCCGCCGGCACGCACCGGACGCCCGCGTGTGGGCGGTGGTCAAGGCCAATGCCTATGGTCATGGCATCGAGCGGGTGTTTGATGCCTTGCGCGCGGCCGACGGCTTTGCGCTGCTGGACCTGGCCGAGGCGCAGCGTGTGCGCGCCCTGGGCTGGCGCGGCCCGGTGCTGCTGCTCGAAGGCGTGTTCGAACTGCGCGACCTGGAGCTGTGCTCGCGCCTGGACCTGTGGCACACCGTGCATTGCGAGCAGCAGATCGACATGCTGGCCGCGCACAAGACCAATGTGCCGCAGCGCGTCTTCCTCAAGATGAACACCGGCATGAACCGGCTGGGCTTTGTGCCGGCGCAATACCGCAGCGCCTGGACCCGCCTGAACGCCCTGCCGCAGGTGGACGAGATTTCCCACATGACGCACTTCAGCGATGCCGATGGCCCGGCCGGTGTGGCGCACCAGATGGCTTTGTTTGATGCCACCACGCGCGACCTTCCCGGCGAGCGCACGGTCAGCAACAGCGCCGCGCTGCTGCGCCACGACAGCGCGCAGTTGGCCAGCGACTGGGTGCGTCCCGGCATTGCGGTGTATGGCAGCGCGCCCGACTTTCCCGACCACAGCGCCGCGCACTGGGGCCTGCAGCCCACCATGACGCTGGAGGCCAAAATCATTGCCGTGCAAAACCTGCCGCCGGGCGACAGCGTGGGCTATGGCTCCAGTTTTCGTGCCGAGGCGCCCATGCGGGTGGGCGTGGTGGCCTGCGGCTATGCCGATGGCTATCCGCGCATCTGCCCCACCGGCACGCCGGTGTTGCTGGACGGCGTGCGCAGCCGCACCCTGGGGCGTGTCAGCATGGACATGCTCGGCGTGGACCTGAGCCCTGTGCCCGCCGCCGGCCAGGGCAGCACCGTCACGCTGTGGGGCCGGGCTGCCAACGGTGCCACGCTGGCCATTGACGAGGTGGCAGCCCGGGCCGGCACCCTGGCCTATGAATTGATGTGCGGGCTGGCCGCCCGTGTGCCGGTGGTGGTGGCCGAGTGAGCTACGTGCCGATTCCTCTGGCCTTGATGCAAGTCGGCAAGCCGCTGCCGGTGGATGTGCTGAGCGATACCGGCCAGCTGTTGCTGCGCAAAGGGCAAGCGATTGTGTCGGAGCAGCACCGCGACAAGTTGCTGGACTTCCATGCCTCGGTGCAGGAGCAGGATGGCCTGGCCTGGCAGCACGCCTACGAGCGCATGGTGCACGCACTGCTGCTCCAGGGCCTGGATGCGCGCGACGTAGCCCGGGCCCCCATGCCCGACCAGATAGGCGCGGCCGACTACCTGGCGGACACCCCCTTCAGCGGCGGCTGGCTGGATTTGCAGGCAGCACTGCGCGCAGTGCTGTACCAGGGCGGGTTGCCCATCAATCCGTTGCCGCGCCTCAAGGCGATTCAGGACATGGTGTTGACCCTGGTGCAGCGTGACGCCGATGCCAGCCTGTTTGAGCTGTTTCAGGCGCTGGCCGACAACAGCCTGGGCTATTGCGCCACCCATGCGCTGCTGTGCGCCGTGGTGTGCGAGCTGACCGCAGCCAAGCTGGGCCTGCCGGGGCTGCAGCGCCAGCCCCTGATGGCGGCCGCGCTCACCATGAACATGGGCATGGCCCGGGAGCAGGACTGTCTGGCCCGCCAGTCCACCCCCATCAACGACTGGCAGCGCACCCTGGTGCAGGAGCATCCGGCGCGCAGTGCACAGTTGCTGCGCGAATGGGGTGTGCGCGACGCGCAGCAACTCGACATGGTGCGCTGGCACCATGCGCCCGAAGCGGCCGAGGCCTCGCCCGCCAACCAGACCAGCCGGCGTCTGCTTCATCTGGCCGATGTGTTTGTGGCCCGCACGGCCGCCCGGCGCACCCGCCCGGCCCTGTCACCGGTGACGGCCGTGAAGAGCATGGTGCTGGGCTCCGGTGGTGGCGATCTGGGTCTGGGCTCGGCCATGGCCCAGGCGGTGGGCTTTTACCCGCCGGGCAGTTACGTGAAGCTGGTCAATGGGGAAATCGCGGTGGCGGTGCAGCGTGGCGAGCGTGCCAACACGCCCTGGGTCATCAGCATGGGGGGCAATGACGCCACACCGCTGGCCGATTACCAGTGCAAGAGCACGGCCGAGCCGCGCCTTGCCATCAGTGCGCCGGTGGGCTTTGAGAAGGTCAAGGTGCCGCTGCGTGCCGAGAAGGTGCGACGGGCGCGTGAGCGCATTCCCAGGCCTTGAGTTGGGCCTGCGGGAGTCTGTGGTTTTAACCAGTACCATCGGACCATGGCCAAAGAAAAAACCGTTTACACCTGCAACGAATGTGGCGGCACGTCCCCCAAATGGCTGGGCAAATGCCCGGCCTGCAATGCCTGGAACACGCTGATCGAGTCGGTCGCCAGCGTTGATGCCCCCACCAAAAACCGCTTTGCATCGCTCGCCAAGACCGCCGAGGTGATCGTGCTGTCCGACATCGAGGCCAGCGATGTGGACCGCACCCCCACCGGCCATGAGGAGTTGGACCGGGTGCTGGGCGGCGGCATGGTCGAAGGCGGGGTGGTGCTGATCGGTGGCGACCCCGGCATCGGCAAATCCACGCTGCTCTTGCAGGCGCTGGACTCGCTGCAGCGCCAGGGCAAGAGCACCCTGTACGTGACGGGCGAAGAGAGCGGGGCACAGGTCGCGCTGCGCTCGCGCCGCCTGGGGCTGGACAAGTCCCAGGTCAAGGTGCTGGCCGAAATCCAGCTGGAAAAAATCCTGGCGACGCTTGCCGCCCACAGCCCGGATGTGGCCGTGATCGACTCCATCCAGACCGTCTATTCCGAGCAGCTCACCAGCGCCCCCGGCTCGGTGGCCCAGGTGCGCGAGTGCGCTGCCCACCTGACGCGCGCCGCCAAGGCCAGCGGCACCGCCATCGTGCTGGTCGGCCATGTCACCAAGGACGGCACCCTGGCCGGCCCGCGCGTGCTGGAGCACATGGTCGACACCGTGCTCTACTTTGAGGGCGACACGCACAGCCAGTTCCGCCTGGTGCGCGCCATCAAGAACCGCTTTGGCGCGGTCAACGAAATCGGCGTTTTTGCCATGACCGAAAAAGGCCTCAAGGGCGTGAGCAACCCCAGCGCCATCTTCCTGAGCCAGCATGCCGAGCCGGTGCCCGGCAGCTGCGTCATGGTCACCTTAGAGGGCACGCGCCCCATGCTGGTGGAAATCCAGGCGCTGGTGGACAGTGGCGGGCCCTCGCCCCGGCGCCTGTCGGTCGGTCTGGACAAGGACCGGCTGGCCATGCTGCTGGCCGTGCTGCACCGCCATGCCGGAGTGGCCTGCATGGACCAGGACGTGTTTGTGAACGCGGTGGGTGGCGTGCGCATCAGCGAGCCGGCCGCCGACCTGGCGGTGCTGCTGTCCATCACCTCGTCCCTGCGCGGCAAGGCGCTGCCCAAGGGCTTTCTGGCCTTTGGCGAGGTCGGGCTGGCCGGCGAAGTGCGCCCGGCGCCACGCGGCCAGGAGCGGCTCAAAGAAGCCGCCAAGCTGGGCTTCAGCATGGCGGTGGTGCCCAAGGCCAATGCGCCCAAAAAGCCGATCGAGGGCATGACCATCCACGCCGTGGAGCGGGTGGAAGAGGCCATGGAAGTGGTGCGCTCGCTGACGTAATATGGGCCGCATGTCCTGGCTTAACAAACTCCCCAACTCCATCCGCAGTGCCAGCGGTCTGGAGTGGACGCTGTGGCGCAAGCTGCCCCTGATCCTGCTGGTGGGCACGGCGATTCCGCTCGCCGCTGCGGTGGCCCTGCATCTGGGCACCGATGCACAGGGTGCCGCCGACGCGCGCTGGCTGCAAACCATGGACTATGTGGTGGCCGGGGTGGTGATCTTCCACTGGACGGCGGTGCTCACCATCGCCATCGGTTGCGTGGTGGTGATGCTGATGAAGGGGCCGGGCTATGTGGCCGACGACCCCATGGAGCTCTCGCACAGCGACAAGCCGCGCAGCAGCATGGAGTCGCAAGAGCCATAGGCTTTCACCGTCCCTGCGCGCCGCCGCGCCAGCTTAAGCGGGATTTAATCTGCGCTGTCTAGGATGCGTAGCCATGGAGGTTCTTATGTCTTATCTGAAGTTTTTCACCCTGGCTGCGCCCCTGGCTCTGGCTCTTCTTTCCACCCCGGCACAGGCACAGACCACGCCCGCCGAACAACTGGCCGCCTATGTGGCGCAGTCCGGCCAGCCGGCACAGGCCGCTCGCGGCCAGGAGTTTTTTACCTCCAAGCATGGCAAGGACTGGAGCTGCTCCACCTGCCACACCGCCAAGCCCACGGTGGACGGTAAACACGCCACCACCGGCAAGGTGATCGCGCCCATGGCACCAGCCTTCAACGCCCAGCGCTTCACCGATGCCGCCAAAACCGAGAAGTGGTTCCGCCGCAATTGCAACGACGTGGTCGGCCGCGAATGCAGCGCCGCCGAAAAGGCCGATTTTTTGAGCTGGTTGCTCTCGCTCAAATCCTGATGTTTGAAAGTTGATGATGAAAAAAATACTGATGTCCCTGGCCGCTGCGGCCACGCTGACCCTGTCCATGGCGGGCCTGGCACATGCCGAGCGCGGCCATTACGCAGTGGCACCCTTGCCCAAGCACCAGCAGGAATGTTCTTCCTGCCACGTGGCCTACCCGCCCGGTTTGCTACCCGCCGCCTCCTGGGCCCGCATCATGGGCAACCTGAACAAGCACTTCGGCACCGACGCCTCGCTGGATGACGCCAGCACGCGTGAAATTGCCGCCTGGCTCAAGGCCAACGCCGGCAGTGGACGGCGTGGCGGCGAAGAGCCGGCGCAGGACCGCATCAGCAAATCCAACTGGTTTGTGCGCCAGCACGATGAAGTGTCCTCCAGCACCTGGAAGCGCGCCAGCATTGGCAGTGCCGCCAACTGCTCGGCCTGCCACGCCGGTGCTGCCAAGGGCGACTTCAACGAACACGCGGTGCATATTCCCAAATGAGTGATCTGACCCAAGGTACGCAAAAAATCCGCATCTGGGACGCCCCGGTGCGCGTCTTCCACTGGCTGCTGGTGCTCAGCTTTGCCGGTGCCTACCTCACCGCGGAGAGCGAGGTCTGGCGCCTGGTGCACGTCACCCTGGGTTACACCCTGGGCGGCCTGCTGGCGTTCCGGCTGGTGTGGGGCGTGGTCGGCACGCGCTATGCCCGCTTCAGCAACTTTGTGCGCGGCCCGGCCGCGGTGATGCAGTACCTGAAGTCGATCCGGGCCAAGCAGCCCGAGCACCATCTG
Organism: Burkholderiales bacterium; assembly: GCA_947446855.1. Lineage (GTDB taxonomy): Bacteria > Pseudomonadota > Gammaproteobacteria > Burkholderiales > Burkholderiaceae_C > Allorhodoferax. The sequence goes on from CANFIH010000157.1 coordinate 5,645, forward strand.
GGCCACAACCCGGCCGGTGCGGTGGCCATCATCCTGCTCATGGCCCTGGGCCTGGGTATTACCGCCACCGGGTACATCACCTACAACGACCTCGGCCCCGGCTGGGTCGGCGAGCTGCACGATTTGCTGGCCAATGCCATGGTGCTGGTCATCTTCGGGCACCTGGTGGGGGTGGTCACGGCCAGCCTGCAGCACAAGGAGAATCTGGTGCGCTCCATGGTCACCGGTTGCAAGACCGGCGCCGCCGACCAGGGCATTCGCCGCAGCTGGACGGTGGTGGCCGTGGCCATCGTCATCGCCGTGCTGGGATTCTGGTGGCTGCAATGGCAAAGCGCGCCCCAGCCGGATGCGGCGGATGTGACCCAGACCACGACCGACGCGGCAAAATAGCCCTTTACCCGGCACACGCTTGGTGTGCTGCCCCACCAGGAAACCCCATGCGCATACTGCTTGCTGAAGACGACGCCATGCTCGGAGACGGCTTGCGGGCAGGCCTGCGCCAGGCCGGCTTTCAGGTGGACTGGGTGCGCGACGGCATGGCCGCAGAGCGGGAAGTCGCCAGTGGTGTTTACGCAGCGGCGGTGCTGGATCTGGGCCTGCCGCTCAAGGACGGGCTGGACGTTTTAAAAGACTTGCGCGCCCGCAAGATCGAGACCCCGATTCTGGTGCTCACCGCGCGCGACGCTGTGCCCGATCGGGTGGCGGGGCTGGACACCGGGGCTGATGACTATGTCATCAAGCCGGTGGATCTGAACGAGCTGGCCGCACGCTTGCGCTCGCTGGTACGCCGCTCGGTCGGCCAGTTGCAGGAAACCATGTGCTGCAGTGGCGTCGAGCTCGACCCGGCCGCGCGCACGGTGAGTGCCCAGGGCGAGCTCGTGGCGCTGTCCACGCGCGAATTTGACCTGCTGCACGCTTTAATGCGCAACACCGGGCGCGTGCTCTCGCGCGAGCAGCTGGAGCAGCAGATGTACAGCTGGGGCCACGAGGTGGAAAGCAACACGATTGAGGTCCACATCCACCACCTGCGCCGCAAGCTGGGCTCCGAGCTGATCCAGACCGTGCGCGGCGTGGGCTACACGGTGCAGCGCGAGTCAACCGGCGCATGAACGCCCACAGCCGCCAGCCCTCGCTGCAAAACCGCCTGCTGCTGCTGCTGCTGGGCTTTGCCGTGGTCGTCTGGCTGGGGGCCGCCATGATCACCTGGCGCGATGCGCAACAGGAGCTCGACGAGCTGCTGGACGGCCACCTGGCGCAGGCCGCAGCACTGTTGCTGGTGCAGGCCCAGGGGGATCACGACGATGTATCCGACACCCCGGTCTTGCACAAATACGCGCCCCAAGTGGTGTTCCAGGTGTTTGTCGAGGGCCAGCTCATCACCCGCTCCGCCAACGCGGGGCAACAGCCCCTGTCGAACCAGGTAGAGGGCTTTTCCACGGTGCGCCGGGAAGATGGTGAACTCTGGCGTGTGGTTGCCACCCACGAGACGCAGCATGAGGTCACGGTGCTGGTAGGCGAAAAAATTGCATCGCGCCAGTCCATTCTGTGGGCGCTCATGCGCAGTCTGCTGCAGCCTTTGTTGTTGGCCTTGCCCCTGTTCGGGTTGGCGCTGTGGTGGTCGGTGCGCAAGGGCCTGGCACCGATTCGCTCCTTGCGCGCGGCACTGGAACAGCGCGCGCCCAGTGCGTCGGAACCGGTATCCCTGCAGGGCATGCCGCGCGAATTGCAGCCCCTGGTGCAAACGCTCAATGGTTTGCTCGAACGCATTGGCCACATGGTGCACATTGAGCGCCGCTTTACCGCCGACGCTGCGCATGAGCTGCGCACCCCGATCGCCGCCATCCGGGCCCAGGCCCAGGTGGCGTTGGGCGCTGGCGACGATGTGGCCGAACGCACCCATGCGCTGCAAACCACCTTGGCCGGTTGCGACCGCGCCAGCCGCCTGGTCGACCAGCTTTTGACCCTGGCGCGCCTGGAAGCCGCGCCCGATGCCAAGCCGGCTGCGGTCGATCTGAGCGCCGTGGTGCGTCGGGTGGCAGGGGAGTTGGTGCCCACCGCTTTGGGCCGTAAGCAGGACATATCGGTGCTGGCCGATGTGCCCTGTGCCGTAGCCGCCAACGAAGTGCTGCTGGGGGTGCTGGTGCGCAATTTGGTAGACAACGCCTTGCGCTACAGCCCGGCAGGTGCGCGGGTGGAGGTGGCCGTGCATACCGACGCAGCGGGTGCCCATTTGCAGGTGCAGGACAGCGGGCCGGGCATGAGCGAAGAGGCTATTGGCCATCTGGGCGAGCGCTTCTTCCGGGTGCTGGGCAATGACCAACCCGGCAGCGGCCTGGGCTGGTCGATTGTGCGGCGCTTGCTGGCCGTGTTCGGCGCGCAGGCGCAGATCAGCCGGTCTACGGAACTGGGTGGCCTGTCGGTGGCCGTGCACTGGCCCGCCGTGCAGCCAAAACCTTAGTCCGACCTGCGGTCCGGGCCGTCGCGCGCACCGTAAAATCGCTGACTAGCCGAAACAATATCGACCACACAAAGGACACACCATGAGCGCAATGCCCCCCTCCATGTCAGACCGCGACGGAAAAATCTGGATGGACGGCCAGATGGTGGAGTGGCGCGATGCCAAGATCCATGTGCTGAGCCATACCCTGCACTACGGCTGCGGCGCCTTTGAAGGCGTGCGCGCCTACAAGGGCGACGACGGCAGCACCGCCATCTTCCGCCTGGAAGAGCACACCAACCGCCTGTTCAACAGTGCCAAGATCCTGCGCATGACCATTCCCTTCACCAAGGAAGAGGTGAATCAGGCGCAGCTCGACGTGATCCGTGCCAACAAGCTGGAGAGCGGTTACCTGCGCCCGCTCACCTGGGTGGGTGACAAGAAGCTCGGTGTCTCCACCAAGGGCAATGACATCCACCTGATGGTGGCGGCCTGGCCCTGGGGCGCCTACCTGGGCGAAGAGGGCATGAAGCGCGGCATCCGCGTCAAAATTTCCAGCTACACCCGCCACCACGTCAACATCACCATGACGCAGGCCAAGGCGGTGAGCAACTACACCAACTCGATACTCGCCAACCGCGAAGCCACCGACGACGGCTACGACGAGGCCGTGCTGCTGGACGCCAGCGGCTTTGTGGCCGAGGGTGCGGGTGAAAACATTTTTGTCGTCAAGGACGGCGTGGTCTATACACCGGATTTGTCGGCCGGTGCGCTCAACGGCATCACCCGCAACACCGTGCTGCACATCTGCAAGGACCTGGGGCTGGAGCTGGTGCAAAAGCGCATCACGCGCGACGAGGTCTACATCAGCGACGAGGTCTTCTTCACCGGCACTGCGGCCGAAGTGACGCCCATCCGCGAGATCGACCGCATCGAGATCGGCAGCGGCTCGCGCGGCCCCATCACCGAAAAAATCCAGAGCGCCTTCTTTGACATCGTCAACGGCCGCAATCCCAAATACGCCGATTGGCTGAGCAAGGTCTGAGGTTTTCACCCTTCAAAAAAACAGGTACCCGACATGCAACAAAAACCCCAGACCCCGGCCATTGAATTGCTGGCCAAAGACCTCAACGCCCAGGGCGGCGTGTATTGCCCCAGCCCCTTGGCGCACATGCAGACCTGGGACACCCACCCCAAGGTGTACCTGGACGTGGGCCACAGCGGCTCGGCCAAGTGCCCGTATTGCGGCACCGTCTACGCCCTCAAGGCGGGCGAACATTTTAAAAGCCATTAATTCACTGATCGTCGCCCCGCAGTGGATCGGCGACGCGGTGATGACCGAACCGCTATTGCGGCGCCTGCATGCCAGGGGTGAGCGGCTGGCGGTGGGAGCCTTGCCCTGGGTGGCGCCGGTGTACCGGGCCATGCCGCAGGTGGCCGAGGTGATCGAATTCCCGTTTGCCCACGGTGGCCTTCAGTGGCAGGCCCGCCGGGCCA
>CANFIH010000158.1 GCA_947446855.1 Burkholderiales bacterium
AAGACCTCGGTCAGGTGCTCGGTGGCGCCGAGCCTGACGACTTGCTCGTGCTTCATGAAGCGCCCGAGCTCCGCCAGGCACTCAGATGCGGAAAGCCGCCCCATGGCTTGTTCGCAGATGAGGGCGAGGGCCTCGTTCGCGGTGGCGCACGACTGCGACGCCATGAGCTTGTCGAGGATGGCGGCATGGTCGATGGCGCATGACGCTTGGGCATGTGCTGCGGCAGATCGCATGGCTGCCACGCTTTGCGGCGTGATGCCGAGTTCAGCGGCGGCACTCTGGAAGCGGGCAATGAGCTGAGAGAGCGGCGGCTCAGCCTTGGCAGACCGGCTGTTGAGGGCTGCGATCTCGCGGGCGGCCGAGCCGTCGGCATCGACCAAGCCGTTCTCTTGGATGTATTCGGCGATTTGGCGGCTACGCGTGGACAGAGCCTCGCGCTGGCGCTCATCGATGCCGCCAATGGTGAAGTAGGGCCCGGCGGGCGCCACGTTGAAGCCGAGGCCTTTGAGCCGGTGGGCGAGCTCGACTCGGAAGAGGATGCCGGTGGCGAGCTTGCGCTCGAACTGCGGGCGGTGCTCCAAGGCGCTCCATTCATCGCTGTCCTTGCGCTTGCCCACGTTGAACATGAAGGCGTGGACGTGAAGCTGGGGGTCCAGAGCCCGGCTGGCGAAGTGCGTGTAGCAGGCGGCGACCGTGGCCTCAGCCAATTGCTTGATCCGGCCGCCTTTGCCGTGCCGGGTGATCGCAGCCGATTCGGCGTAGTCCAGCGCCGTGCGTGCCGACTGTTGCAGGCATTCGACCAAAGCTTCGCGGGTGGAGCCGTCGGCCCCCGCGAAGACGGCCGAGAAGTCCTTGGGGGCCGAGAACGTCATGTCCAAGCCCATGACGTGTTTGTCGCCCGCTCCGACGACCAACGGGCTGCCGGTGATGGGGTGCAAGCCGTGGGCCAGTCGCTCGACCTGTTCGGCTTCGGCGATGTCGTCCAAGCCCAGTAGGGCCGCTCCCTTGCACGCCCAGAACGGGACGGGGCTCTCGCTGGCGTGCTCGCCACGGGCGTAGTCGTCGAAGTCTGTGCGCTCCCGAGTGCTGGGCCCGCCCAAATAGTGGAGGTAGCCCGAGCCCCCGCCCGAAGCACTCGCGGACTGATTTGCCGCCGAATTGATCTTGGTGATCGAAAGCATGGGCCCCTCCGGAAGCTATGCGCTCGAAGGGAAGATTTGGCGGCAATTTGGCTTGCCGTTTGGAGGGTGGACCTAACAACGATTTTTGTTGGGAAAACTGGATGGCGACCCTACTAATGCGACCGTTCGTCCGATGAAATTGGCTGCAGCGCTGCAGTTTTGAGCTGAATCAGATAGTTTTGGATGGACAAATTGAACGAAGAGCATTGACTGATCGTATTCAGAGCAGTGCGATGCACAAAGCGAGGGGAGGATAGAAAGAACCAGAGATGCGCACGTTTCAAGCACGGTGCTTGGCGATTGCGGGTCGAGGTTCAGTTGCTGGCCATTTGCCGAATTCTCCCTCGTAGCGGGCCTTGATTTGCTCCATGGTGGGAGCATGGTTTTGGCCGCCGTGCTGTTCGATGGCGAAGGACCCCATGACGGTGCCGAGCTTCGCGCAGGAGAGGAAGTCCCATCCGCGCGAGAAGCCGTGGAGGAAGCCCGAGCGGAAGGCGTCGCCGCAGCCGGGCGATACCAAGGCGGCTGAATTTCAATGGCCCTCGCCAAAGCCGCATGGGCATTGGCGTTTTTTGGTGGATGCCACTGAATGCGCAGCGCTGCGCAAATGCAGCCCTGAAACATCGCGCGCGGAAAAGTGAATCTGCAAAACATCCCCGCCGAGCGCATGCGTAGTAGGCGGCGCGGGAAGCCCGACAAAAACAACAACAAGGAGAAAAACATGGGAACCATCAACAAGCGCCCCCTTCGGAACGGGGAATTCAGCTATCAGGCCATCGTCAAGATCAAAGGGGCGAAGTCAGCGGTCAGGAGCTTTCGAGACCGGGAGCAGGCGCAGGCCTTCATCGACCAAGTCGAATCCTCGAAAGCCAAGGTGGCCAAGGAGTGGGAGGCTCGTTGGCTACGGCCGCTCGCCCCCGGCGAGCAGGAGGATCGCAATCAAGAGATGTGGGCCAACGAGTGGCTCAAGACGACGCTCAAGCTTTACGCCGAGAGCGAGCGCATCACCAATCGCTTCAAGCAGCCGATGCGGACGATCATCAAGTTCGGCGGCGACGTGAAGCTTGGCGAACTCAATCGGACATGGGTGCGCGACTACATCAAGCACGCAAGGCGGCAGAAGACCAGGACCAGGGAGCCCTACAAATGGGCGACGATCGTCGATCACATGAAGATCATTTCAGCGGCGATCAATTGGCGGGCCGAAGAAATGGAGGCGCGCGGGGCTAAGCTGCCGTTCAGCTTGAAGATGATCCCGAGCAATTGGGAGGTCAAGCGCGACCGCAGGCTCGAGCCCGAGGAGGAGCGGATGATCATTCAAAGGTTCAAGGGCAAGCGCAAGCACAATGCGCGGTATTGGCTGCGGCTGTTCAGGCTGGCTCTCAACACTGCGGCTCGTTTGCAAGAGCTGGTCCTTGCGGAATGGCGGGAGTTCGATTTGGGCCGGCGGATTTGGATCATCCCTGCCGAGCACACCAAATGCGGCGTGACACGTTTGGTGCCGCTGACATTGCAGGCGGTGAGGGCGCTGAGGGTCATGAGCTTGGTTCGCATATCGGAATCAAATCGCGTGTTCCACATGATTAGCACCCCGAAATCAGCCTCGAACATTTTTTCAAAGATGACCATGGGGCTGGGCATCAGGGACTTGCGCTTCCATGACCTCAGGCATGAGGCCATCAGCAGGATAGTTTTGAAGCAAAGACATCTCTCGGTGTTCGAGATCATGAAAATCGTCGGACACAGCTCCATTGAGATGCTCAACCGCTATGCCAACCTCCGCGGGGAAGAGCTTTCCAGGAAGTTGATCGACTGAATGACCGCGGGCGCTTGCTATGAGCGCCCGCTTTACGCGTCGACCGCCCACCCCACTGCTCAGGGAGTGGACGGTGCTGCTGGTGCAGCAGGCTGTCCATCGAGCAGAAGTTGCTTCCTGATGGTCGCGGCATCAGGCTTGTTCTTGGATTGCCAGCGGATGATCCGGTAACCCGCGCTGACCAGCATCGCGTCGCGCTTTTCATCCTTGTCGCTGTCGTGGGACCGGTCGTCAAGTTCGATGATGGCGACGATCGATCCGTCCCTTCTATTCTGCGCGATGAAGTCGATGATCTTCTGGGCGAATTTGCCCCGGAGACTCATGTAGGCCTTGTCCTGGCGCTGGACATTGGGGTTGAGAACCGCGCCCATGGCGACTTGTGGGCAAAAGCGGAGTTCGGGCGCTGCCGCTTCCAGCCTGTTGAGGAATTCGATCTCGTTGGGCGTCAGCATGGGCTTGGCCTTGAAGGAAGGCGCCGTATTGCCCGAGCCTTCCTGTGCCTTGAGCTTGGCCTTGAATATCGCAAAGCCTATGGCTGCGGCTCCGGCGAAGGCTCCGAGAAGGAGGAGATTTGAAGTGGTGCTCATGATTTCCCTTTGATTTTATATTTGTGATGGAGCGGTCTGGCCGCTGGCGTGTCGTTCGACCTCCGCGTCGAAGCCTGCCCGATCGCTGAACGATTTGATGTTGGCGCTGCGAAGAATGTCATGGACGATGCCAGGCGCAATGCCCTTGGTGACAAGTGCCGCTACTACGGCGCCACGGGTGTCGATGGCAATGCGATCGACCAGAAGGCTTTGCGCAGTCTCTTCAAAGTTCTTGCGGTAAACCTTCGATGCTGTGGCGCTTCTTAGTTGGACTATGTCTGATAGCCGAATGTCGACCAGCGAAGCGATGCTGCTAGCGTCGAGGGCGCCGTTGCGGTCCCCACTTGGCAGAAGACTTCCCATGTCCGGCTTTGCCTCGAAAGCTATCTTTCCCTTCTTCAGTGCGGTCCTGTATCCCGCGGTAGATAGAACGTCCATGTTGCCCGGATTGAAATGATCGAAGAGAAACAGAACAAGAACAAGCGCTGCTATGGCTATCAGGTAGGACATCAAAGGCTCCGAGGCGAGGCTCAGATAAGCTGCCAAAGGATAGGCCGCAAGTCAACGAACGAGGAGGTTCGGCTGGGATGTCATTTGACTGGATGGATACAAAGCTGTGCGCAGCGATAGCTGCTGGGCGCCTAAAGGCTTATGAAGCCTTTTGCGCCGCCGACGCCGCATCGGCGTGGCGGGGATGTCTCAGATAGCTCGGGCTCCTGAGGAGCCCGATGTCTTTGAACCATCATTTATGCGAGACGGATGCCCGCCCCGAACGGGCGGGAGGCATCCGGCGCCTCTATTTGTTTTCTATTAATAAGAATCTATAGATGTGCCCCGTGCGTCACCGTAAAGCACGCAGTTTTGACGCCAACTTCACCGCAAAGCACGCAGATCGTCATCGCAAAGCACGCACTTCGTCACCGTAAAGCACGCAGTGAGGGTCTTTCGGGTCCAAGATGGCAGCCGATCGTCATCGCAAAGCACGCGCAACTTCACCGTGAAGCACGCAGTCGTCACCGCAAAGCACGCGATGTGCATCGCATAGCACGCAGATCGTCACCGCAAAGCACGCAGGCCCATGGGCGAACGAGATTCAACTTCATCGCAAAGCACGCAGTCGTCACCCTAAAGCACGCAGTCGTCATCGGAAAGCACGCAGTGAGAGCCATCCGCGACCATCAACTTCACCGTAAAGCACGCAGACGATGAGCGCCCGCCGGATCGTAGAAGCGGAATGAGTCGATTCGTAGGCACGGGAAATGTTAAGTCGTCATGGCGAGCCGGCCTGCCATCAGCATGGGACCATTCGGCGCGTGCTTTAGGGTGACGAACGAGCGCGGGTGGTCAAGCGAGGACGCCGCGTGGCATCACAGCGCGACCCGTCCGCGCCCCTTGGGGCCTCGAGGCTCAACAGCCGATTGCTCAGCGGGAAGAAACGCCGGTTTTTCGCTGCCCAGCGCGACTCGCAGCTTCCAAGAGTCGGAGTTGCGCCCGATTCTTTCGATCTCGAAGGTTTCGACGAGCGTGGGTGCCGCCGCAACCAAGGACTTCATTGCAAGTTTAAGCTTGGCGGGGAAGTTGCGGGCGGGGCCGTCGTAGCCGCAAAGGCTTCGAAGATACAGAAGGTCCATTTCCCGAGACTGCTTGTGGGTGCTGAAGAAGTCATGCAGCCACTGGGCGAGCGACGTGGAGAGGGTGCTGCGCCGGGCTTGGTCGAACAGGAACTGTTTGTCGCCCATCAAGGCGGGAATGGCGAAGTCGGGGTTGAGGCGCAGGTAGAGGCGGCCGTCCTTCCGATGCGCCGTCGCAAGCAGCGAGCCGGTGCCTTTCCACGACTCGCCGAGCTCAAATTGGACTCGGCACTGGGCGAGCCGATCCAAGCTGTCCCAGATGGACGCCAAGGCCCTTCCTCCTTGGTTGCTGGAGCCCATGCGCCTGGCGAAGTCCCGAAGCTCGATCTCGAAGGCGTCGCCGATCCCAGCCGCCCGCTCCTTTGCCAATTGGATGGCTGTTTCCCAAACATGCTTGTCGCGCATGCCGAGCTTGGGGCCGGTAATGATCAGCGAGCACCCTTGCGCCTTGACGACGGTGGGTTGCCCGAAAGGCTCGTCTGAGCTCGTGACTCGGAACAACGCGCTGCGGGCAATGAATCCGGGGAAGTTTCTCGGCTTCCCCTTGTGCGGCACCGCAACGGAGGCGGACGTGGTGTTGGTCCCGGTCCACGGTTCGACCTTGCATTGATCGCGCGGACTTCTTGTTTGTGCTGGGGCCGGGTCGGGTGGGGATGCGTCCAACCGTCCCACCGCATGGGCATCAGTCGATGCGCATACCTGCGCGTCCCAATCGTCGTCGTATGTTTGAATTGTCTGTCCCATCCCTTTCGCTCCTTGGATTTCCGATTGATGAGCGGAAATCAATATGAATACAGTTCTCAAAAAATCGTGTGAATGTCAATACATGCCTTTGCGCGCAAACTTTGAAATAGAAAGCGCGCGTATTTGGCTTTTCTTGGCCCCTGTTTGGAATGCGCCTGACTGCCGTTTTTGGCGGCTCCTTCCGTCGGTGGGTGGCGTGAGGACGGCATCGACAAGCGGTTGCGCCAATTAGGTGTGGCAAGCGCATTGCATGTATCGACAGCAGAGATGGAGGGTGAGATGAAAATTAGCGGAGGCGGATGTCTTGAAGGAAAGGAAGCTCGATTCGAGCGACGCCAATGGATGGAGCCTCAGCCCTCATGGACGGCCGACGCTCTGGATAGGCGCTCGTGCTTGGAAATGATGATGTCGAGATTTGACATTCAAGCGGCCTTGGTGTCCGTGCCACAACTTGCCCGGCTGATAGGGCGATCCAAGTCAACCGTTTACGCGAGCATCAAGGAGGGGCGATTCTTCATTCCCCACCGCATGATTGGCGATTCGCCGATGTTCACCGTAGACGACGTGGTCTCGTGGTATCTAAGCGGGACTATCGCCAAGGGGGCGACAGCAATCGTTGCGTCAGCGAGCACCGTCGGAGAGCAGCAGCGCGAGGTCGCTGAGAGCGGAGTTCGAGGGGGAGATGGGCCTAGCTGTGAGAGGAAGAGGCGGGATGCAGCGGTTGATGACCTCGTGGCGAGAGCTCTCAATGCAGTCGGAAGCCGCGTTAGGTGAGCTCCCCTGACGGATTCGCTGTCGATAGTGTTAGCGCAGAGGCCCGCAGCGCCAGACGACCTTGCCATGGATGCGCAGGTCTGCGGATTCCTTGACCTTAATGGGCTTGAAGTCGGGGTTCTCGGACTCCAAGGTGGCTTCGCCATCTGCCGAGATGCGCAGCCGCTTGACCAACTGACCGTGGCCCGCGACGTTGGCGAGCACCAAGTCGCCATCGCGAATTTCGGCCTTCGGATCGACCAAGACGGTGTCGCCGTGCTGGATGGAGGTGCCGGTCATGGATGAACCTGAGACCTTGACGAGAAGCTTCCCCTTGGGGTTCACGCCCTGCATGAGGTCGGCCAGCTCCGCCTCGCGTCCGTCGGAAGCTTGGCCAGGCGTTGGGAAGCCCGCTGCGACAGACTCCTCGAAATAGGTGGCATGGCTGATCGACCACGGCGAATGATCTTCGTCGGCGGCGAGTGGCTCGGCCTTCGGCGCGAGGCCATGCTTTTCACGCAGTCGCTTGTCCATCAAGTCGAAGGCGCGGAGGATGTTTTCGGGCTTCTGGCCGCGAGCTCGAATGTCAGCCAAGGCCGTCTCGTGCATCTCCTCGGTCTCGGAATATTGAGGGTTGGGGCCGGCCGCGTCGAGAGCGTGTCGGCTTTCGATCGAGTGGCTCTGGGTGTCGTTGGGTTGTGCTTTCACTGTCTGTCCTTGCGCCGGGCGTTGCCCTGGCCGTTGGTTTCTTTTGCCATGTTCGTTGGGGGCGGTCAACGGAGCGGCCCGAGGCCGTGGGATCTAATCTCCTTGGTGATTTGGGCTCGCGCCGCCTTGTAGGCCTTCTCGGTCAAGCCAAAGGACTTGCGAATTTCGGCGGGTGTCATTTCTTGGGCGAGGCCGCGGAAGACCGCCACCGCGTCCTTGTTGTGGGCTAGACGCGACTTGGCCGCCTCGATCGTCTTGCGGCGTGCCGACTGTTCCTGCTGTTTCATCAGCAGCTCCTCGGGTGAGCAGGCGAATTCGCTGTCCGTGTCGCGCAGGCTGTCGGGTCCGGCTTCCATCCACTCCTCATAAGAAATGGGCCTGCGTTTAGGGTTGCGCGTGTCGACGCTGGCGACGCTGCGCATCGCCTCATGGAGAAATTGACCAAGTGGGATATGTGGCTTCGGCTTGCGCGTGCCTTGCAAGATTCGGTCGACGGTTTCCGACAGCAAATCCATGCCGCTGCTGTATCGCGTGCCTTCCAAGAGCTTCCATGAAAAGTGTTCAAGGGTCAGCTTCTGGCGATCTTCGAGATGTTGGATTGCATCGAGAAAGGCTATTTTTTCTTCTGGTGTCATCGGGTGTTCCTTGCGATTTGCTTTCGCGCTTTGCGTCATTGAGCGGTCGTCTCGGGCATCGGTTTCTTGTGTCCTGCGCCCTGTATGCGCCGCAGCCGCTGGTTTGGCAGGCGTGTTCGGATGGACGGTGATGGGTTGGGGTGTTGTGTCGGGTTCTGCCACTGTTTTCTCCGGTTGTTCTGCCTTGGTTTGCTCTGGCGGGAGGAGTCCGGACGAGGAGGGATGGCTGAATCAGTGCGCGCAGACAGGCGGCAAGCTGGGCGAAGCCTTTCGGGTTGCAGCCAGTTGGTGTGGGGTTTTCATTGCGCATACGAAATTCAATGAAAGCGCTTGGCCTCATGCGGAGCAAGGCGCGGCTCAATGCGTGGCGACAACCGGCGAAGGCACATGGGACTGTTGTGTGATCGGTGCCCGCAGGGCCGCCAGTGCGCAGCCACTCAGTTGAGCGGGGAGCGCATGGCGTAAGTGGTGGAAATGCGCCGACTGACACGCGGTCGGGCCAAGGTGGCCCATCGAGCGCATGTCCATTCGGTGAGGCATCCGGCCTCACGACTGGGGGCCCGCATGAAGGACAGCACCGTTTTCGACTGGGGGCAGACCCCGAACCTCGCGCCATCGATCAAGCGGGCCAGCCCGCTGTCATGGGTGGCCGCGAGCATGTTCTTCGGGGTGGTCGCGGCGGTTGCCGCCTTGGCGCTGGTGTGGCGCCCGCTCCCCTGGCTGCCAGGCCCACCCGGATCGCTTCCCGATCACCTTGCCATGGTGGGCAAGTTCATCGTTCACGCAGTGTTCGGGACCTTTTATGCCGCGGACGTGCGCTTCTACTCGGGGTGGCTCTCCCAGCTCGACAGCTCAGAGCGCTTGGCTTTGGTTTGGCGCGGAGGACTTGCCGTCTGGTGTTTCTTGATGCCGTGGGTGCTGCTTGCCGAAGGCTATTTGCAAGGGCGCGACGGGCTGATCCATCTTCGCGGCTCGACACGCAAGGCTGGGGCCGATGCGGTCGCCGAGATCAATCGCAGGCTTGCGGCGCGTGTGAAGCGGCGACCCGACCACGACATCGCGCCGGGTGTGCCCTACCCGGCGGACCTGTGGACGCGGCACGTCCTCGTCGTCGGGGGCGTGGGTTCGGGCAAGTCCACCGCCATCAAGCCCTTGATCGACAAGGTCGTGGCCTCCGGCGAACAGATGCTGCTCTTCGACCCCAAGAGCGAGTTCACCATGGGCTTCGCGGCGCCAGAGCTCATCGCCCCATGGGACGCACGAAGCCTGTCATGGGACATCGCGAAGGACATGCGCAACTTGTTGGACATGAGGCGCTTCGCGGCCACCAT
>CANFIH010000159.1 GCA_947446855.1 Burkholderiales bacterium
CGATCACGCCGAACATCATCCAGACCATGAAACAGACCGTAAAGGCCAGGGTGCTGACGATCAGCACCGACCAGGCTCTTTTGGAATCCTTGATTTCCGTAGACATGCACACTCCTAAAGGGACAGGCATGACTTTCGGTGTTTAGGTCTGCCTTGAATATCCTCCCAAGGAACGCGTGATTACGCTAATAAGAACTAGGGCAGCCGCAGCGGCCTAGTTCCAAAGTAGTAGAGGGCCTGGTGACGGGCCATCTGTTGATAAAGATCAACCCAGACCGCGTGCCGCCGCATACACCGCCACCTGCACGCGGGACGTGAGGTTGAGTTTGCGGAAGATGTGCTGCACATGCACCTTGACCGTGGTCTCGGCAATGTCGAGCTCGCGGGCAATCAGCTTGTTGCTATCGCCACGCGCAATCAGCGCCAGGATTTCGCGCTCGCGGGCGGACAGCGACTCCAGCGCCGCATCGTGCGCGTTCGGCACCGGGACGGCTACATCTGCCGCACTCTCTGCCACGGGTGCCTTGGCCCGGAAGGCGGTGACAAACTTGGTCATCATGTCGGGGCTGATCACGCACTCAGCCGCGAACACTTTCTCAATCGAGTCGCACAATTGCTCGGACTCCACCGTCTTGAGCAGATAGCCATCGGCCCCGGCCAGCATGGCGGCGGCCAGATCGTCTTCGTTCTCGCTCACAGTCAGCATCAGGATGCGGGCCGCCGGATAGGTGTCCTTGAGCGCGGGAATGCCGTCCACACCGCGTACGCCGGGCAGGTGGTTGTCCAGCAGGATCACATCCGGTTGTGCGGCGCTACTGCAGCGCAGCGCCTCGCCCATGTCCCCGGCCTGGCCCGCAATGGCAAAGCGCCCATCCTGCGACAGCAACGCGATCAGGCCGCGGCGAAACAGATTGTGGTCATCGACGACCAGCAGGGTGATGGGTTTCATGGCGGGTATTGTGGAGGCTAAAGCAAGCCCGACGCGATGTTGATGGTGAGGGCCACCAGCGTGGTATTGAAAAAGAAGGCCAGCACGCAGTGCAGCGTGCCGGTTCTGCGCATGCCGCGGCTGGTGAAACTGACATCGGCCGTTTGCCCCGAGGTGCCGATGACGCAGGCGAAATACAAAAAGTCGCCATAGTCCGGCGGCTGTCCTCCGGGAAACTCCAGGCCACCATGCCCGCCGCGCTGCACGCTCACGTAATAGTCGTGCGCGTAGTGCAGGGCAAACATGGTCTGGGTAAAGGCCCAGGAGCTCGCGATGGTCAGCGCTGCCAGCGCAATATGGGCGTAGCGCAGCTCGCCCCGCAGGTCCTTGACGACGGCCAATTCGGCCACGATGGCGCCTATGCACATCAGCGCCGCGGTCACCACCAGCAGCAGCACCGCGCTGCGGCCTTCGTCCTGTTGCAGCGCCCGGGTGCGCATGCGCTCGTGGCTGGACCAGAACATCATCTTCATGGCCAGCACCAGATACAAAATGGCGCCTGCATTCCAGCCGACGATGGCCCGGGTCACCGCCAGTTGCGCCACGGACTGCGGCAGCCACCAGAAGGTCAGCACGCCCGCAGCGATGCTCCAGTGCAGGCGCGGCCGCGCCAGCAGCAACCGGATGAAATAGGGCTTGTCGCGGTGGGGGTGCAGGGGAAGTTCGGTCATCGCGCGCATGGTACCGTGCCCGCTTGCCCCGGCCCAAGCCGGATCTTGCGGGGTGCGGTAAATTGCGGACATGACCAACCCATCGCTTCACACACCGTCTGCAGCGCCAGACCCCGCCTCGGCTCCCCTGGAATTTCTGCAGCATCTGTACGCTGCCGCCGTACGCCGCGCCATGCCGCTACACACCCTGGGCGCTTTTTTGCCGCCGCCACCCAAGGGCCGCACCGTGGTCGTGGGTGCCGGCAAGGCCGCCGGCGCCATGGCCCATGCAGTGGAGGCGCTGTGGCCGCAGGACGCGCCGCTCACCGGGCTGGTGGTCACCCGCTATGGCCACACCCCGCCGCGCCCCGAAGGGCTGGCGCAGCGCATTGAAATTCTGGAATCCTCCCACCCGGTGCCGGATGCGGCGGGTGTCGCCGCGGCCGAGCGCATCATGGCCTTTCCGCAGGGCCTGACCGCAGACGATCTGGTACTGTGCCTGATCTCGGGTGGCGGCTCGTCGCTGCTGACACTGCCGGCTGAAGGCATGCTGCTCTCCGACAAGCAGCGCGTCAACCAGGCCCTGCTGGACAGCGGCGCCAACATTGTGGAGATGAACTGCGTGCGCAAGCACCTCTCACGCATCAAGGGCGGGCGTTTGGCTGCCGCCTGTGCGCCGGCGCGCATGCTGACGCTACTGATCAGCGATGTGCCGGGTGACGAGGCCAGCGTGATTGCCAGCGGACCCACGGTGCCGGATGACAGCACCTGTGCCGATGCGCTGGCCATTCTGGCGCGCTACCGGATCGAGGTACCGCGGGAGGTGATGGCGCAACTGCACAGCGGCGCACTGGAAAGCCGCAAGCCCGGCGATGCGGTGTTTTCCAACAGCGAGGTGCATCTGATTGCCACACCGCAGCAGTCGCTGGACGCGGCTGCCGCAGCGGCACGCGCCGCAGGCCTTGCCGCCTATATCCTGAGCGATGAAATCGAGGGCGAATCGCGCGAGGTGGGCAAGGTGCATGCGGCGCTGGCCCGCGCCGTGGCCCTCAAAGGCCAGCCGTTTCAGAAACCCTGCGTGATTTTGAGCGGCGGTGAAACCACAGTTACCATCCGTGCGCGCATGCCCGGTGCGCCCAAAGGCCGTGGCGGGCGGGCGGGTGAGTTTTGTATGGGCCTGGCGCAAGCCCTGCAAGGACAAAGCGGCGTCTATGCGCTGGCGGCGGACACCGATGGCATCGACGGGGTGGAAGACAACGCCGGCGCCTACGTCACACCCGACACACTGACCCAGGCTTCAGAGAAAAGCATGAAGCTCAGCACTTACCTGGACCGCAACGATGCCTATGGCTTCTTCGATGCGCTGGGCGCGCTGTTTGTCACCGGCCCCACCCACACCAACGTCAACGACTTCCGCGCCCTGCTGATTCTCTGATTCCGCTGGCTACTCGAACTCGACCAGCACGTCGCCCGTCTGCACGCGCGCGCCCTGCGCCACCTTGATGGAGGCGATGACGCCGGACTGCGGCGCGGTGATATTGGTTTCCATCTTCATGGCTTCCAGCACCAGGATGGAGTCGCCGGCGTTGATCTTGTCACCGGCAGCGGCAATCACCTTCACCACCACGCCCGAGACCGGGCTGCGGCAGGCCTTGCTTTCATCGGCCACGGCCACCGGTGCGCTGCCAGCGCCCTGTCCGGCAGCAGGTGCTGCGGCAGCACTGCCGGACAGGCGGGCCGTACCTACGGGGTAAGCCGGTGGCAGATTGGCGTGGTCTTCTTGGGCCACTTCGACCTCGACTTCAAAGGTGCGTTCGTCCAGGGTAATACGGAGTTTCACGGTGCTTCCAATCAGTGTGTGTGGTGCGAGGCGTGCGTGCCCATGCGCCCGACCTGGGCCCAGGCGCTGGAGTGCACCAGGCGCACCTGGCGGATGCGCGCACGCACCCCGAGAAAGGCCGCCACGGCGGCAGAGATGGCGATCATGTCTTCTTCGGTCACCGGGGCCGGTGCGGCGGCAGCCTTGGCCGCGCTTTGCTCCAGCGCGTTGACGTGCAACTTGAGGGCGTTGAGCTCTTCGCGCACCGCGTCCAGCACATTCACGCGCAGGGTGAGGGCGGCAATTTCTGCGCGCATCTGCTCCATCAGGGCCAGAGTTTCGTTGTGGTGTTGTGTCATGGCAGCGTCCTAGAGCGGCATCAGGCCGTGCTTTTTGTGCGGGCGCGGCACGCGCTTGATGCGCAGGTATTCCAGCGCCTGCGCGATGTGGCGGCGCGTGTGCTTGGGCTCGATCACGGAGTCGACCAGCCGCATCTCGGCCGCCACATAGGGGTTGGAGAAGGTGTCGCGGTATTCCTGGATCAGCTCGGCGCGCCGTGCCGCGGGGTCGGAGGCTTCGTTGATTTCCTTGCGGAACACGATCTCGGCCGCACCCTCGGCGCCCATGACGGCGATCTCGGCGGTGGGCCAGGCAAACACGCGGTCGGCGTCCAGGTCCTTGCCGCACATGGCCAGGTACGCTCCGCCATAGCTCTTGCGCAGGATCACGGTGATCTTGGGCACGGTGGCCGACGCATAGGCAAACAGCAACTTGGCGCCATGGCGGATGATGCCGCCGTATTCCTGCTCCACGCCGGGCATAAAGCCGGGCACATCCACAAAGGTCACCAGCGGAATGTTGAAGGCGTTGCAGAAGCGGATAAAGCGGGCTGCCTTGTTGGAGGCATTGATGTCCAGCGCACCGGCCATCACCGAGGGCTGGTTGGCGATGATGCCGACCGAGCCGCCGCAGACGCGGGCAAAGCCCACCACGATGTTCATGGCGTAGCCGGACTGCACCTCCAGAAAATCGCCGCCGTCCACCACCTGCGCGATCACGCTGCGCACGTCATAGCCCTGCTTGCTCTCTTCGGGAATGATGGCCTCCAGGGCAGGGTTGGGCTCCACCGACAGATCGCCCTCCACCTGCGGCGGGTCTTCCATGTTGTTGGAGGGCAGAAAACTCAAGAGCTTGTGGCAGAGCTGGATGGCGTGGTGGTCGTCTTCTGCAATGAAGTGGATCACGCCGGAATGCACCATGTGCGCGTCCGCTCCGCCGAGCTGCTCGGCCGTCACGTCCTCACCGGTGACCTGCTTGATGACCTGGGGGCCGGTGATGAACATCTGCGCCTGGCGCGTCTGGATGATGAAATCGGTCAGCGCCGGGCTGTAGGCCGCACCACCCGCGCAGGGGCCGCAGATCAGCGAGATTTGTGGCACCGCGCCCGACAGCAGCACATTGGCATGGAACACCTTGCCGTAGCCCGACAGCGAGCCGATGCCCTCCTGCACGCGGGCACCGCCCGAGTCGTTGATGAACACAAAGGGTGAACCGGCGCGCAGCGAGGCCTTCATGATGTCGGCCACCTTGATGGAGTGCACCTCACCGGCCGAGCCACCAGCCACGGTGAAGTCCTGGCTGGCCAGGTGCACCAGGCGCCCGCCTACCGAGGCCGCACCGGTGACCACACCGTCTGCTGCCAGCTTGCTGCCCTGCATGCCGAACAGCGTGGAGCTGTGGGTGGCAAATTGGCCCACCTCGGCAAAGCTGCCGTCGTCCACCAGCTCGGCCACGCGTTCGCGTGCGGTCATACGGCCGGCCTTGTGTTGCCTGGCCTGCTTGTCGGCACCACCGCCGAGTTCGTTATCGGCCTGGCGGCGGCGCAGTTCTTCGATCTTGTCTTGCATGACGGTCATGGGGAATCCTGCTTATTCTGTAACGGGGGTGACGGACACGCGGTGCGAGCGGCCATTGAGCTTGACGTCGTAGGTCACCGGGGTCTTGAGGGCCTTGTCGGCGGCAGCAGCCGGCTTGCCATCGGCGGCGGGCTTGGCAGCTTCCGGGTCGCGCCCCAGATTCAACGGACCTTGGTCGCGCTTGGCAAAGAAGGCGGCCGACACCTGCGGAAACATGGCATAGGTCAGCACATCTTCCTCGCTGCCGTTAAAGCCGGGCAGGGCTGCGGCAGCGGCCTGCAGGGTTTCCCACTCGGGCTTGAGCAGATCGGCCGGGCGCTCGGTAATCGCCGGCTTTTTCGCCTGCGCCTCGGCCATTGCCAGCACCTCGGGGTCGCGCTCGCCGGGGGTCTTGCCGTAGTAGCCCAGCATCAGGTCGGAAAACTCGCTGGACAGCACC
Organism: Burkholderiales bacterium; assembly: GCA_947446855.1. Classification (GTDB taxonomy): domain Bacteria; phylum Pseudomonadota; class Gammaproteobacteria; order Burkholderiales; family Burkholderiaceae_C; genus Allorhodoferax. The sequence goes on from CANFIH010000159.1 coordinate 5,813, forward strand.
TTGTAGCGGCCCATCAACACATTGAACACGGCCTGGGTGCCCACAATCTGGCTGCTGGGCGTCACCAGCGGCGGAAAGCCCGCGTCTTCGCGCACGCGCGGCACTTCGATAAACACCTCTGCGAGGCGGTCGCCGGCGCCCTGCTGCTTGAGCTGGCTTTCCATATTCGAGATCATGCCGCCGGGAATCTGGCTGTCGAAAATATCGGTCTCGACACCAATGATGTTGGACATGAAGGCCTGGTAGCGCGGGCGTAGCACGGCAAAGTGCTCCTTGATGCGGTGCAGGCAGGCCTTGTCCAGCTCGGCATGGAAGCCGGTGCCATCCAGCATGGCAACCAGGCTTTCGGTCGGGTTGTGCCCGGGGCCGAGGCTGAGCGAGCTGATGGCGGTGTCCACACAGTCGGCACCGGCTTCAATTGCCTTCATCAGCGACACCAGGGTCACGCCGGTGGTGGCGTGGGTGTGCACATGGATGCGCACCTGCTCGCCGCAGCGGGTCTTGATGCCCTTGACGATGTCATAGGCGGCCTGGGGCTTGAGCAGCGCGGCCATGTCTTTGAGGCAGATGGAATCGCAACCCAACTCCAGCAGGCGCTCGGCCATCTCAACGAAGGTCTCGGTGGTGTGCAGCGGGCTGACCGTGTAGCAGATGGTGCCTTGGGCATGCTTGCCGTTGCGGCGCACGGCCTTGACCGACTGCTTGATGTTGCGGATGTCGTTGAGCGCGTCGAAGATGCGGAACACATCCATGCCGTTCTCGGCGGCCTTGTCGACAAAGCGGTCCACCACGCTGTCTTCGTAATGGCGGTAGCCCAGCAGGTTTTGCGCGCGCAGCAGCATCTGCAGGCGCGAGTTCGGCAGCAGGGTGCGGAACTGGCGCAGGCGCTCCCAGGGGTCTTCGTTCAAAAAGCGGATGCAGGCGTCAAAGGTGGCGCCGCCCCAGCATTCCACCGACCAGTAGCCGGCCTTGTCGATGTCAGCACAGGCCGGCACCATGTCTTCCATGGCCATGCGGGTGGCCAGCAGGCTTTGGTGCGCGTCGCGCAGGCACAGTTCGGTGATGTCGATGGTTTTTGTCATGGGTCAGTCTTTTTTGAAGCACGCGGGTGGCGCGAATTTGCAGGCCCCATGCGACACCGGGCGGTTGCGCCCGGAACCTAGGGTTTACCCTTTGATGGTACTTGCAAGCCCCATGGTGCGGGCAAGAATCAGGGCCGTTCTTGAGTTGTGTCAATTACCATGGAGTTACATAACCGGCTGTCGTGGCGCAGCCGGACTGTCCATTTCCAGCGCCGCCAGTGCCTCGGCTCCCAGGTTCAGGTTGCCCCCGTTGACGCCAGACACCGGATGCGCCGGCAGCGTCAACACGACGGTGGTGCCCTGCCCTATTTCGGACAGCACCTGCACCGTGGCGCCGATGCGGGCAGCCCGCTCTTGCATGATTTTCATGCCCACATGGATGCTCTGGTTGAGTGGCTGGTCGCCGGCAAAACCGTGACCATCATCCCGCACAGCAAAGCGCCACTCGGCGCCCTTGGTCACGTCCAGAAACACCTGGCTGGCGCGCGCGTGTTTGCGCGCATTGGACAAGGCCTCCTGAACGACATGCAGCACCTGCACCTGCACATCGGCCGGCAGGGGCAGGCCCTCGCCGCTGATCTGGAAGTGGGTGGCCAGGCCGGTCTGGTGCTTGAACTTCTGCAGCGTCTCCTGCAGCGCAGTTTCGATGTCCACGGTGTTGGTGCGGGTGCGGAAGTGCAGCAGCAGCTCGCGCACATCGTTGATGCTTTCGCGCAGGCCGGCGTCGAGTTCGTCAAGCGCTATTTGCACCTTCTGGGCGTCCGCTTTTTGCGAGGCGCTGCGCAGCAGCTGCACCTGGATTTTGAGAAAGGCCAGGCTTTGCGCAATCGAGTCATGCAGCTCACGCGCCAGCAGGGCGCGCTCCTCGCCCACGGCGGCCTCGCGCTCCAGCGCGGCGGCGCGCAGGCTCTCCAGACCGCTGGCCAGGTGGCTGGCCAGGGCATCCAGCAGGTCGCCCTCCTCTGTGGTGAGCTGCACGGTGCTGCGGAAGAACAAATCAATCTCGCCCAGCAGGCGCTGCTGCAGCCGCACCGGTACGCTCACCAGGCTCTCGTAACCGGCACGCGCGCAATGGCGCATGGGCGTGGCCTCGTGGCTGAGAATGGGAATGACGCGGGTGCGCGCATCCGTTTTCAGGCTACCGCAGGCGCAGGCACCGGCCAGCAGGCTGCGCTCTTCTGCCACCATGTCCTGTGGCAGGCAGTCGGAAGCCAGCATCAGGTAGCGCTGGTTGGCATCATCCGACCAGCGCACCGCTACGGCATCGGCCTTCATCACCTGGCGCACGCGCTGGGCAAAGCCGCGAGACAGTTCTTCAATGCTGCTGGCGCCGGCCGAGAAGGCGCTGATTTCATACAGCGTTTCCAGCCGCGCACGCTGCGCCTCGATGTGCTGCGTCTTGAGTTGCACCTGCGCCTCCAGCCCGGCGTAAAGGGCTTGCAACTCGGCTGCCATGCCGTTAAAGCCCTGGGCCACGCGGCCAAATTCGTCCTGGGTCTCCACCTCCACCCGCGTGGAGAAATTGCCCGACTCGATGCTGCGCAAACCCTGCTGCAAATTGGCCAGCGGGTTGATCACATACAGGTAACCGGTGTAGAGCATGATGACCGCCCCGGCAATGGCCAGCGCCATCATCACCAACTGGAACAGGTTGAGAATGGCCGTGAGCTTGGAGAGCTGCTGCTCAATCGACAGCACCAGACCGTCCACGGCCTCCACCGTATGGGCGGTTGCCTCCAGCGAGGAATCCACATCGGGCGGGGTGCGGCCCAGCCAGATGCTTCTGTGGCTAGCCCACAAATCCTGCACCTCGGTAAAGCGCTGGTTCACCTTGTCATCCGGCGGCATGAACAGCGGGCGACTGGCGTCCCCGCTCTTGAGCAGCGCCAGGCTCTGGTCAAACTGCGCCACCAGATCGGCCACCGCCTGCGGCGAACGGCTGGACTGCGCCGTGCTGGCCAGGCGCCAGGCCTGCATGCGCATGCGCCCAGCCTCGTTCACGGCCGCTGCACCGCCTTCGAGCTGCCAGGTCACCCACAGCGTGAGGCCGATCGAAGTCAACGCGACGATGAGCAGCACCGCGCCTATGGAGACAAGCTTGGTGGAGAGGGAATACTTGCGAGACATGGGGCGAGGGTAACCGCTGAGGCCTGCTTGTGAGCATGGGGCCACCTCCAAATTGAAGTTCCCGTTACGGACAACCCACAGACCGCTTTCAGCAGCGCCGACACTGAATCGGCAAATTACGGTGCACCGCCATCGTTCGCCGCTGGACAGTTTGCGCCAACCTTGGGTCGATAAATCGATAAATTGGGCGCCCCAACCCTCCCACCCCATTCGCCTTCTCTGCGCAACACGGAGCCCAAAGCCAGAGGTGCGAATCTACGAAAGCCCACCATGCG
>CANFIH010000160.1 GCA_947446855.1 Burkholderiales bacterium
CAAAGCGGAGCGGTGCTGGTCGGACTTGAAGCCGATCAGCGCGCGCAAGGGCGCAAAGAAAAGGGGAAGCCCCACCATCACCGAGACCAGCGCCGTGGGCACCTTGAGCTCGACAATCATGACGCGGTTGAGCGTGCCCACCAGCAGCACGATAGCCATACCGACCGACACCTGGAACAAGGACAAACGCAAGAGGCGCGACAGCGGCAAGGCGGCCGTGGCCACATCGGCGAACGGCAAAAAGCGCGGACCCACAGAGGCCCAGGCATGCACAAATTTGCGGCTGAGAGAAGTCATAAAACCCGGTGCGGACAAGAGGACCTAAGCCTTGCGGCTTGGGTCACTGCTTGCCCTGAAGGGACTACTTTTTCACCGGGGCTTCGACCGCAGGCGGTGCCGCTGCGGTGGCCATGGCGACCACGGCAGGCTTGCCCGCACCGCCATTCAGAAAGCCTTTGACCCAGGTGGTGTTGCTCACGACAGCGAGGTGAACACTGAATGAGGCCACGGCCACGGCACCCAGAAACACCGGAATGCCCACGGCCGGGTTGACCACGGTCCAAATTTTTCCGTAAATCATATGCAGTCTCCTATTTCAACCAGGGTGAGTAGATATAGGCCAGCAGATGGGCGAACGCGGCAATCATGCCGAATATCTGCGTGCCCTGGATGAGATGCCGATGGATCTCCTCCGACTCAGCCACGGTAAGACCCGTTGGCCCCACTTTTTCGTCAGCCATAGTTTGTTCTCCTTGCAAGACGATCACTACGTGCACAACCCGCACGGTGGGTATCGGCGGCCCCAATGGCCACAAATTCTTTTCTTCGCATCACGTCCTCCGGGGCATGCGCCAGGGCAGCATGGCGCGCACCACCGGTGAGACCAGCCGGGGGATGGAAAGCGACTCGTGAAAGCTGGTGACGGTCTCGCCCAGCAATTCACTTTTCAACAGCGCGCGCTGGTAGAACGGTGTGTCTTCCAGCTGTTCATGGATGTGCACCGCTGCGTCGCTGCGCATGCCCCGCGCCAGGCGCCAGCGGGTGGGTGACAGCGCCTGCCGCGGCGGTGCGGCAAAGGGCTGCACGCTGCCATCGGTGCCGAAGCGCAGGGGCAAGACCTGTTCGCGCAGATCGGGGTAACGCATGTCGTAGAGCACGGCCGTGCTGCCGTCTGCCAGCCTGCTGCGGGACCAGTCCCAACTGTGAAAGGCGCGCTCGATGGGCTCGTCGCCCTCGTTGGAATCCAGGTAGGCCTGCCCGCGCCAGCTTTGTGCCGGTGCGTCCAGCGCCACCTCAATGCGTGCGGTGGGTGCGATAGGCCCCCAGCGGTGTTTGGCTGCGGCGTCCAGCGGGGTGCTGAAATCAAACAGGCGCTGCGGCTCCAGCCGGATATGGCCGCGGATGCGCTGCGGGATGGGCGCGCACCATTCGTCAATCTGCACCTGCAGGGCCTGGCCGTCCCAGTGCAGCTGGCTCGGGCCAATGTCAAAGCGGGTGGCGTCGCGGTGGCACAGGCGCCGCCCCCGTTCGGTCATGCTCCAGCGGCGGGCATGGCGGCTGTAGAGCGCCACGTTCAGGCAGCAAAAGTTGTCGGGGTCCACACCCGGCCTGTTGCGTGCCCAGGCGTAGTACGGCGAGAAGACGCTGCCCACAAAGGCGATCATGGTGAGCCCCAGCGTGCCGTCATCGCTGAGGGCATCGATGTACCACCAGAGGTAGCCACCGGGTGCAAGCGCCTGGTCGAAGCAAGGTGCTCCAGCACGGCTTCGGCCGCCAGACGTCCCGACAGGGCGGCCATCGGCACGCCAGGCCCCGGATGGGTGCTGCCACCCGCCAGGTACAGCCCCGGTATCGGGCAGACCGCGCCCGGACGTGAAAAGATGCTCAGCCATCCGTGTGTCGCCTGTCCATACAAAGCCCCTCCCGTTGCGGGAAACCGTTGGTGAAATTGCTGTGGCGTGGTGAGCACCGTGCGCGCGGGCTCCAGCTCCACCTCAAGGCCGCAGTGGCGCAGCCAGTCAAAGCTGGTCTGCTGGCAGCGCTCGATCGCCTGCGCGCTCAGGCTGGCCGGGTTGGCATCACCCACGGCAGGCGCGTTGACCAGGCACAGCAGACGCTCGCGCCCGGCGGGCACGGTGCCGGCGCCACGGTCTTGCGCGCAGACATACACGGTGGGCTCGCGCGGCAGGCGCGCCTGTTTGAAAATGTCCTCAAACTCGCTGGCGTAATGCCGGCCGAAAAACAGGTTGTGCCGGTCCAGCGCGCGGCCCTGGGTGCGGGCCAGCACCGACCAGGTCAGCGCCGACAGCGAGCGCTCCTTGCGCGCCGCCGGCACCGCGGCCTTTGCCGCCTGGCCCAGCAGGCCGTGGCGCAAGGCGGCGGCATCGCCATTGAACACCAGCACATCGGCGCGCAGGCTGTCGCCACTGGCCAGACGCACGCCACTGGCCCGGCCCCGGGTCAGCAGAATTTCCTGGCAATCGGTGTTGTAGCGGAACTGCACGCCGCGCTGCAGGCACAGGCGCTCCAGGCACCGGGCCAGCGCGGTCATGCCGCCCTGCACGGCCCACACGCCGTTCATCTCGACCTGGGCAATCAGGCCCAGCGTGGCCGGCGCCTGCCAGGGGGATGAGCCGGTGTAGGTGGCGTAGCGGCCGAACAGTTGTTGCAGGCGCGGGTCGGTGAAGTGGCGCTCCATGCTGCGCCACAGCGTGCGCAGAGGCCCCACGCCCGTCAGCAGTGCCAGGCCACGCGGCCCCAGGCGCGCCATGAAGCGCGGCACCGTGGTCAGGGAGGAGCGCATGAACGGTGCTTCCAGTTCGCGGTAGAGCGCGCGGGTGGTGGCGCAAAAGCGGCGAAAGCGCGCGGCCTCGTCAGCACCGGCAAAGGCCTCCACCGCGGCCTCGCTGGCCTGCGGGTCGGCAAACAAATCGAGCGCGCTGCCATCGCCCCAGAAATGGCGTGCCAGCACATGCAGGGGCTGCAACTGCACTTCGCGGTCCAGGTCGGCGCCGACTTGTTGCAAGAGCTCGTCAAACACCCAGCGCATGGTGAACACGGTGGGCCCGGCGTCGATGGCCTGGCCCTCGATCAGCTCGGCACGCAGCTTGCCACCGGCCTGGGCTGCGCGCTCCACCACGGTGACGGCCACGCCGGCATGCGCCAGGCGCAGCGCCGACACCAGCCCCGCCATGCCGGCACCGATGACCAGGGCGCGCGGTTCAGCCATGGGCGGCCTCGCCATAGTGGCGGCCACGCCAGGTGCCCGACATGGACAGCACCCGCATGCGCGCGAACATGGACTCGGAAAAAAAGTCGTGCTTGGCGGCCGCTGCAATGGCCTGGCGGTGCGCACCCTGGTGGGCATAGGCCACCATGGACTCGGTGTTGTCCCAGACGCTGAAGGTGCACTGGCGCACCAGCGGCGCCTCCCCCAGGCCCATGGCCAGTTGGCAACCGGGGGCCCGGCCCAGGTCGGCCTGCGCGGGCGGCGCGTAGCGCCAGAATGAAAGCGCCTTGGCCGGGCGGATGGAACCGCGCGTGAGCGCTGCCACCGGCAGGCCGGGTGGCACAGCATCCTCGGCTGCGTGCCGTGCCGCAGGCAGGCTGCCCAGCCGCTCATCGGGGGTAACGCCCCAGCTTTGCTGGTCCCACTGGCCACGAATCGACGTGACGGCCAGGGTGCCCAGCCAATGTTCACGGGCACGCGAGACAAAGGCCGCCACTTCGGGGCTTTCGCAAAACGCGCGGGCCGTGCGCAGGTCATCCATCACACACACCAGTCCCTGGTGCGTGGAGCTCGGCCGCAGACCGAAGCCGCCGCCATGGCCGCTGCCCATGATCTTCACAAACTGCAAACCGGGGACGCCCCGGAATCCGGCGCTACCCTGGGCCAGCCGCAACCAGCCCCAGCCCCGGTGCTGGGCCACAAAGTCCAACAGCAACACCACCACCACGCCGGACAGTGCTGCGGCATGCTGGACTTGGGCAGTGGTGTGCAGGGTGGTCACAGCTGCGCAGCAATCTATTGGGACGCTACGGTCTCTACCAGCGGGCCCGCCAGCTCGGGGTAGTGGGCCAGCATCGGTGAGCCATTGAGCGGTTTGTACGCACCCTGGTGGCAGGTGGCGCAGTTGGCCTTGGCCACATCGCCGAGCTCGCCCTTGCGGTGCGCGGGGAAGGTGTCGGCCAGGGGCTCCAGGTAGTCCTTGTTCAGCGCGCGCGCCATGCGGATGCCGTACCAGGCTACCGCGCGCTGGGGCGGGTTGCCTTGCCAGGACTGGAAGGAGCGCGTGTTGTGGCAATAGGTGCAGTTCACCCCCAGTGCCTGCGAGGTATGCGTCATCAGGCCATAGGTCCACTCCGCCTGCTTGATGGAGTGGCGGTTGCCCGACGGCAAGGCCGTGGGGCCGTTGACGCGTATGTCCTCTGCTCCCAGCAGAAAGGGGGTGAACGGGTCGTTGGGCAGCGAGGACAGGTTGACCGCCGGATCGGGGCTGTTCTGGCCGGCTTTGTCGCCCATGAAATTGGAGCCATAGGGCTGCGGGTTGGAGCGGTACCAGACCTGCTGCGGAACCGCGTTGCCCCGGTGGCAGGTGAAGCAGGTGACGCCGGTGCCGGCCACGTGGGTCTTCCACTGGCTGTTGATGGTGCGCGTCATCTCCAGCATGCGCCGCGCCACCACCTTGGTGTATTTGCTGTCCTCGGCAAAGTTGGCCGGGTTGTGGCAATAGACGCAGCCCTCGTTGGGGGCCACCCAGGTGACCATGGAGGCCATCAGGCGGGTGAACTGGGCCACGCTCAGGTCTCCCAGCACCTTGACGTTCTTGAACACCACGGCGGCCTTGGGGCCGTCCGCCGCTGCGGGTGGCAGTGGCACCGGTGCGGTGTTGTTGTCCAGATTGGCGTCGACGATGCGCGGGTTGTACACCTGCAGCATGCCGGTGCCACGGTAGCCGCGTTGCACCGAGTCCATGCTGCCGGGGCGCTCGCAGCCGGTAAGCACAACCGCCAGCGCCAGCAGCGCCAGACGCAGCCAGTTGCCGCGGGTGAAGGCAAACACAGTCATGGCTTCACTCCTTGCAGCAGGGCGGGGTCCATCACTTGCGGGAACACCGCCGGATAAGGGGGCACCACGCCATGTTTCATGGACCAGAGGTACCAGTTGTCCACCACCGTGCCGGTGAGCAGAATGCCGATGCCGCCCACCAACGGGCACAGCACGGCAAACCACCAGGCCCAGCGGTGAATCGATTCCATGGTGGCGTTGAAGCCCATGGTCCAGCGCCAAAACAGGGCAGCACGCTCAGACGCCGTGCCACGGTCCACGATCTGCTCCACCTCGCGCTCGCCGCCGAAGCGGGTCACCGCCAGAATGGTGGCGCCGTGCATGGCAAACAGCAGCGTGGATCCATACAGGAAGACGATGGAGAGCGCATGGAAGGGGTTGTAAAACAGGTTGCCGTAACGCAGCGAAAAGGCCGCCGTCCAGTCCAGGTGCGGGAAGATGCCAAAGGGCACCGCCTCACCCCAGGAGCCCATCAGCACCGGGCGGAAAAAGCCCAGCACCAGAAAGAGCCAGATGGCCGACAGAAAAGCCCATGGCACGTGGGTGCCCAGCCCCAGCTCGCGGGAGCGCCGGTAGGTGCGCAACCACCACAGAAACAGTGAGGCCGTCAGGAAGCCACCGGCCATCAGCCACCAGCCACCCTGGTTGAGGGGCGGCAGATGCAGCCCGTAGCTGGGCGGCGGCGGCTCCAGCGCCAGCCAGAACAGCTGGCGCACAAACTGCACCGGGTTCCAGTGCACCGAAGCCAGCATGTTCAAGCCGATGATGTTGAAAGCAATCATGCCGCACACCAGCGAGGCCAGGCCCAGGGCACCGAGGTAGATCGGGCCGATTTGCGCATTGCCCAGCTTGCCGGCCCAGTACGATGCAAAGGGCTGGCCCAGGCGCGGGCTGTTGCCCCGGCCCAGTTCAACGCCGTGGTGCAGCGGTCCCGTGGCTTGCACGGTGGTGAAGAGATTTTGGTATTCAGCCATTGCCTGCTCCCGTTATTGCTGCCAGATCGGCATGTTGAGCCACCAGCTCCACCATTCAGGCCAGCCGCGGCTCCAGAACGGGCCGCTCAAGACGATGCACAGCGCGCTGAACAGCACGGCCGCCAGCGCCAGAAACAGGCCCAGGCGGTGAATGCCCAGCGTGCCGATGGAGTAGCCCACGATGTCCTTGAAGAAGGTGTCCTCGTGCTCCGGGGTTTTGACCACTCCGCCCGCCTTGGGGTTGGCCGCCGACAAGATCAGGCCGCCATGCAGCGAGAGCGCAAACGTGGTGGCGAAGAAGAAACTCACGGCCAGCATGTGGGCCGGGTTGTAATGAAAGTGCAGATACTGGTAGCCCACATTCGAGACCCAGTCCAGGTGGCTGTAGATGCCGTACGGAAAGCCGTGGCCCCAGGCGCCCAGAAGCACCGGGCGTATCACTTCCAGCGTGAAGTAGGCAAAGATGGCAACGCAGAAGGCAGCGGGCACGTGGTAGCCCATGGCCAGCTTGCGGCAGATTTCCACCTCGCGCGCCGCCCAGGACACAAACGCCCCCAGCGCGCAGATGGTGATGAGCTGCCACAGACCGCCTTGCATCAGCGGCGCAGGCCGCAGGCCCCAGGACAGGTCGGGCGGCGCAATGCTGATCTGCCAGAGATTCCAGGTCGGGCCCATGGCGGCGCCCCACAGAATCAGGGCGGTGCCGATGGCACTGAAAAAGATGGTGGTGATGCCGAAAAAGCCGACATAGAACGGCCCCACCCAAAAGTCGAACAAGTCGCCCCCGAGCAGCGTGCCGCCACGGACTCTGTATTTTTTTTCGAAGCTAAGCATGGCCATGACGGTGCTCCTGGGCAGCAGATGTGCAGTACATGTTCAAGAGAAATAGGGAGGCAGACACCGGGCTGAAGGGACTTCGGTTCAGTGCCTGCCAGGTGCAGTTACGACTTGATCGCAGGCACTGCGGGCGGCAGCGGCGCGTTTTGTGCCGTTGCTGATGCCGCGGGTTTTTTCGCGCCGTCGAGCCAGTTGAACTTGTTGGTGCTCAGCAGGATGAGGTGAATCATCGCGGCCAATGCAAAGAGGAAAATGCCCTGAACCACCATGGCCCGAAGGGGATCGAAAAGTCGCCAAATACGCCACATAAAAGTACTCCTAAGAAATGTGGGACATGAAGGTGTAAATACCAGCGTTCACCCCGGAAAAGATGTTTGTCATGTTCTCGGCACCAGGCAGCCAGTGCTTCCATGACATGCCAAGCACCTGGCCAATGGCAGCAACAAACAAAAGCAGGACAAAACACGATACAAAGACCAGGGCAAACGCCAGCTTGTCACCCTTGGCAGGGTGGTGGGCTTCCGATAAATGCGGGTTTACGAACATGGTTTAACTCCGATGAAAGTTGTCTGTCCGGCTCAGAACCAGGGTCGCCATGCCCAGACCAGGATGTGGGCGACCACGGCAACCGCCGTGAAACCCACCATTCCCTGCATCCAGTAATGGTGAAACTCCTGAGCTTCTTCGTCAGTCAGTCCGGATATGGAATTCGGATTCGACATGCGCATGCTCCTTTTCTAAAACGACCTTGCGGCCACCACTGCGCAAGGCCCGCGCAGCAAGGGCAGCCGCGGCGGAATGCCACGACGTTCGGTGGATGACAGGGCTTGCAGCCCGGCATCGAATGTGTGGCGGGTCATGCAGGCACCCCCATTCCCAGCGCACGGCTGGCCTGGTCGACATGGGCATCGCCCACGCTGGCTGCGGCGGCTTCGCGGGCATGGCGTTCGGCCAGGTCGCGCAACTGTTTGGCCGCAGAAATCTGGATCAGCACCGGCTGGCTCTGCACGATGTCGCGCAGCCGCGCCTGGGCCGACTCATCCCAGATGGCGTTGGGCACCACCACGCCGCGTGCGTGCGTGGGGTCGACCCGATCCATCTCGGTGCCCAGCGGCAGGATGTGGAACAGCGCATCAAAGAGCGCGTTGCAGACTTCCTGAATCAGGTAGGTGGCGCCGCTGTAGCCCATGAAGGGCGTGCCCGTGTGGCGGCGGATGATGGCGCCCGGAAACGAGGCCGGGATAAAGGCCGCGCGCATGGGGCCGGCGCCACCCGCTTCGGCCAGGTACATGCGCTCGTTGTAGCTGCCAAACATGATCAGCGGCGTCTGCGTTTTGCACATCTGGCGGATGGCCTGGTTGTCGGTCTTGGTGCCTGCGGTGCGCGACACCGCAAACTTGCAGGGCAGGCCCATCTCCACTTCCAGAAAATGGCGGATGCCCCGCGTGTAGGTTTCGGTGGCGACGATGGCAAAGCTGGCGGTGGAGAAAAAGTCCTGCGTCACCGAGCGCCACAGGTCCCACAGCGGTTTGAGCGTGGTGTGGCGCTCGCGCTCGATAAAGGGCTCGGGGTCCAGGCCCAGCAGTTCGCCAAGCTTGCGCAAAAACTGGGTCGTGCTGTGCAGCCCGATGGGGGCCTGCAGATAAGGACGCTCCAGCGCCTCGCACAGCATGCGGCCGAACTCACGGTACATGCAGATGTTGACATCGGCCTCCACCAGGCGCGACACATCGGCCACGTGGCTGGTCAGCGGGAACACCATGTTGATGTCCGCACCCACGCCCTGCACCAGCCGGCGGATTTCGGCCAGGTCGCTGGGGGAATTGAAGGTGCCGTAGGCCGGGCCGATGATGTTCACCCGCGGCTTCTCGCCGGCCGGGCGTTCGGCAAAGGGCTTGCGGGCAGGCACCTGGCGCAGGCCGTATTCGGTCCACAGCCAGTACATGGCGCGGTTGGCGCACTGCCACTGGTCTTCATCAATCGTGCGCGGCAAAAAGCGCAGGATGTTGGTGCCTTCGGGCGTGACGCCGCCGCCAATCATTTCGGCAATCGAGCCGGTCACCACCACCGCAGGCAGATCGGGGTCCAGCGTGGCGTGGGCACGCTTCATGGCGCCTTCGGTGCCTTCGCGTCCCAGTTGCTCTTCACCCAGGCCGGTCACCACAATGGGCAATTCGTGCGGGGGCAAGGCATCGGTGTAATGCAGCACGGAGGTCACCGGCAGGTTCTCGCAGCCCACCGGGCCGTCGATGACGACCTGCAAGCCCTTGATGGCGGTGAACACATACACCGCCCCCCAGTAGCCACCGGCCCGGTCGTGGTCTATGACAAACATCAGCCCATCTCCTCGGCTTTGCGCTTTTTGAGCAAACGCGCCAACTGGCGTTTGGTCTCGGCGCGGAACTCGGGGCGGTC
>CANFIH010000161.1 GCA_947446855.1 Burkholderiales bacterium
GCGGGGATGCCGCGAGGCACCGGCACACCGAATTGGCGCAAGATTTCCTTGCCTTGATACTCATGAATCTTCATAACATCTCTCTAGAGGCTGGACAATGTTCACCATGTTGTGCAAGGGTGAACTCATACACATGGCACTGGGCACATCAGGGCGGGACTGTATCATGGTGCAGCGCGCAAAACTTGTTTCAGACTTACAGCGCGGCACTCTACATACCCCGGTTACATCAAGGTTACCGCTTAAAAGTTTCTAGGTTCTTACTCCTCGCATTCCATGAAAAAAATTTTTATCGACGGCGAAGCCGGCACCACCGGTCTGCAAATTCGCGAACGCCTGCAGACCATGTCCAGCGTCGAAGTTCTAAGCATTGATCCCGTTCTGCGCAAAGACCCATTGGCCAAGCGCGCCCTGATGGCGCAGGCCGATCTGGTGGTGCTGTGTTTGCATGACGATGCCGCTATCGAATCCGTGGCGATGATCGATTCCATTGCCGCCGAGACCGGCAAACCCGGCCCCAAAATCATCGACGCCTCCACCGCCCACCGCACCGCACCGGGTTGGGTGTACGGCTTTCCCGAACTGGCTGCCGGGCAGCGCGAAGCCGTCATCTACGCACAGCGCGTGGCCAATCCCGGCTGCTACGCCACCGGCGCGATTGCGCTGATCCGCCCGCTGATTGATGCCGGTTTGTTGCCGGCTGATTTCCCGGTGTGCTTGCCTTCGATCAGCGGTTACTCCGGTGGCGGGCGCAGCATGATGGAAGCCTATGAAGCAGGCAAGGCGCCGCCCATGGAGTTGTATGCGCTGGGCTTGAAGCACAAGCACATTCCCGAAATCATGTGCTACACCGGCCTGACGCGCAGGCCCTTGTTTGTGCCGTCGGTGGGCAATTTTGTGCAAGGCATGCTGGTGCAGTTGCCGCTGCATTTGGACACCTTGCCGGGCCAGCCCTCAGCGGCAGATTTACATGCGGCGTTGGCCAAGCACTATGCCGGCAGCACCTGGGTGACGGTGGAGCCAGTGACGGCGGACCTGAAGCTGGATGCGGTGGCGCTGGCGGATACCAACAAGATGGAGTTGCGCGTGTTCAGCAACGATGCCGCCGCCGATGGGTTTGCGCATGCGGTGCTGGTGGCGCGGCTGGACAATCTGGGCAAGGGTGCCAGTGGGGCGGCGGTGCAAAACCTGCAGTTGCTGCTGGGGATTTAAAAACCGCCTTGGGTCGCTACGTCTCTCGCACGCAATGAGAGGGCAGGGGCCAGGCCCTCATGGTGCGGGTACGCACAAATCGGTCCAGCCCCCTACCCTCTCCCCGCTGAACCATTGCGCGACTGCGGCTTCAAAACCGTTCTTCAGTCCTCGTCCCCGCCAGACACCACCCGGTGAATCGTGTCGCCGCCAAAACCGCGACTCGCCAAAAAACGCATCTGCTTGCCACGTTCAGCAGCGTCTGCTGGCTGGGTACCGAACTTTTTGCGCCATACCTCGCGCGCGCGCTCCAACTCGCTGGTGCGCAAGCGCGCGACTGCTTCGGCCACGGCCTCAGGCTCCAAGCCCTTGGCCTGCAACTCCTGCTTGATGCGCTGCGTGCCCAGCTTGGCCGAGCGGCGATACAGCACCGACTCGACCACACGCCCTTCGTTGATGAAGTCTTTGGCCGCCAGGCTGTCCAGCACCTTGGCCAGGGCACCCGGCTCTTCCTCGTATGGCGCCAGTTTGCGCTCGAGTTCCGCACGCGAATGCTCGCGGCCGGAGAGCAGGCGCAGGGCGCGCCCGGTCAGAGAGATAGGAGTGACGGCCATGCACCAGAACCCGAAAAACGCCTGAAGAAATATCCCGACTGCAAAGACAAACCGGTGCCCGCTCCACGGCGGCGCGTGCACCCGGCCTGCACCCCTTATTCGGACTTATCTGCCTTGTCCGCTTTCTCGGCCTTATCGCCCTTTTTAGCCTTGACCTTTTCCACTTCGGCCACCGGCACCAGCGGGATGCCCAGGGACTCGCGCACCTTGTTCTCGATCTCCACCGACAAGTCGGGGTTTTCGCGCAGGAATTCACGGGCGTTGTCACGGCCCTGGCCGATTTTTTCGCCCTGGTAGGCGTACCAGGCGCCGGATTTTTCGATGATGTGGGCGTTCACGCCCATGTCAATGATTTCACCGTGGCGGCTGATGCCTTCACCAAACAGGATGTCGAATTCCGCCGTCTTGAACGGCGAAGCCACCTTGTTCTTGACGACCTTGACCTTGGTTTCGTTGCCAATGGCATCGTCACCCTTTTTAATCGTGCCGGTGCGGCGGATGTCCAGTCGCACGGAGGCGTAGAACTTCAGCGCATTGCCGCCGGTGGTGGTCTCGGGGCTGCCGAACATCACGCCGATCTTCATGCGGATCTGGTTGATGAAGATGACCATGCAATTGGTCTTCTTGATGTGGGCGGTGAGCTTGCGCAGGGCCTGGCTCATCAAACGGGCTTGCAGGCCCGGCAGGCTGTCGCCCATTTCGCCTTCAAGCTCGGCCTTGGGTGTCAGGGCGGCCACCGAGTCGACCACGATCAGATCGACCGCGCCGGAGCGCACAAGGCTGTCCACGATTTCCAGCGCCTGCTCGCCAGTATCGGGCTGGCTGATCAGCAGGTCTTGCAGGTTCACGCCCAGCTTTTGCGCGTACTGGATGTCCAGCGCGTGCTCGGCATCGACAAAGGCGCATTGGCCGCCCTGTTTTTGCATTTCGGCAATCACCTGCAGGGTGAGCGTGGTCTTGCCGGAAGACTCCGGGCCGTAAATTTCAACCACGCGGCCGCGCGGCAGGCCGCCTACGCCCAGCGCAATGTCCAGACCCAGCGAGCCGGTGGAGACCACCTGGATGTCCTCAATCACTTCGCCTTCGCCCAGACGCATGATGGTGCCCTTGCCGAATTGCTTTTCGATCTGGGCCAGTGCCACGGCCAGTGCCTTGGCTTTTTCGCTGTTGGGGGCCATGCCTTTGACGGGTGCGTCCATGAGAAATCTCCTAAAAATCAAGGGGTTGGTATGCTGTTGTTGCATCTGCTGTTAATCACAGGCTGGATGCTTGAACAGTAGTTTAACGGCCATGGTTGAAATTGGTAAACACATTTTTTGGTCAGTTTGCATTACCATTCGCGCCATGACTGAACCTGCCCTCCTTGCGTCCGAATCCTGGAGCAGCACCCACACCGGCCATTGGCTGCGACTGGCCCTGCAGCGGTTTGACGCACGTGTCATGGAATGCATGGCGCAGCATCCGGGCGTACCGCTGGGTCTGTCCAATCTGGCAGCACGGGGGCAGGTGAGCGCAGCCCACATCCACATCACACGCCACTTGCCGCCCGGCGGCGCACGCCTGACCGACCTGGCTGCGGCTGCCGGCATGAGCAAGCAGGCCATGGGCACACTGGTGAACCAATGCGAAGCCTGGGGCATGGTGCGGCGCGAAAACGATGGCGCCGACGCACGCGCCAAGCGGGTGCTGTTTACCGCCACCGGCCTGGCCTGGCTAGCGGCTTATCAGGAAGCGGTCGCCCAGGCCGAAGCCGAAATGCGCAGTGCCGTGGGTGACGCGGTCGCCACCGTGATTGCGCTGGGACTGGAAGCCTACAGTGGCGAATCGCAGCCCGGCTTGCGGGCCTAGAATACCGGCATAAGTAGGAGACAGCGATGCGGATTTTGATTGCAGAAGACGACCAGGTACTGGCGGATGGATTGCTGCGCGCCCTGCGCAGCGCCGGTGCGGCGGTGGACCACGTGGCCAGCGGCTCGGAGGCCGATGCCGCGCTCATGACCAATACCGAATTTGACCTGTTGATCCTGGACCTGGGCCTGCCCAAGATGCACGGCCTGGAAGTGCTCAAAAAGTTGCGGGCCCGTGGCTCCTCGCTGCCGGTGCTGATTCTCACCGCGGCCGACAGCGTGGACGAGCGCGTCAAAGGGCTGGACTACGGTGCGGATGACTACATGGCCAAGCCCTTCAGCCTGCAGGAACTCGAAGCCCGCGTACGCGCCCTGGTGCGCCGTGGCATGGGTGCCACCAGCAGCAGCATCAAACACGGCCCGCTGACCTACGACCAGGCCGGACGCGTGGCCACGATTGACGGCAAGATGGTGGAACTGTCAGCCCGCGAGCTGGGGCTGCTGGAAGTGCTGCTGCAGCGCGCCGGCCGTCTGGTCAGCAAGGACCAGTTGGTGGAGCGCCTGTGCGAATGGGGCGAAGAGGTCAGCAACAACGCCATCGAGGTCTACATCCACCGGCTGCGCAAGAAGATCGAGAAGGGCCCGATCCGCATTGCCACGGTGCGCGGCCTGGGTTATTGCCTGGAAAAAATCCCAGGCTAGCCCGGCGGCGCTCACGTGAAAATCTTCCAGCGTGAGCAGCGTTCGCTGTTCGGGGAAATCCTGGACTGGATGCTCACGCCGCTGCTCTTGTTGTGGCCTATCAGTCTGGTGCTGACCTGGCTGGTGGCGCAGGGCATTGCCGGCAAACCCTTTGACCGGGCGCTGGAATACAACGTCAGCGCGCTGGCGCAACTCATCACCATCAAGAACAACCGCGCGCAGTTTGTGCTGCCACTGCCGGCGCGCGAGTTGCTGCGTGCGGATGATGCCGACACGGTGTACTACCAGGTGCTGGGGCCGCAGGGCGAATTTCTCAGCGGTGAAAAGGGCCTGCCCTTGCCCAACGACGAGGAGCGCGCCGCCACGGGCGAAGTGCGCATGCGCGATGACGAGTTCAAGGGCAACATGCTCAAGGTGTCCTATATGTGGGTGCGGCTGGAGATTCCGCACTCCAAGCCGGCGCTGGTGCAGGTGGCAGAGACCATGGACAAGCGCTCGGTGCTGGCCACTGAAATCGTCAAGGGCGTGATGCTGCCGCAGTTCGTAGTGCTGCCGCTGGCCGTGCTGCTGGTGTGGCTGGCACTGGTGCAGGCCATCAAGCCACTCAACCGGCTGGAAGAGCGCATACGCGCACGCGACCCGGACGACCTGAGTCCGCTGGAAGTGGGCGCCGTGCCCATGGAGGTGGCGCCGCTGGTGGCTTCCGTGAACGATTTGCTGATGCGACTGAAGGACTCCATCGTCACGCAAAAGCGCTTTCTGGCGGATGCAGCGCACCAGCTCAAAACCCCCCTGGCGGGCCTGCGCATGCAGGCCGACCTGGCGCAGCGCGAAGGTGCCAGTGCCGAAGACCTGAAGCAATCCCTGCGCCAGATCGGGCGCTCCAGCATCCGCGCCACCCACACGGTGAACCAGTTGCTGGCCCTGGCCCGGGCAGAGAGCAGCAGCACCGTGCTGGCGCACCGACCCTGTGACGTCGCGCGCCTGACCATGGACGTGATCCGTGACTGCGTGCCACGCGCCATGGAAAAGCACATTGACGTGGGTTACGAGGGTGCCCAACCCGGCTCCGAGGGCGTGACCGTGCAGGGCAACCTGACCCTGCTGACCGAGATGGTGCGCAACCTGGTGGACAACGCCATCAACTACACGCCCTCGCGCCCGGCCAGGCCCGGCATCATTACCGCGCGGGTGCTGATAGATCCGTTCAGCCGGATGCTGGTCATTCAGGTGGAAGACTCCGGCCCCGGCATTGCACCCGCAGAGCGCGAACTGGTGTTTCAGCCCTTTTACCGGGCACTGGGCAACGAGGCCGATGGCTCCGGCTTAGGGCTTCCCATCGTGCTGGAAATTGCGCGCCAGCACCGCGCCGAGGTCACTGTGGACGATGTGCGCCCGGGGCAAAACCCGCCGGGCTGCTGCTTTACCGTGCGCTTCCCCGCCGACGCCGTACTGCCCACGTCCAGCTAATTGCAGGCGTGCAGTGCTTTGGCGCCCAAGACCGCGCGGATATCAGGCAGCTTGGGCTTGAGTGCGGCACCTATGGCGGGCAGCCTGAGCAGGTAGGCACTGGACCCGGCGCTCTCCTGCACCACGCGCGCCGTATGCAGCCCCCGTGCGCTCAGTTGCAGCAGCGCCGCGTCTGCTTCAGCCCGTTTGTCAAACCCGCCCAGCGACAAGCCCGGCTCCAGGGCGGGATTTTCCAGGCTCTCGGCCTTCAGGTTCATGGCGGCAAGTTCGCTGCGCTTTTTGGCCAGGGCCTCAGCATTGGTGTACTTGCCCAGATAGACAATCCAGCGCGGCGCAACAGGGGCTGCTTCCAGGGTCCAGGCATCGGCGGGCAGGCTATCGCCCAGAACCTTGCGCAGCGCGGCACTTTGCGCCTCATTGAAAGGGCCGGCCTGCAGACATTCCTTGGGCGACTGCTCAGCCTTGACCTGCTCTTCGATCTGCCTGAACTCCTCGGCACTGAGCAGGCGCACGGAGCCCGGGGCAATTTGTTGCGCCATGTGCTGCGGCTCACTTTGCTGCACAGGCCCGAAACCCAGAGGCCTCAACATCCCGTTGCCCCACGCGAAGTAGAGACAGTTGGCAAGCAGCAGGGCCAGGGCAATCGTTCGCAACATAGTCGGATTACAGGTCCTTGGATGGGTTGGCGGCAAGGGGGCGCACACTCACCTCCGCGCTGCTGATTTTTTGCAGTCCGCCGGCAGTATGCACCAGCAGGGCGCCGCCAGCGTCCACGCCGCGCGCCGTGCCCGTGGTGCCATCGGTGCACAGCACCTCGCGACCATAGAGCAGGTCACGCGCATGGAAGGCGCTGCGCAGCTCGCCAAAGCCCTGGTGTTCAAAGGCCAACACGGCGCGCACCAGGGGCGGCAGGATCGCTTCCAGCGTGGAGGGCGCATTGGCCACAGGCAACAGTTCCACCAGCGCAGCAGGTGGCGTACGCAGACCATCGGCCGCGCGCGGCAGCAGATTCACGCCAATGCCAATCACCGCGTAGCGCAAGTCGCCCACGCTGGTGGTTTCAATCAAGATGCCAGCCAGCTTGCGCTCGTCCAGCCAGACGTCATTGGGCCACTTGAGCTTGAGCGCCGGATGCAGGCTTTGCACCACCGCCAGGCCCACGGCCAGCGACAGGCCGGACCAGTCGGCCGGCTGCAGCGGCAGGCCCAGCGAGAAGGTGAGTGTAGATAGACCGGCATCGGTGTCGCTCTGCCAGTCGCGCCCCAAGCGCCCGCGCCCTGCGGTCTGGCGTTCGGCTACCAGTAAAATCGGCTCGGGTCGACCAGCGCGCGCGCGGCGCATCAGCTCGGTGTTGGTGGAGTCGATCTGCGGCAGGATCTCGACGGTAAAGCCCGGCAGCAGCGGCGCTACCTGCTCCCAGATGGCCTCGGCCGGCCAGCGGACAGTCATCGCTTGCCGCGTTTGGGGGCCAGCAGCGTGCCGCGGCAGGTCGCGGCACCGCACCAGCAGGGGTACTCGGCCTTGAGCTTCTTGGTGTAGCGCTCGTCGATGATCAGGCCGTAGTCGTAGTTCAGCTCTTCACCAGCTGTGATGTTGCGCCGCGCCTTGATGAAGATGCGGCCGTCCTGCTCGTCGGCCTCGCAGTTGGCGTCGCAGGAATGGTTGATCCAGCGCGAGGAGTTGCCCCCGAACAGCGCGTCGATCACATGGTCTTCATCGATGTGGAAGTAGAAGGTGTGGTTTGGATCTTCGGGGTTGTGCGGATGGCGGGCTTGTGCTTCGGGCCAGCTGATGACCTCGCCCACATACTCGATGATGGTTTCACCCTCGGCAAGGTCGACCAGGGCAAACACGCCCTTACCATGCACACCGGAGCGGCGGGTCTGGATGCGGCGGCCATCCGACGACGAAGAATTAGCTGCCGAAGATTTCTGGGGGTTTTGGGCCACGTCGCAAAAATTTGGTATGGTGAATCGTATGGGCGCGCATGTGCGTGCCTGCGTATGTGTGAGCGCGCGTACCCGTGTGTGCGCGAGAAACTGGATTGTAGTCAGACATGAAAACTTTAGTCATTGCCGAGAAGCCATCCGTCGCCCAGGACATCGTCCGGGCGCTGACCCCCACTGCGGGGAAGTTTGAGAAGCACGACGAATATTTTGAGAGTGACGGCTATGTGGTCTCCAGCGCCGTCGGTCACCTGGTGGAAATCCAGGCGCCCGAGGCCTATGACGTCAAGCGCGGCAAGTGGAGCTTTGCCCATTTGCCGGTGATCCCGCCGCATTTCGATTTGAAGCCAGTGGACAAGACCAAAACGCGATTGAACGCCGTGGTCAAACTGGCCAAGCGCAAGGACGTGGACAAAATCATCAACGCCTGCGACGCGGGCCGCGAGGGGGAGCTGATCTTCCGCCTGATCGAGCAATACGCCTTCGGCAGCGAAGATGCCGCTCCAACTCGCGCCAAGCCCCTGGGCAAGCCGGTCTCGCGCCTGTGGCTGCAAAGCATGACACCGCAAGCGATTCGCGACGGTTTCGGCGCGCTGCGCAGCAATGCGCAGATGCAGCCGCTGGCCGATGCCGCACGCTGCCGCTCGGAAGCCGACTGGCTGGTGGGCATCAACGGTACGCGCGCCATGACGGCTTTCAACTCGCGCGACGGCGGCTTCTTCCTGACCACCGTGGGCCGGGTGCAGACGCCCACACTTTCGGTGGTGGTGGAACGCGAAGAGCAGATCCGCAAGTTCATCAGCCGCAACTACTGGGAAATTCACGCCACCTTTGCCGCACAAGCGGGCGAGTACCCGGCCAAATGGTTTGACCCCAAGTGGAAGAAGAACCCCGACGACGCCGAGCTCAAGGCTGACCGCGTCTGGAGCGCACGCGAAGCCCAGGAGATTGCCGACCTGGTGCGCGGCAAGCCCGCCACGGTGACGGAAGAAAGCAAGCCCACCAGCCAGGCCTCGCCCCTGCTGTTCGACCTGACCAGCCTGCAGCGCGAGGCCAACGGCAAGTTCGGCTATACCGCCAAGACCACGCTGTCGATTGCGCAGTCTTTGTATGAGCGCCACAAGGCCCTGACCTACCCGCGTACCGATTCGCGCAACCTGCCGGAAGACTATGTGCCGGTGGTCAAAAGCACCTTCGAGATGCTTTCTGAGAGCGGCATGCGCCACCTGGCACCGCACGCCCTCACCGCGCTGAACAACAACTACATCAAGCCCACCAAGCGCGTGTTCGACAACGCCAAGGTCAGCGACCACTTTGCCATCATCCCCACGCTGCAGGCACCCAGTGGCCTGAGCGAGGCCGAGCAAAAGGTCTACGACCTGGTGGTACGGCGCTTTATGGCGGTGTTTTTTCCCAGCGCGCAGTACCAAGTGACTACCCGCGTTTCCAAGGTGAATGAGCACCATTTCAAGACCGAA
>CANFIH010000162.1 GCA_947446855.1 Burkholderiales bacterium
CTGAAATCAGCCGCGACCGCGTGGAAGACGCACGCAACGTGCTCAAAGAAGGCGATGAAGTGACCGCTGTGGTGGTGAATGTGGATCGCAAGACCCGCAACATCCAGTTGTCCATCAAGGCCAAGGACATGGCTGACCAGAACGAAGCCATGCAATCCCTGAGCCAGCAGTCTGCTCGCGAAAACGCTGGCACCACCAGCCTGGGCGCATTGCTGCGCGCAAAACTGGACAACAACTAATCTTTAGTTGCTGAACTGATCAAACGACCGGTTGCACCTGTGCACCGGTCGTTTTTTTGTCCAAAATATCCGAACTCCCTCACCCATGACCCGCTCCGACCTCGTTGAAGAACTGGCCAATCGCTTCAGCCAACTGACGCATCGCGATGCCGAATTTGCCGTCAAGGCGATTCTGGATGCCATGAACGACGCTCTGGTACGCGGACACCGTATCGAGATTCGCGGCTTCGGCAGCTTCTCCATCAACCGCCGCCCTCCCCGCATCGGACGCAATCCGCGCAGCGGCGAAAGCGTGGCCATCCCCGAAAAACGCGTGCCCCATTTCAAGCCCGGCAAGGCCTTGCGCGAAGCCGTCGACGAGCGCACTGCTGCCATGGATTTGACGGCAACAGCAAAGATCAAAGAGTAGGTCCTGACTAGTAGAATCGCCTCAGCCCCGAGGACATTGATGAAACCAATCGCATGGCTCTTTAAGTGGTTACTTAAAGCAGCCATTTTTTTTACCCTGTTTGCCTTCGCCCTGAACAACCAGAGCGATGTGACCGTGCGTTTCTTCTTTGGACGCCAGTGGACGGCACCCATGGTGCTGGTTGTGCTGGGCGCTTTTGCTGCGGGCCTGGTTGTGGGCATTCTCGGCATGGTGCCGCGCTGGTGGCGTCAACGCCACTCCAAGCCTTTGGCACAGGTGCTGCCGGATGCAACGATCGCCGGCAAACCCGCCAAAACTGTTGACGACGCCTACAGCGACTCCGCCTTCCATGGAATTTGACTTCAGCCTGTTGCTGTTGGCCCTTCCGGTCGTCTTTGTGCTGGGCTGGTTGGCCTCGCGTATGGACTTGCGCCAGCTCCGCATGGAAAGCCGCCAGGCGCCCAAGGCCTACTTCAAGGGTCTGAACTTCCTGCTCAATGAGCAGCAGGACCAGGCCATTGACGCCTTTATCGAGGCCGTGCAAAACGACCCCGACACCTCCGAATTGCACTTCGCCCTGGGCAACCTGTTCCGCCGCCGCGGCGAATACGAGCGCGCGGTGCGTGTACACCAGCACCTGCTTTCGCGCGGTGACCTGGTCGCAGACGATAGACACCGGGCCCAGCACGCACTCGCCCTGGACTATCTCAAGGCCGGTCTGCTGGACCGCGCAGAAGACGCGCTGCTCAAACTCGAAGGTACGCGCTTTGAGGCGCAGGCGCGACTGGCCCTGCTAGCCAACTACGAACGCTCGCGCGACTGGGAACACGCAGCAGGTGTAGCCAAAAAGCTCGAAGCAGCCGGCCAAGGCAGTTTTGCCGGGCGTCTGGCCCATTACCTGTGCGAACAGGCGGCGGCACTGCTGGCAGCACAGAAGCTGGAGGAGGCAGGAAACCTGCTCCAGCAAGCGATTGCCACAGCACCCCAGTCGCCAAGGCCCCGCATGGACATGGCAGCCCTGCAACGCCAGCAAGGCTCGCATCGGGAAGCCAGCGCCACCCTGGCGGAAGCCCTGCACCAAGCGCCCGCCTCCACACCGCTGATTGCGCCACTCCTGGCGGCGGCGGCATTCGCCGCGCAATCGATTGAACCGACACTTACCTTGTTGAAATCCTGTTACGAGCAGACCCCCTCCATCGACGTGCTGGACGCCATCGTATCGCTGGAAGCCGCCAACGGAGACTCCGCGCTCACTGCGCGGCAGTGGTATGCCCGGCATCTGGAAAAAGAGCCCTCACTGGTGGCTGCCGCCAAATGGATTGCCGGTGAAAAGCTGGAGCACGAACAATTTCACCCCCAGGTTCAGCGTGCGCTGGACCATGCCGTCAAACCGCTCACCCGTTACCGCTGTGCCGCCTGCGGCTTTGAGGCCAAGCGCCACTTCTGGCAATGCCCGGGCTGCCAGGCCTGGGACAGCTACCCGGCCTTACGCGTAGAAGAGTTATGAACATTACCCAAGAACAAATTGCCAAAGCCCGCGTACTCGTGGTGGGCGACGTGATGCTGGACCGCTACTGGTACGGTGCGGTAGACCGCATCAGCCCGGAAGCACCGGTGCCTGTGGTGCGGGTCACGCGCGAAGAAGAGCGTGCCGGCGGAGCCGCCAACGTGGCCTACAACGCCGTCAGCCTGGGCGCACACGCCAGCCTGCTCACCGTGGTGGGTGACGACGAAGCCAGCCACCACCTGGAAGAACTGGTGGCCAAGACCGGCATAGAGACCTACTTTGGCCGGGACTCCGCACTCAAGACAACAGTCAAGCTGCGCGTCATCGGGCGCCAGCAGCAACTGATCCGGCTGGACTTTGAAAACACCCCGGAGAACGAGATTCTGGCCGGCCAGACCGCCACCTTCGAGCGCATTCTGCCCCAGCACAATGCCGTCCTGTTTTCAGACTACGGCAAGGGTGGCCTGGCCCACGTGACCGACATGATTGAACGCGCCCGCGCACTGGGCAAGCCGATTCTGATCGACCCCAAGGGCAGCGACTACACGCGCTACCAGAATGCCACTGTGATCACGCCCAACCGGGCCGAAATGCAGCAGGTGATCGGACAGTGGACCGATGAGGCCGATCTGCGCAGCAAGGCCCACAACCTGCGCGAGCAACTGCACCTGGACGCGGTGCTGCTGACCCGCAGCGAAGAGGGCATGACCTTGTTTGACGCCAACGGCGAATTGCACGTCAGCGCCCAGGCGCGCGAGGTGTTTGATGTCACCGGTGCCGGCGACACGGTGATTGCCACCATGGCGGTCATGGTCGGTGCCGGACTCACCTTGCGGGAAGCTGTGCCACTGGCGAACCGCGCCGGTGCGGTTGTAGTGGGCAAATTTGGAACGGCCACTGTGTCGTATGAGGAGTTGTTTGCATGACGCGTATCGTTGTAACGGGAGCTGCCGGCTTTATCGGCAGCAACATCATCAAGGGCCTGAACGCCCGTGGCATTGACGACATCATTGCGGTGGATGACCTGACGCAGGGCGACAAGTTCCGCAACATTGCGGATCTGAAAATTGCCGACTATGTCGATGCCGACGATTTCTACACCGCCTTCGCCGGCGGTCACTTCGGCCAGATCGAAGCCGTGTTCCACGAAGGCGCCTGCAGCGACACCATGGAAGCCGATGGCAAGTTCATGATGGGCAACAACTACACCCTGTCGTGGAACCTGTTTCAGGCCTGTCAGAAACGGGGTGCGCGTCTGCTGTATGCCTCCAGCGCAGCCACCTATGGGGGCTCAGACACCTTCCGTGAAGACCCGGCCTTTGAACTCCCGCTCAATGTCTACGGCTACTCCAAGCTGCTATTTGACCAGCGCATGCGGCGCGAATGCGGTGTGAACTTCGAACGCACCAAGGCCGGACGCACGCACCAGGTGGTGGGCTTCCGTTACTTCAACGTCTACGGCCCGCGCGAGCAGCACAAGGGCCGCATGGCCAGCGTCGCCTTTCACCAATTCAACCAGTTCAAGGCCGAGGGCAAAGTCAAGTTGTTTGGCGAGTACGGCGGCTATGCGCCCGGTGGCCAGATGCGCGACTTTGTCTTTATCGACGACGTCGTGGCAGTCAACCTGTGGTTCTTTGACAACCCGGCGCAATGCGGCATTTTCAATCTGGGCACCGGCCGCGCCCAGCCGTTTAACGATGTCGCCAGTTCCGTGGTCAACGCCCTGCGCGCTGCCAAGGGCGAGCAAGCCCTGTCGCTGGACGCCATGGTGCAGCAGGGGCAACTCGAATACATTGCCTTCCCCGATGCGCTGCGTGGCAAATACCAGAGCTATACGCAGGCTGATCTGACGGCGCTGCGCGCCACGGGTTGCGACCACCGCTTTGTCGATGTGCAAACCGGCGTCGCCAAGTATGTGGAATGGATGTCCAGGGTCTGAACCTGCCATGCTGAAGCGTTTCATCGCCACGGTTTGCTGCGCTCTGGTCCTGTCGGCATCGGCGCTGGAAGTTAACACCGCCAACGAGGCCGAACTCGATGGCGTTCGCGGCCTGGGGCCCAGTAGCACCGAGCGCATCCTCAAGGCGCGGGAGCAAGGTTTATTCAAGGACTGGGCCGACCTGATGCAACGCGTCAAAGGCATCAAACCGGCCACGGCGGTCAGACTGTCTGCCGCCGGCCTGACCGTGAACCAGTTGCCCTACACTGCGCCCGAAGCCGGCGCCAAGGCACCCTGATGCTGCCCGTTCTGGCCATATGCATCGGTGCCTGCTTTGGTGCGCTGGCACGCTGGCAACTGGGGCTGTGGCTGAACCCGACACTGACTGTGGCCGGCACCGTATTGCCAGTGGGCACACTGGCCGCCAACCTGATCGGCGGCTACCTGATCGGCATTTGTGTTGCTGTGTTTCATGCCATGCCCCAGCTGGACCCGCTCTGGCGGCTGGCCCTGGTGACCGGCTTTCTGGGCGCGCTCACCACCTTCTCCAGCTTCTCGGCCGAAGTGGTCTCCATGATGCTGCAGCAGCGCTACGCACTGGCCCTGATGACAGCCGCTGTGCACCTGCTGGGCTCTTTGTTGCTGACCGTCGCCGGAATCAAGTCAGCCTCCTTGTTCTTGCTGGCACGCTAAGGCACGAGCGGCTCGACAGCGGCCCCGTGCTCAGCATGGTGATGCTGCTCTGCAGGCAGTTCGCCAGCATGTCGATCATTGGCCTGTCCAGATGCCAAGCCTCGCTGATTTCACACCGCAAACCGTTTGCGAATGGAAGCCTCGATACCCTGAGCATCCAGCCCTTGCATGGCCAGCAGCCTGGCCGGGTCGCCATGCTCAATAAAGGTGTCTGACAGTCCCAACACCAACACTGGCCGCGCCACCTCTGCAGCCTGCAGGGCTTCCAGCACGGCACTACCGGCGCCCCCCATGGTTGCGCCCTCTTCCACCGTCACCAGGAACTCGTGGCTTGCAGCGACGGATGCCAGCAACTCCACATCCAGCGGCTTGACCCAACGCATGTTGACCACCGTGGCGCCCAAGTCCTCAGCGGCCTTCAGGGCTGGCTGCAGCATGGTGCCAAAGGACAGAATGGCAATGTTGCTGCCCTGCTTGCGAATCTCCCCCTTGCCAAACGGCAACCCCTCCAGCGAGGCCGTGGTGGCCACCCCGGCCCCGCCACCACGCGGATAACGCACCGCCACCGGATGGTTCTGGGCAAAGGCGGTACTGAGCAACTGTCGGCATTCGTTTTCGTCGGCCGGACAGGCCATGCTCATGTTCGGAATGCAACGCACAAAGGGGATGTCGTAGATGCCTGCATGCGTCGCGCCGTCCGCGCCCACCAGGCCGGCACGGTCCAGTGCAAACACCACCGGCAGGTTCTGAATCGCCACATCGTGGATCAACTGGTCATACGCGCGCTGCAAAAAGGTGGAGTAAATGGCCACCACCGGTTTCAATCCCTCGGCCGCGAGACCGGCGGCAAAGGTCACCGCATGCTGCTCCGCAATGCCCACATCGAAGTACCGATCAGGAAAGCGCCGCTCGAATTCGACCATGCCCGAGCCCTCGCGCATGGCAGGCGTTATGCCAACCAAACGCTTGTCAGCCGCTGCCATATCGCACAGCCAGTGGCCGAACACCTGGGTGAATGTGGTGGCGGTGGCAACTGGTGCCTTCTGCAAACCGATGGCCGGATCGAACTTTCCAGGTCCGTGGTAGGCCACCGGATCCGCTTCAGCCAAATCGTAGCCCTGGCCTTTTTTGGTCACCACATGCAGAAATTGCGGCCCCTTGAGATGCTTGATGTTCTCCAGCATGGGGATCAGTGAATTGAGATCGTGCCCATCAATCGGGCCTATGTAATTGAAGCCGAACTTCTCAAACAGCGTCGCCGGCACCACCATGCCCTTGGCATGTTCTTCGATGCGCTTGGCCAGCTCAAACAAGGGTGGCGCCCCTTTGAGTACCGTCTTGCCGACATTCTTCGCAGCAGCATAAAACTGGCCACTCAACAGCTGCGCCAGGTAGCGGTTCAGTGCGCCCACAGGAGGGCTGATGCTCATGTCGTTGTCGTTCAGAATGACCAGCAAATCGCAATCAGCCACACCGGCATTGTTCAAGGCTTCAAAGGCCATACCGGCCGTCATGGCACCATCACCAATGATGGCAATGGCGCGTCGCTCTTCACCCTTGATCTTGGAGGCCAGGGCCATACCCAGTGCGGCCGAAATCGAGGTGCTGGAGTGGGCCGTGCCAAAGGTATCGAACTCACTCTCGGCACGCTGCGGGAATCCGCTCAAGCCGCCCAATTGGCGCAGGCTGGGCATGCGTTTACGCCGGCCGGTCAGGATTTTGTGCGGATAAGTCTGGTGGCCCACGTCCCACACCAGCCTGTCGTCCGGCGTGTTAAACACATAGTGCAGTGCCACGGTCAATTCCACCGTACCCAGGTTGGAGCTCAAATGGCCGCCTGTTCTGGCAACGCTGTTGAGCAGAAACTGTCGCAATTCGCCCGCCAGTTCGCGCAACTGGGTCCGCTGGAGTTTGCGCAGGTCCGTCGGGCTGTCTATGGTTTCCAGCAAGGGGTAGGATTGATTCGGCATTTTCTTTCTTATGCTGTTCTGTACGTTAGCTGGCGCGGTTGACCACCATATCAGCAAGTGCTGACAGAGCCCCGGTGTGGGCCAGACCGCTGCGTTGCAGCGCCTGATGCGCCTGGGCCAGAAGATCCTGTGCATAGGATTGGCTGCGCGCCAATCCCATCAGGGAGACATAGGTGGGTTTGTCATTGTCGGCATCTTTTCCGGCGGTCTTGCCCAGGGTGCTGGAGTCGGCCGTCACGTCCAGAATGTCATCCACCACCTGAAAGGCCAACCCGATGGCGGCGCCATAGTCACTCAATGCTGCCAGCGCCTGCGCCGAAGGATGCCCGCAATGTGCGCCCATCAACACGCTGCCCTGTAGCAAGGCACCGGTCTTTAACTGGTGCATTTCTCGCAACTCGCTCTCGGTGAGCTTGTGGCCGACGCTGGCCAGATCAATCGCCTGCCCCCCCGCCATACCACTGCTGCCCGCGGCACGGGCCAGCAGGCTGCACAGGCGAGCCTGCGTGGCGCATTCCACGCTGCCATCTTCCGGTGTCAACAACTCAAATGCCAGGGCCTGCAACGCATCTCCTGCCAACAGGGCGCTGGCCTCACCAAAGCGCACATGGACCGTAGGCTTGCCACGGCGCAGCACATCGTTGTCCATGCACGGCATGTCGTCATGCACCAGAGAATAGGCGTGAATCAATTCCACGGCGCAGGCGGCACGCAATGCCGCCGCTGCGCCAACCTCCGTGGAGGCCGCCACTGCTTCGTGGGCTGCCAGCACCAACAGGGGACGCAGGCGCTTGCCACCGTCCAGCACCGAATAACGCATGGCCTCAACCAGGGCGGCCGGTGCCGCGTGGCCTGAGCCTGCGGGCGCATCCGCCGTAATCCAAAGCTCCAGCGCACGCTCCACCCGCTCCAACCGGATGCGCGACCAGGCTTCCAGCTGGAACGCCACAGCCCCGCCCTCGCCCTGTGCCGCCATCATTGCGCCTTCCAGACTTTGAGAGCACCCTCGTCCAGCACCTTGATCTGGTCTTCCACCGCCTGCAACCGATCGCGACAAAACTGCAAAAGTGCAGCGCCCCTCTGGTAGCCGCTGAGCAATTGATCCAAGGGCATTTCACCGGACTCCAGGCGGCGCACCAGGACTTCGAGCTCCTGCATGGCCTCTTCATAGCTGGCGGGCATTGCAATGCCCTCCGCACTTGATGGACTGGACGCGGATTTGAGATGGGCACTGGCCTTGGGCATGAGAATTTTCGGGGGTTGGGCATGCGGTACATCCGCAGTGTCTGATTTTAGGCGTTCGGCAAAGGCCGGGCCTTCAACGCAGGACAACCCACAGAGAAAAAACCCATTCCCGGCTTACAATGCAGGCCCGGCAGCTCTCGAGGTAACTGCCCTTCAAGCCCCTCACTCAGAGGGGTTTTTTGATCCTTATAAGGACCGAGTTGTGCAAATACTGTGCAAAACATGCTTTTCAATACCGGCGTTCAGACAGGTTAACGATGTCTGATTTAAGCCTTCCACTGCAGCAGGCCGACTGCCAGCTACCCGTTTCCAGTTATTTCGACCCCGCACTCTACGCCAGGGAGATGCAGCACATCTTCCAAAACGGACCGCGCTACGTAGGCCACGCCTTAAGTGTGCCCAATGCCGGCGACTACTATGCACTCCCCCAGGAGGGCGAAGGCAGGGCCCTGGTGCGTAACGCCACTGGCATCGAGTTGGTATCGAATGTGTGCCGCCATCGCCAAGCCATCATGCTCAAGGGCCGCGGTTCGCTCAACAGCACGGCCAAAGGCAGCGCGGCCGGCAACATCGTCTGCCCGCTGCACCGCTGGACCTACAGCGGCGCCAATGGTGGCAGCAACCCGGCAGGCACCCTGCTGGGCGCCCCCCATTTCAGCCATGACCCCTGCCTGAACCTGAACAACTACCCTTTGCAGGAATGGAACGGACTGCTGTTTGAGCAAAACGGCGTGGATGTGGCAGCGCAACTCGCCCATATGGGCCCGCGTGCCGATCTGAGCTTCGACGGCTATGTGCTCGACCATGTGGAACTGCATGAGTGCAACTACAACTGGAAGACCTTCATCGAGGTCTATCTGGAGGACTACCACGTGGGCCCCTTCCATCCGGGCCTGGGTCACTTTGTCACCTGTGACGACCTGCGCTGGGAATTCGGCAAACACCATTCCGTGCAAACCGTGGGCGTAGCCAATCGGCTGGGCAAGGCCGGCAGCCCGGTCTACGAGCGCTGGCACCAGGCGCTGCTGCAATACCGCAACCATGTGCCGCCCCGGCATGGCGCCATCTGGCTGACCTATTACCCGCACATCATGGTCGAGTGGTATCCACATGTGCTCACCGTCTCCACCCTGCACCCCATGGGCGTGAACAAGACCATGAACATGGTCGAGTTCTACTACCCGGAAGAAATCGCCGC
>CANFIH010000163.1 GCA_947446855.1 Burkholderiales bacterium
CGGATGGACTGGTAGTTTTGGAGAGCAGGGGCTCAGAGTTTAGCGATTGAAACTTCGGTGGACTTCACCAGCGCCACCACTTCGGAGCCGACAACGAGTTGCAAGTCGTTGACCGAGCGGGTGGTGATGACCGAGGTGACGACGCCCCATGGGGTTTCTACATCAACTTCAGAGACCACGTCCCCACGGATGATTTCACGGATCTTGCCGCGGAATTGGTTGCGTACGTTGATGGCTTGAATGGACATGGGGTTCTCCTTGAAAGTCCGTTAACTAAAAATTGGATGGCGTAGCGACGAGCGAGGGGAACCTATTCAGATGGCCCAGCGCAGGCCGTGTGCAGACGTGCCCAGCCATGCTGCATCGTTCTGTGGTGCATCTTCCTTTGCGGGCCGTTGCAACACGCGGTCCAGCAGGCGCTCTTCCAGCGCCGCAAAATGCGGGTCGCCACGATGCCGGGGTCGTGGCAGGTCGATGCGAAGGTCCAACGCAATCACGCCGTCCTCGATCAGCACCACTCGGTCGGCCAGGGCCACGGCTTCCTGCACATCGTGGGTCACCAACAGGGCGGTAAAGCCGTGACGCTGCCAGAGGCTTTCGATCAGGCTGTGCATCTCTATTCGAGTCAGCGCATCCAGCGCGCCCAGGGGTTCATCCAGCAGCAGCAAGTCGGGCTGGTGCACCAAGGCGCGGGCTAGGGCCACACGCTGGCGTTGGCCGCCAGACAAGCGCGCCGGCCACTCGTCGCCACGGTCGGCCAGGCCGACCTGGTCAAGCACTTTGGCTGCTGCGGCGTGGGCGGAGTGCGTCAGCCCGAGGGCCACGTTGTCGATCACCCGTTTCCAGGGCAGAAGGCGCGCGTCCTGAAACATGATGCGGGTGTTTTCGCGCAGACCCGTGACCTCGCGTTGGTCGATTTGCAGTGTTCCTGCGCTGGCGGTCTCCAAGCCTGCCACCAAGCGCAACAGCGTGCTTTTGCCACAACCGCTGCGGCCCACGATCGCGACGAATTCACCGGCTTGAATCTGTAGCTGCGCACGTTCAAGTACGGTGCGTTGGCCGTATCGCTTGGACAGACCTCGTGCAGCAAGGGCAACACCGCGCTGTGCGACGACCCCGCTTGACGTCTCTGTGGTTTGAGGCTCGGCGCGGACGCTTGCACCGATGCCGGTGTCGGCTATTTGGGACATCGTAATTTTGTGGTTCATTGCGCGTTCTGATAGCCGGGGTGCCAGCGCAGCCAGTAGTGCTCCAAGCCGCGCGCAAACAGGTCAGCCAGCTTGCCCAGAATGGCATAGAGCAGGATGCCGACCAGCACGATGTCGGTCTGCAAAAACTCGCGTGCGTTCATGGTCAGATAGCCAATGCCCGCCTGCGCCGAGATGGTTTCGGCCACGATCAAAATCACCCACATCAGCCCGAGCGAAAAGCGCAGCCCCACCAGAATGCTGGACAGGGCACCGGGCAGAATCACCTGGGTATAGAGTTGCAAGCGGTTCAGGCCGTAGGTGCGCGCCATCTCGATCAGGCCCGGATCCACATTGCGGATACCGTGAAAGGTGTTGAGGTAAATCGGAAAGAACACCGACACCGCAATCAAAAACAACTTGGCCGACTCGTCAATGCCAAACCACAAAATCACCAGCGGAATCATGGCCAGCGCCGGAATGTTGCGCACCATCTGAATGCTCGAATCCAGCAGCGTTTCCGCCACCCGTACCGAACCCGTCAGCAGCCCCAGCAAGAGGCCCAAGCCGCCACCAATGGCCAAGCCGGTAAGGGCGCGTGCGGCACTGACCTTCACATGCACCCAGAGCTCGCCGGAGGCGGCCAACGTCCAGAAGGCATTGGCCACATCGGTGGGGGCTGGCAGCACCCGGTTGGAAAGCCAGCCTTTTGAAGCGCTCAATTGCCAGACCGCGATGAGCAACAAGGGCACGATCCACGGGATCAGCCTTTTGCCGACACCACGCAGAAACTGCACGAGCTTTGTCGGGTCCACCGTGTTCATCGGATAGACCGGCAGAAAGCCAAAACCCGGTGCATCAATAGTGTCCACGGCGCCGGGTGTTGCCCTGTCATGACCGCTCTGCGTCATGCCGGTTCCAACGCGCGCTTGGCCACGTTGGGCGCGCCCACATTGGCCACCACTTCACCCAATGGACCAAACAGCGAGCCACCCGAGAGCTTGCTCTGCAGTTCCACCGGCAGCAGCGGGAACACCAGTTCGGCAAAGCGGTAGGCTTCTTCCAGATGCGGGTAGCCCGAGAGCACGAAGATGTCGATCCCTAAGTCCGCGTACTCCTTGATGCGCGCCGTAACAGTTTTCGGGTCGCCTACCAGCGCGGTGCCTGCGCCGCTGCGGGCCAGTCCCACACCGGCCCACAGATTGGGGCTGACTTCGAGGTCTGCGCGAGAGCGTTTGGTGCCTCCGGCATGCAGTGCGGCCATGCGGCGTTGGCCTTCCGAATCCATTTTGGCAAAGGCACTTTGTGCGGTGGCCACGGTCTGGTCATCCAGACGGCTGATCAGCGATTCGGCAGCTGCCCAGGCCTCGGCATCGGTCTCCCGCACGATCACATGCAAACGAATGCCGAACTTGACCGTGCGATGGTGCTTCGCCGCGCGCGCACGAACGTCGGCAATTTTCTTGGCCACTTCGGCGGGCGGTTCGCCCCAAGTCAGATAGGCCTCAACCTGCTCGGCTGCGAGGTCATGCGCTGCAGGGGACGAGCCACCAAAGTACACCGGTGGATGCGGTTTTTGCACGGGGGGATAAAGCAGCTTGGCGCCCGTCACGCTGAGGTGCTGGCCTTCAAAGTCGTAGCTCTTGCCCTCAAAGCTGTTGCGGATGATTTCACGCCAGATGCGGATGAATTCTGCCGACTGTTCGTAGCGCGCAGCGTGGTCCAGATAGACGCCGTCGCCTTCGAGTTCAGCCTTGTCGCCGCCGGTGACGAGGTTGATCAGCAGGCGCCCGTTGGAAAGCCGGTCAAACGTAGCGGCCATGCGTGCGGCCAATGCCGGCTGGTGCAAGCCTGGACGCACCGCCACCAGAAATTTCAGACGCGTGGTCACCGGCAACAGGCTGGCTGCCACCACCCACGGGTCCTCACAGGAGCGACCGGTGGGAATCAACACGCCCTCATAGCCCAGGTTGTCGGCGGCTTGCGCGATTTGCTTGAGGTAGTTGTGGTCAATGACGCGGGCGCCCTCGGCGCTGCCAAGATAACGGCTGTCGCCATGGGTGGGAATGAACCAGAAAATTTTCATGTTGTACGGTCTTTGAAAGGGTCGTGAAGGAGAGGTTGGCAAACGCAACTTGCGGCAGGAGATCAGGGCTTGACCGATGGCGTCGCGGTGGCCAGTCGCACGGGTGCGTTCCAGACAATGTCGGCCACTTGCACCGACTTCGGAATCAGGCCGAGTTTGAAAAACGCATCCGCCACTCTTTGCTGGTCGGCCTTTGTGCTGGCGTTCAGGGGGGCAACCGGCGAAGGTGGGCGGCGTTGTAAAAACAGGCTGACCACCCCGGCATCCAGGCCGCTGAAGTCTGCGATCAGCTTGATGGCTTGGGGGCGGTTCTCCTGCGCGAATTTGTCGGCGCGCGTCAGCTCTTCAAACAGGGCGGCAATGGTGTCAGGGTGTTGCGTCGCCAGTGGCAGTGAGGCCAGGTAAAACGAGTTGTTGCCCGACAGGCCGCGCCCCGTAACCAACGCCCGCGCTTGAATGCTGAGTTGGGTGGCCGAGTAAAACGGGTCCCAGATCGCCCAGGCATCCACGCTAGTGCGCTCAAAGGCGGCGCGGGCGTCGGCCGGGGTCAGGTAGATTGGCGTGATATCACTCCACTGCAGACCGGCTTTTTCCACAGCACGCACCAGCAGGTAATGCGCGCTGGAGCCCTTTTGCACCGCGACTTTTTTGCCCTTGAGGTCGGCGAGTGTTTTCAGTGGCGAATCGCGCAACACCAATATGGCCGAACTGTCGGGTTTGGGTGGCTCAGCGCCGACATAGACCAGGTCCTTGCCTGCGGCTTGCGCGAACACGGGTGGCGCATCTCCGGTGAGGCCGAACTCCAGGCTGCCAACCGACAACGCTTCCAGCAACTGAGGTCCGGCGGGAAACTCGACCCACACCACCTTGGTTTGCGGGAAGCGCTTTTCCAGCGCGCCCTGCTGCTTGAGGATGACCAGATTGGCTGCCGACTTCTGGTAACCAATGCGCAGCACTTCCGGGGTTCTGGCAGCCTGCGCAAAGGCCGGAGGCACCAGAGGGGCACTCAAGCCCAAGGCGCTGGAACTGATGGTCAACATACGCAGCAGGTTGCGGCGAATGCCGTCGGGCGATGGGGATGTACTCATGGGCTTGTCTCCGGTGGGTGCTTAGCCCAGATTGACGGGCGCTGCGTGCAACAGGTTGAGCTTCTTGGGGATCAGCTTCAACTCGAAGAAGGTGTCGGCAATGGTTTGCTGCTCGGCCAGAATGTCGCTGGTGACCGTCTTGGTGCCATAGGCGGCGCGGCCCACGTAAAGCTCGGTAATGCTTTTGTCCAGGCCCAGCACGGTGGAGAGTTCGATGGCAGCTGCGTTCTTGTTGGCGCCGATCCAGGTGTCGATGGCGTTGATCTCTTCAATCGCGATCTTCAGCACGTCGGTGTTCTTGGTGGCGAAGTCGCGCGAGCTGAAGTAGTACTGGCGGTTGTTGACGATGCCATTGCCGTCCACCAGCAGGCGGGCTTCCAGCGTCTTTTGTGCGGAGGCCAGGAATGGGTCCCAGATGATCCACGCATCGACCGCGCCTTTCTGAAAAGCCGCGCGGGCATCCGGTGGCGGCAAAAAGATGGGCGTCACGTCACCGTACTTCAGGCCGTTCTTCTCCAGCAGCTTGACCAGAAAGTACTGCACGTTGGAGCCCTTGTTGAAGGCGATACGTTTGCCCTTCAAATCAGCCACAGTCTTGATGGGCGAGTCCTTGGGCACGATCACCGCTTCCAGATGCGGGCGTGGCACGGTGGCACCGACGTACACCAATGGGGCTCCTGCGGCCTGGGCAAAGATGGGGGGTGCTTCGCCCACATCGCCAAAGTCGATCGAGCCGACGTTGAGCGCTTCAAGCTGCACCGGGCCGGCGTTGAACTCGGTCCACGTGATGTTGACACCCAGCGGCGTCAGTCGCTTTTCCAGCGTCCCACGGCCTTTGAGGATGGACAGCCAGCCCTTTTGGTAACCAATACGCAGAGTGCGCGGTGCAGCCTGTGCGAGTGCACCGCCACTGGCGATGAGGGCTGCCGACGCGGTGGCGGTCGCAAGCAGTTGGCGGCGGTTGAGGTGCGTAGATTTCATGGAATGTTCTTTCAAAAAGTGGGAGGCAGTCTTGCCCCGGAGTGAAGGCTTGCAGGCGATGTCGTTACACGCTACATCGCACCTGCGAAAAATGCACAGACGCAAAGCGCCCGGCGTGGGCGAGTGAATGGTTCAATGCTTCTGTGACCAGAATGTCGACGGCGCCATCCAGCCGCGCACCGATCTCTGGTGCCACGCTGTACGAGCCTTCGGGTGAGAGCGTGATTTGCGAATCGACTGCAAAGATGCCGCTGAGAATGTGGCGCGCTCCGAGCGATTGCAGTACCGGACGCAACGCATAGTCCAGCGCGAGCATGTGGTTGGCGCTACCGCCGGTGGCCAATGGCAAGACGGTTTTGCCTACAAAGGCGTCTTGTGGCAGCACGTCCAGAAATACTTTGAGCACGCCGCTGTATGCCGCCTTGTAAACCGGTGTGGCCACGACGATAACTTTCGCCTGCGCCACCTGACCAATGGCCTGGCTGATAGAGCGGTGACCGAAGTCGGCCAGCAGCAAAGCTTGTGGCGAAAGGTCTCGCACGCGCAGCCGGTTCACCAGCACGCCGCGCGTTTCCAGGCGCTGACCCGCAGCGTCCAGCAGGGCGGCGGTGCGCGAGCGCTCGGAAGGGCTTCCGGCAATCAGGAGTACAGACATTGAGAACCTTGGGTTGTGTGACAGCGGGACATTTGCAAGAGTGCGATGGGCTGAATTCTGGAAGCTCGCACCGCGTTCAGGAACGACTCAATTGGTACTTTCAAATTACAAAAGCGAATATCGGAGATGTGCCGGAGTTCCTTGCAGACGAGTGCTCTGCTTACTCGCTCCGGTAATTTAGAACTGCGATATTGATCGTTCCTGTTTGGTCGGCGAACTTTCAGAATCGGGGCAATCAGTTAGTCAACCCCCATTGCCGACCGGCAGTGCCAGAGCCCCGCACGCATGATCCAACTCGACTCCATTACGCAAACCTACAAAGGCCCGCAAGGCCCGGTGGAGGCCTTGCGTGACATCTCCCTCCAGGTGCCACGCGGCAGCATTGCCGGCATCATCGGGCGCAGCGGTGCGGGCAAGAGCTCGCTGGTGCGCACCATCAATTTGCTGAACCGCCCGCAGAGTGGCCGTGTGTGGGTGGATGGAAAAGATCTGACGGCGCTGGATGCCCCGGAATTGCGCACCGCGCGCCAGGACATTGGCATGGTGTTTCAGCATTTCAATCTGCTGTCATCGCGCACGGTATTTGACAACGTGGCCCTGCCGCTGGAACTGCAAGGCATGCGCCGCGCCCTGATCGTGCAGCGTGTGGAGCCTCTGTTGGAACTGGTGGGCTTGCATGGTCTGCGCGACCGCTATCCCGCACAGATCAGTGGCGGGCAAAAACAACGCGTGGGCATTGCGCGTGCGCTGGCCAGCAATCCCAAAGTGCTGTTGTCGGACGAGGCGACTTCGTCACTGGATCCGGAAACCACGCGCTCGATTCTGGCGCTGCTGCGTGAAATACGCCGCGAATTGGGCCTGACGATTGTGTTGATCAC
Organism: Burkholderiales bacterium; assembly: GCA_947446855.1. GTDB lineage: Bacteria > Pseudomonadota > Gammaproteobacteria > Burkholderiales > Burkholderiaceae_C > Allorhodoferax. The sequence continues at coordinate 6,876 of CANFIH010000163.1, forward strand.
ACACGAGATGCAGGTCATCAAGCAGGTGGCCGACACCGTGGCCGTGCTGGATGCCGGACGCATTGTGGAGCAAGGCGCAACGCTGCAGGTGTTCAGCCAACCTGCGCATGAAATTACGCGCAGCCTGCTGGACGATGTGGTGCCACAGCAGTTGCCTGAATCCGTGCTGGAGCGCGTGCGTGCTTTGCTGGGCAAGTCCTCTGACACATCCGCCAGCCTGTTGCGTCTGGTGTTTGCAGGTGCCGAATCTGATCGGCCCTTGTTGTCGGATGTGATCCGCCGCTTCAACGTCGATGTGAATGTATTGCACGGCCAGATCGATGAGGTGCAGGGCCAGCCCTTCGGCACGCTGGCGGTGCTGGCACGCGGTGCGGCGGCTCCTCTGGCCGAGGCCATTGCGCATCTGCGCGGCGCGGGCGTGCTGGTGCAGGAGGTGTCCCATGCTTGAGACTTTCAGCGCTGAATTGCTGGCCCTGTTTGCCAGCTCGCTTTGGGAGACCGCATTGATGGTGGGCATCTCCGGTTTCGTAGGCGCGCTGATCGGTATTCCACTGGGGGTGTATTTGCACCTGACCAACCCCTGCGCGCTGCTGCAAAACCCGCTGGTCAATCGAACCGTGGGCACATTGGTGAATGCGATCCGCTCCACCCCGTTCATTATTTTGCTGGTGGCCATCATCCCGCTCACGCGCTTTGTGACCGGGTCTTCCATCGGCACCGCCGCAGCGGTGGTGCCGCTGACTTTGGCTGCAGCGCCCTTTGTGGCGCGGCTGGTGGAATCGGCTTTGCGCGAAGTGGAGCATGGCCTGGTGGAGGCCGCGCAGGCCATGGGTGCGAGCACCCGGCAGATCATTTTCAAAGTGCTGCTGCCCGAGGCTGCGCCCGGCATCGTGGCAGCCGTCACCATCACGCTGGTCAGCCTGACCGGCTACTCCGCCATGGCCGGTGCCATTGGTGGCGGTGGTCTAGGTGACCTGGGTATTCGCTACGGCTATCAGCGCTTTTTGCCTGAGGTGATGCTGGCCGTGGTGCTGGTGCTGATTCTCTTTGTGCAGGTGCTGCAAAGCGCAGGCGACAGGCTGGTGCGCTCCTTGAGCCACAAATAGGGTGAGCTGCCCTCAAACAATTTCCATTTTTCCAAACAGAAAGTTATTCATGAACAAACGTTTCCTTTTGAAGTCTGTGGTGGCAGTCGCCGCAGCTGCCGTTCTGCTGCCGGTCTGGGCGCAAGAAAAGCCTCTGAAGATCGGTGTGACCGCCGGACCGCACGCGCAGATTTTCGAGCAGGTCAAAAAGTTGGTGGAGAAGGACGGCCTGAAAATCCAGATCGTCGAGTTCAGCGATTACATCCAGCCCAATGCCGCCTTGGCCTCGGGCGATCTGGATGCCAACAGCTACCAGCACAAACCGTTTCTGGACCAGCAGATCAAGGATCGCGGCTACAAGTTTGTCAACGTGGGCTACACCGTGAATTTTCCGATTGGTCTGTATTCCAAGAAGGTCAAGAGCCTGGGCGAATTGAAGGAAGGTGCCAAGTTCGGCATCCCCAACGATCCGACCAACGGCGGGCGCGTATTGCTGGTGTTGCAGGACAAGGGCCTGATCAAACTGAAACCCGATGTCGGCTTCAAGGCCACACCGCTGGACGTGATCGACAACCCCAAGAAGCTCAAATTCGTGGAGCTGGAAGCCGCGCAGTTGCCCCGCTCGCTGGATGACCTGGACGCTGCTGCGATCAACACCAACTACGCCTTGCCCGCAGGTCTGCAACCCGGACGTGACGCGATTGCACAGGAAAGTCCCAAGAGCCCCTATGTCAACCTGATTGCCGTGCGCGAGCAGGACAAAGATAAGCCCTGGGTCGCCAAGATCGTGAAGGCCTATCAGTCAGAAGAGATTCGCAAATTTGTGCAGTCCGAATTCAAGGGCGCAGTTCTTGCCGGTTTCTAACCACCCACCGAAGCAAATCCATGTCACAACGCAACCCGCTTCCCGAAGCCTCCTTGAAGCAGCTTTTTACCGAGGCCCGCACCGTCAATGGTTTTCAGAACGTACCGGTCAGCGACGCAACGCTGCATGCCTTGTACGACTTGCTCAAGTGGGGCCCCACGGCATTCAATTCGCAGCCTGCATGCTATGTGTTTGTGCGCAGTGCCGAGGCGAAAGAGAGGCTGAAACCCGCACTCTCCCCCGGCAATGTGGCGCAGACGCTGGCTGCTTCTGTCACTGTGATCGTGGCGCAGGACACGCGCTTCTTC
>CANFIH010000164.1 GCA_947446855.1 Burkholderiales bacterium
GTGTACCAGATGGAATAACCCAGGCCCGAGGCCAATGCCCCGGACGCCACGGCAAACAGCAGGCCACTGCCCTGCGCATGGGCCGCACCCGCAGTCAGCACGCTCAGCAACAAGGCCAGCACACTGGCGCGCCAGAAATTGCCGGCGGTCACGGCGGTGGGGTCGCCCTTGCCGCGCCCGCGCAGCGAGTACACGCCCCAGGCGATGCCGGCGCAAACCATCAGCAGGGAGCCGCGCAGCGGCGGCGATGCCAGACCCGGCAACAGCATTTCGACCAGGCCGACACAGGCGGCGGCCAGCCCCAGCCACTGCAAGGCACGCAGGCGCTCACCGCGCCACAGGCCATACGCGATCATGGTGATCTGCACCGCGCCAAACAGCAGCAGCGCGCCGGTAGCCGTGCTGAGTTGCAGATAGGCCGCCGAGAACCCGGCCGCATAGACAAACAGGGCCCAGGCCGAAGGCCAGTCCCCGCTACTGGACAGGGCGCCGCTGCGCACGCGCACGATCAGCGCCAACACCAGGGCACCGGACAGCAGACGCACGGCCGTGAAACTGGCCGCATCGATGCTGCCGCCTTTCAGCGCCAGGCGGCACAGCAGGGAGTTGCCGGCAAAAGCCAGCATGGCCAGTGCGGCCAGCAACAGAACGCGAACCATGCTCATGGGTGGGCCACCTGCGGTGCCTGGCGTGCGCCGCGCGAACGGCTCGTGCTGGTTTCAGCGTGATGGGCGATGTGGAAGGTGGCAGCAGACATAGGGAGGCCCATCTTACGTTTGCCGCGCGTCACTTCCCACAAAAAACCGCTTGGCGCAGCCGCTTTTTGCGCGGAAGTAACAGTTTGTTTGCAAGGTCGAAGAGCGCCGCCTTTGCGCCAGAATAGGCTTGTTGCAATGCAACATAAGATTTTTCTCACAGCGGAGACTTTATGAAACCACTCGTACTCACCGGATTCCTGCTGCTGGCGCTGACCCTGATTCTGGCGCTCGCCGGCATGGCACTGGCGCGCACGCGCCGGGTGCGCCGCAGCAACGCATCGACCTTTACCCATGCCAGCGCCCTGTTGGTTCTGGCTGCAGGCGCCAGCCTGACCCACAGCGCCTGGGCTACTTTGCATTTGCAGACGCTGGACTTCTGGTCCTTCATGCTGATACTGGCCATCGTGTCCCACTCGCTGGTGTGGGCGGCGATTGCCTACCAGCTCAACAAGCCGGAATTGCAGCAGGAGTTTGGTGACAGCTTCATGCTCTCCATGCTTTACGCCGACTAAGGGCCCTTCAACCCATCTCAGGCACCATATCAATCGCCCCGCAGGGGCACTCGGCGGCGCAGATGCCGCAACCCTTGCAGTAGTCGTAGTTGAACGCAAAGCGATTGCCAGGCCCGAGCTTGATCACCGCGTTGTCCGGGCACACGCCGTAGCAGTTGTCGCACTCAAAGCAGTTACCGCAACTTAAACAGCGGCGGGCTTCAAACAGCGCGTTGCTTTCGGTCAGGCCGCCCTGCACTTCATCAAAGCTGCTGGTACGCCGGGCAATTTCCAGCTGCGGGCGCACGGTCTTGGGTGCGTCGCTGTAATACCAGCTGTTGATGCGGTCAAAGCTGGCCAGTGCATGTTTCACCACCGGCGCAATGGTCTCGCCGCGCAGCCAGGCGTCGATATTGCGCGCCGCCTTTTTGCCATGGCCCACGGCGATGGTCACATTGCGGTCGGCCGGCACCATGTCGCCACCGGCGAACAGGCCCGGGTGGCCGGTCATCATGGTCAGCGGGTCGACCTTGACCACGCCGTTGTTGACCTCCAGACCCTGCACGCCTTCGAGCAGGGACAAATCTACGTCCTGGCCCAGGGCCAGCACCAGGGAGTCGGCCTCCAGGCTTTCAAACTCGCCGGTGGGTTGCGGATTGCCCTTGTCGTCCAGCACCATCTTCTCGACCGTGAGCCTGCCGCCATCGGCCTGCTTGATGGTGGACAGCCACTTGACCATCACGCCCTCCTGCAGCGCCTCTTCCACCTCAAAGTCGTGGGCCGGCATCTTCTCGCGGTTGCGCCGGTAGACGATGATGGCTTCGGTCGCGCCCAGGCGCTTGGCGGTGCGGGCCACGTCGATGGCGGTGTTGCCGCCGCCGTAGACCACCACACGGCGGCCCAGCATGGGTTTGTCTTCGCCTTCCATGGAGCGCAGCACGGAGACGGCATCCAGAATGTGCGAGCTGTCCTTGGCCGGAATAAAGGCGCGCTTGGCGATATGGGCGCCGACCGCCAGAAAGGCGGCGTCAAATTGGCCTTCGGCCATGGTGGCGGCAATGTTGTCCACCTTGACACCCAGCTCCACCGTCACGCCCATGGCGACGATGCGCTGCATCTCGGCCTCCAGCACCTCGCGCGGCAGGCGGTATTTGGGGATACCAAAGCGCATCATGCCGCCCATCAGCGGGCCGGCTTCCTTGACCGTGACCTGGTGACCGAGCCGGCGCAACTGGTACGCCGCCGACATGCCGCTGGGCCCTGCGCCCACCACCAGCACATGCTTGCCGGATGCCTCTGCGGCGACCGGCAGCTTCCAGCCGTGCTTCAGCGCCTCGTCCCCGAGAAAACGTTCCACCGAGTTGATGCCCACCGGCGAGTCGATCTGGCCGCGGTTGCACTTGCCCTCGCAGGAGTGGTAGCAGACCCGGCCCATGATGGCGGGAAAGGGGTTGTCGCGCACCAGGTGCTGCCAGGCTTCCAGGTAGTTGCCGCTCTCGGCGTGGAACAGCCAGCCCTGGATGTCTTCACCGGCCGGGCACTGCGCGTTGCAGGGCGGCAGCCGGTCCACATAGACCGGGCGTTCGGTGCGCCAGGAGCCGGTTTTGTTCGCCAGCGAAGAGCCGGGGTTGAGCGTGATGGCAAAAGGTTTTTCCATGATCAGGCTTCCTCGTCAAGCAGCTTGAAACGGCGGATATTGCGATCGGCATCGGCCTGGATGTGCGCCAGCATCCCGGGCTGGCCGGGTGTGCCAAACAAATGGGCAAAGCGCTTTTGCGGTTTGAGGTAATCCTCCACCGGCACAGGGCGGCGGATCTTGGTGACGGCGGTGACCTCGCCATGCTCCGCCTCAAACACCGGGAAGATGCCGGTCTCGCGCGCCAGCCGCGCCAGCTTGATGGTGTCATGGCTGGCCGAGCCCCAGCCCAGCGGGCAAGGCACCAGCACATGCAGGTAGCGCGCGCCGCGGATGCCCATGGCCTTCTCGACCTTGGCCTCCAGGTCGCGCAGATCCGCCACGGTGGCGGTGGCCACATAGGGAATCTCGTGCGCCATGGCAATCAGCGGCAGGTTCTTGCCCTGTCCCTGCGGCGCACCGGGGTGCGCGCCCACGGCCATGGTGGTGGCAGTGCGTGCGCCCATGGGCGTGGCCGAGCTGCGCTGCACGCCGGTGTTCATATAAGCCTCGTTGTCGTAGCAGATGTAAAGCACATCGTCGTTGCGCTCGAACATGCCTGAGAGGCATCCAAAGCCGATGTCGGTGGTGCCGCCGTCGCCGCCCTGGGCGATCACGCGCACCTCGCTGACGGCCTTGCCCGCTTTGTGGGCCTTGACCTTGAGCGCGGCGGCAATGCCGGTGCCCACGGCGGCGGCGTTGCCGAACAGCGAATGGATCCAGGGCAGTTGCCAGGAGGTTTCCGGGTACGGGGTGCTGAACACCTCCAGACAGCCAGTGGCATTGGCTGCAATCAGTTGGTTGTTGGTGGCACGCATGGCGGCGTCCACCACATAGCGCGCACCGAGGGCCTCGCCGCAGCCCTGGCAGGCGCGGTGGCCGGAGTTGAGCGAGTTGCTGCGCGCCTCGCTGGACTGGACGCTGCGCTGGTCGGCTTCCAACAGGCGGTTGCCTACGGTGAAGGTGCCGGTCTGGTAGAACTTAACCGGGGCATTCATAGCAAGCCTCCTGCCATTGAGGTAACGGTGTTCATGTCAGGCCACCTTCGATGCAACCGAACCGACGTCACGCAGCAGGTTTTCTGCAATCGGGCCGCTGCGGCGCATGGCCGCTTCGCGCTCCAACTGGCGGTTGACGATGCGCCAGTCCAGATCCATGAAGCTCAAGAGCGGCAAGCTGCCGGCAATCGCCTCGGCAAAGGTGCGCACCAGCGAGGCCTTGGTAATGGCGCGCCCGCCCAGGCCGGCCACCACGCAGTAGCTGTGCATGTGCAGGCCCGTGAGGGACATGCGCACATCGGTGGCAACCACGCCGCCCATGCCCACCGAGAAACTCTTTTCCACCACCACCACGCGTTTGGCGTGCTGCAAGGCCGTGCGCACTGCCTCCAGCGGAAAGGGACGGAAGGATTGGATGCCCAGCACGCCGATCGTCTCGCCCGTGGCGCGCATTTCATCGACCGCGTCCTTGATGGTGCCCAGCACCGAGCCCAGGGCGATGACCACGGTGTCGGCATCTTCGCAGCGGTAGCTGCGCACCAGGCCGCCGGAGTCGCGTCCGAAACGCGCCTTGAACTCGGCGGCGATTTCGGGGATGCGCTCCAGCGCCATGGTCTGCTTGGCGTGGGCCAGGTAGCGCACTTCCATGAAGGCCTCGGGGCCCACCATGGCGCCAATCGACACCGGCTCGTTCACGTCCAGCACCTGGCGCGGCTCGTAGGGCGGCAGGAAGGCATCGACTTGCTCTTGCGTGGGCATGTCCACGCGCTCGTAGGCGTGGGTCAGGATGAAGCCGTCCATGCAGACCATCACCGGCATGGACAGTTCTTCGGCAATCTTGAAGGCCTGGATGTGCAGGTCCAGCGCCTCCTGGTTGGTCTCGGCAAACAGCTGCAGCCAGCCGCAGTCGCGCTGGCTCATGGAGTCGCTGTGGTCGTTCCAGATGTTGATGGGGGCGCCGATGGCGCGATTGGCCACCGTCATCACAATCGGCAGGCCAAGCCCGGAGGCGTTGTAGACCGCCTCGGCCATGAACAGCAGGCCCTGGCTGGCGGTGGCCGTGTAGGTGCGCGCACCGGCGGCCGACGAACCGATGGCCACGCTCATGGCGGCAAATTCGCTCTCCACGTTGATGAACTCGCAGGGGGTGAGGGAGCCGTCTTTGACACGCTCGCCCAGGCCTTCGACGATGTGGGTTTGCGGCGAGATCGGGTAGGCGCAAATCACTTCCGGGCGCGCCAGCGCCACGGCTTCGGCCACAGCAGCCGAGCCTTCCACTTGCTTAAGCATGGGCCAGCTCCTTCATCTCGTTTTGGACATAGGCAAAGGCCTCGTGGGCACCGGCCACATTGGCCTCAGCCACCTTGCCGCTGAACTTGTGGCGGATGGCGTGCTCCACCGCTTCCAGGGTGATCAGGCCGGACAAGGCCGCAAAACCACCCAGCAGCACGGCGTTGGGCAGGGGCCGGCCCAGCAGGCGCAGCGCAATGTCGGTGGCGGGTACGGTGGTCAGGCGCTCGTGGCGAAAACGGGCGCTGATGTCGGTCAGGCCCAGTTCGTCAAAGCTGCGCCGGGTGTTGATCAGCACATAGCCGTCGGGCTGGAGGCCCTGAAAGATGTCCACCTGGTGCAGCAATGTGGGGTCCTGCACGATCAGTACATCAGGCGCCAGGATGGGCTCGCGCAGGCGGATTTCATGGGCATCGATGCGGCAAAACGCCACCACCGGCGCACCGGTGCGTTCGGAACCGAAACTGGGAAAAGCCTGCGCGTGGTGGCCTTGCTCGAATGCGGCCTGGGACAGCATTTCTGCTGCCGTGACCACACCCTGACCACCCCGCCCGTGAATGCGAATCTGCAGCATGAATGTCTACCCCTTTTGTTATGAGACTTGGGATGTCGGCATTCTGTGCCTCTGCGCAGGCGGTTTGTTGATCGAAATCAATAACTTCCGGGTTGGGCCGGCCCCGCCCGGGCGGAGGGCTTCAGTCGGTATGGGCGCCCGATTCAAACCACTGCTTGATCAGGGCGCGCTCGGCCTCGCTGATGCCGGTGGCGTTGTTCATGGGCATGATGCGTGTGATCACCACCTGCTGGTACATCATCTGCGCATGTGTGGCCACGCCTTCGGCCGAGTCCAGCCGCACATTCTTCATCTGCACCTGTTCGCCGTGGCACATGTAGCAGCGCTGCGCCAGTATGGGTTGCAGGGTCTTGTAACTGATGGGGCCGCCAGCGGCCGCCGGCGCACCCTGGGCTGCCAGCGTGGCCGTGGCGGCTGCTGCGGGCAGCACCGGCGCGGGCTTGAGCCACACCAGCAGGGCCAGAATCACCACCAGCCCTGTGGCGGCGTACTTCCAGGGATGCGGATTGCGCCCCAGCTTGAAGCCATGGCGCATGACGAAGAACTGGCGGATGGCGGCGCCGGCAAACATCATGGCCACCAGCACCAGCCAGTTCTGCGGATGGCTGTAGGTGAAGCTGTAGTGATTGCTCAGCATGGCAAACAGCACCGGCAACGTGAAATAGGTGTTGTGCACGCTGCGCTGCTTGCCGCGTTTGCCGTGAATCGGGTCCACCGGCTGGCCGGCGGCAATGCTGGCCACCATGGCACGCTGCCCCGGAATGATCCAGAAGAACACATTGGCACTCATGCTGGTGGCGATCATGGCGCCCATCAGCAGAAAGGCGGCGCGCCCGGCAAACCAGTGGCAGGCCAGCCAGGCCGCCGCACACACCAGCACCAGCACCAGTGCGCCGACTATCGCGTCGCCGTTTTTGCGCTGGGCAAAGACGCGGCAAATGGCATCGTAGGCCAGCCAGAACACCACCAGAAAGCCCAGCGCCGCGCCAATGGCCGCCATGGGCGACCAGTCCATCACCGACTTGTCGATCAAATAGGTGCCCGCGCTCCACAGGTAAGACACCGTGAACAGCGAAAAGCCGGTCAGCCAGGTGCTGTAGCTCTCCCAGTAAAACCAGTGCAAATGGTCCGGCAATTTCGGCGGCGAGAGCGCGAACTTGACCGGGTGGTAAAAGCCGCCACCGTGCACCGCCCAGAGCTCGCCGCTGACGCCCTGGCGCTTGAGGTCGTCATCCACGGGCGGCGTCAGGCTGCTGTCCAGAAAGACAAAATAAAACGAGGACCCGATCCAGGCAATGGCCGTGATCACATGGACCCACCGCAACAGCAGATTGGCCCAATCCAGTAAATAGCTTTCCATGGTGTTCTGTCTCCTGGCGAAAATTGTATACAATTTTTCCCGCTAGCGGGTGTTTTCCAGAAGCAAGAGTTGGGCCGCCACCGCAATCGCAATGGCTTCGGGGCGTTTGTCGGCAATGCCGGGGATGCCGATCGGGCAGGTGATGTGGTCGAGCTCAGCCGGCGTGAAGCCCCGCGCACTGAGCCGGCTGCGAAACGAGGCCCATTTGGTCTGGCTGCCGATCAGGCCCACATAGGGCAGATCGCCGCGCTCGCGCTGGCGCAGCAGGCAGGCCGCCACAATGTCCAGGTCTTCCGCGTGGCTGAAGCTCATGATCAGCACCCGGCTGCTGCCGGCCAGGGTGGGCACAGCCGCCTGCACGGGCTCGCTGTGCTCGCAGTGCACGTTGTCGGCCACCTTGGCCGGAAATATTTCGTCGCGGCTGTCTATCCACTGGATGCGCAGAGGCAGGGTGCACAGCACATGCACCAGGGCACGCCCCACGTGGCCGCCACCAAACAAGGCCAACGGGGTCTGCACGGCCTGCAAGCGCGCGCGCACAACGGGCAGGTCTGCCGGCGTCACCGTCTCGAACTGCAGCTGCACCTCGCCACCACAGCACTGGCCCAGGCTGGGGCCCAGCCGATACAGTTGAAGGTCGGGCACCGGCTCGGGGCGGCGGCTGGCAGCCTGTGGTTCGCGTGCCAACAGCTCCCGGGCGTGGGCGATGGCATCCAGCTCCAGTCGCCCGCCGCCGATCGTGCCCACCAGCGCGTTTGCCAACACCGCCATCCAGGTACCGGCCTCGCGCGGCACTGAGCCACGGGTGGCCTGCACCGTCACCAGCACGGCAGGACCGGCAGCCAGCCGGGACAGAAAATCGCTTATCGCATTCACAAACGGATACCTTTAAGTTTGCGCACTGGTTGCAAAAGGCAAAATTGAGCGCACAGTATGCCCACCAAACACATGAGACACCCTCCAGTGACCACCACCCGTACACGCCCTCAACCTCCTGCCCGCCCCCGCCTGGGACTTACCCATGTATGGGTCGGCATTGCCGCCTTCATCGCCGGCTGCGCCACACCGCCAGCACCGCAAGTTGCAGAGCCCGTGCCCCCGCCTGCGCCGGTCGTCCTGCCGGAGCCCGCGCCGGTGGTGCAAGCGCCCCCACCGTTGGCAGCTCCGGCCAAGATCTCCAATGCCCCGACGCCCAAAGAATACCGGCGCGATGCGGCAGCCCATTTGTACGAAAAGAACCGGGGCCGCATTTACACCGGCAAGATGCCTCCCCTGCTGTATGCCGTGGGCGTGTTGCAGGTGGATGTGGATGGCCGCGGCAATGTGACCGACATCCGCTGGATGCGTGCGCCCACCCAGGCGCCTGAGGTGATGGCCGACATCGAGCGCTCGGTGCGCAGTGCCGCACCCTTCCCCGCCCCGGTGAAGATGGGCCGTGTGACCTACACCGACACCTGGCTGTGGCACAAGAGCGGGCGCTTCCAGTTGGATACGCTCACCGAAGGGCAGATGTAAGCGCTTTACGACCCGCGGTACGTCGAGTAGCTCCAGGGGCTGACCAAGAGCGGCACATGGTAATGCTGCTCCACGTCGGCCACGCCGAAGTCCAGGCTCACCTGGTTGAGAAAATTCGGCTCGGGCAGGGACACGCCACAGCCCTTGAAATAGCCGGCGACATCAAACACCAGCCGGTAGGTGCCGACCTTCAGGCTGGCGTTGTCATAGAGCAGACCGTCCGGGTTGCGGCCGTCGCTGTTGAGGGCGAAACTTTTCACCAGCGTGGCCTGTTGCCCCACCGTGGTGTAAAGCGCCACCTGCATGCCAGCGGCCGGGGTGCCGTGCATGGTGTCCAGCACGTGGGTACTCAGGCCCATGGAAACTCCTTATTGCGTCATCTAAAAAGCGTTCCCAAAGTGTATACACTTTTTGCA
>CANFIH010000165.1 GCA_947446855.1 Burkholderiales bacterium
CAAGCTCATGTGCTGGGCCTTGATCTCTTCGAGCAAGGTGGCATCCATGTCGCCACTGATCAGACAGGCCGGAATCGGGTGGCCCGTGATCGAACGCAAATCGGCGACCACGGAAATTCCGTTCTCGGCGCCACCCAGCCGGTAGTCGCTCAAAATGAGCGCCGGCCTGGGCTGCTGGCGTATGCATGCACGGGCCATGTCCCCGGAGGCGGCGCTCTGCACCTCGCATCCCCAGGAGGTGAGCAACCCGGTCATCGCATCGCGTGAAGGCTCATCGTCTTCAATCAGCAGCACCTTGAGTCCGGAAAAATGATTCAAGTCCAGGATGCTGGTATCCACGGGTGCCGGCTCGGGCGTGGCAACCAGCGAGCGCGGCAGCATGATGGAAAAACGGCTGCCGCATCCGGGCTCCGAGCGCAAGGTCAACTCATGCCCGAGCAGTTGCGCACTGCGTTGCACGATGCTGAGTCCCAAGCCCATGCCGTGGTTGCGGTCGCGCGCACTGTTTCCGATTTGAAAAAACTCTTTGAAAATTTGCGCGTGCTGCTGCGGCGCGATGCCGATGCCACTGTCCCAGCACTGAATCTCCACATGGCGACCGTTGCCGGTCGGGCGGCAGGCAATCAACACCGTGCCCTGTGCGGTGTAGCGGATGGCGTTTTGTGCCAGATTCATGACCATGCGGCGCAGCATGACGTGGTCACTCCATACGCACAATCGGGTGGGCCGAATGTGCAGTCGCAGGCCTTTTTCGGTCGCCATGGGTACCAGGGTGTCACGCAGGCTGGCCAGCAAGGGCTCCATGGCGACGGGGCGCAAGGCAATGCTTTGCCTGCTGGCATCCAGGCGTGAGTAGTCCATCAGTTCGTCCAGCAATTCCTGCATGGCGTGTGCCGACATTTCCAGGCTGCGCTGAACCTGGCGCATGTCCGCCTCCATGGGGAACTGTCCCAGCCTGGCAATCAGCATGCCGATGGCATGGCTGGGCTGGCGCAAATCGTGGCTGGCGGCCGCCAGAAAATCGGACTTGGCGCGGTTGGCCTCCTCGGCCGCCTGCTTTCTTTGTACCAACTCTGCCGTGGCTTGCGCCACTTGCTGCTCCAACTCCTCGCTGCGGCCTTGGATGAGTTGCCTGCGTTCGTGTCGCAGCCGGGTCGTGACGGCCAGCAGCCAGAACAGGACCTGAACAAAGCCCCCCAGTGCGTAGGCATACACCGCATAGCGATGGGATTCAAAGGCGGGCATGGCCACACTGAGCGACTGCATGCCGCCGCCGATCATGGTGGCGACAAATCCGGCAGCAAACAGCCGCACGGGCACATCCGGGTGCCGCACGTGGCGCATCAGCAGCACCATGGTCAGCCCGGCATTGATGCCCAATACCAGCGAGCCCATGCGGTAGCCCGGAGGCCACCAGATGGCCGCGACAAACACGGCGGCACTCAGCACCTGGCCACCCCCGATCAACATCCGTGTCAGGCCTTGCAGGCCGAGAAACTCCACCATATTCCAGCCAATGGCAAGAATCACCAGGGCTACCGACACACACTGCAGGGGGACAAAAATGCCGGGCGGGAAGAGATCCGCAAACCAGGCCGCGTCCATGCCGAACTCCTGCACGTTCCACCATAAAAATGCGGCGACGTAGAGGACATACGGTTTGACCATGCGGCTGCTGCTGAGCAGGCCCGTCATGGCCAGGATGACCATCAACAGCACCGCGATCAGGGTCGCCAGCAGCATCCAGATCAGCAGGGTGTCCCGCCGGAACTCCGGCTCCGGGGAGACCTGCACCCAGGGACGCAAGACCCTGCCATCCTGAACCACCACCTGAATGTCCGAGCCTGCACTTCCCTGCGGCAGACGGGTGTTCGGATAGGGGCTGAGGTACTCCCGTTGGGCCGAGGGATGCCACCGCCCGCCCACGTAGATCGAGGGGCAGCCCTGGCGGTCTTTGGATACCACCACAAAGGTGCTGGCCACCGGGTCCTGCAGATACACGATGGCAGGCCCGCTTGCAAGGCTGTCGGCCTGCAAGCGGAAAGCTTGCGCGGAGATGGTGCTGCTCAGGGCTGGCATCGAGGCGGGAGGGCAAGCGGGTGCCGCGTTGGCGATGTCGTGCCGCAGGGCTTCCAGCCATTCGCTGGCCGCAGCGGACTGTGCCGGACCGTCGGGTGCGCTCCACAGGGGGGTGGCTTGCGGCAGGTCGCGCGCGGTGGCCGCAAGGCCCAGGCCACACAGCCAGCACAGCAGGAAGCAGAGGCGGCACCAGCGCAAGGCTGGCAGCGTTAGCCTGATCGGATGCAGCGCACGGTGCCGGGTTCTCATGGTGGGTGGTGGGCGCGGCAGGTGATGTCAGTGGAATAAATGCCGTTGTACACCAGATTCCTTTTCTGCTCCTTGCAGGCCTGCAGGGGCGAGGGCTCAGAGCCGCTGTACCAGCGCGGCGGCGCCAATGCCGCCGGCGCCGGCAACAGCGCTCAACCCGCGTGCGCCGGGCGCTGCGTCGTGTTGCAGGTCGGCCAGCAGCCGCACCAGGGCGATGGCGCCGGATGCGCCTATCGGGTGGCCGCGCGCCACACCGCCACCACGCCGGTTGAGGGTGGCCGGGTCCAGGCCCAGGGCCTGGCAAAACGCAATGCCCTGCACCGCAAACGCGTCGTGCAATGCAATCGCCTGCAGGTCGGCCGCGCCCTGCAGGCCGGCCCGCTGCATGGCTGCCTGTGCCGCTACCTGCGCGGCCAGCAGCGGGGTGCCGGGGTCGGCACCGATGGAGGCACTGGCCAGCCAGGCCGCGCGCGGGTTCAGGCCCAGGTCCTTGCAGGCCCGGGGTGTGGCCAATAGCACCAGGGCGGCACCATCGGCCTTGGTGGAGATGGCCAGGGTGCTTACGGCGCAGTCGGCAGCGTCGGCCTGTTGCACGGCCAGGGGCATGCGGGCAGCGCGCTCCCGCGTGAGCGTGCGCGGGTAGGCGTCGTGCGCCAGGCCGTTGATGACAACGATCTCCTTGCGCAGAAATGCCTGGTGTTCGATGGCGCGCTGGTGGCTGTGCAGGGCGTAGGCGTCCTGCTGCACGCGGGTGATGCCCTGTTGCGCGGCATAGGCCGCAGCCGATTGCAGCAGGTCCGGATCGCGCGCCGGGTCCGGTGCAAAGGCAGGACGCTCGTAGGGCACGGCAGCCTCGCCGGCGTGCAGGGGACGGGTCTGGCGCATGGGCGCTCGGCTCCAGGCCTCCACGCCACCGGCCACCACCACCGAGGCCTGGCCGGTGGCCAGCAGGCCCACCGCCATGGCGATGGCGTCCAGGCCGGAGCAGCACTGCGTATCCACCGAGAACGCGGCACAGCGATCCGGCAGTCCGGCGGCCAGTGCCAGCATGCGCGCCGGGTTGCCACCGGCGCCCAGGGCGTTGCCGAGCACCACGGCATCCACCGCCTGCGCACTGATGCCGGCGCGTTGCAGCATGGCTTGCAGCACCGGTGCGCCGATTTCATGCGCCTGCAGCGCACGAAAGGCACCACCAAGCGGCGCCACGGCGCTGCGCGCCCAGCCGGCAATCAGGGCAGTGGCTGCAGGCATGGCGTGTCGGTGGGAGTGGCGCCGGCGAGTTCCTGCAGGCTGCGCGCCAGGGCGGGGTGGTCGGTCTTGCCGCTGGCGGTGCGTGGCCAGTGGCTGCAGACAAAAATTTTCCGGGGGGCCTTGAAGGGCTCCAGGCTTTGCCGGCACCAGGCCACCAGTTGCAGGGCATGGGGCTGCGTGGCCGGGGGCGTGTCAGCCCACTGGATGATGGCCACCACCAGGGAGCCACGCCGCGCGTCCGCCAGGCCGTGCACCGAGGCCAGTGCAATGGCCGGGTGGGCCTCCAGCACGGCTTCCAGTTCTTCGGCAAACAGGTTTTTGCCCTGCGTGACCAGCATGCGGTTTTGCCGCCCGGCCAGACTGAGGCGACCTTGGGCATCCAGCGTGCCCAGATCGCGCACCGAGAGCCATTCGCCATCGCGCAGCGCCGCCGTGGCGTCGCCTGCACCCACATAGTCCATAAACAGCATGGGGCTGCGCACGTAAATCAGGCCGGTGCCCGCGGCATGTGCCGCCTCACCCGGCGCTTCGCGTATTTGCACTTGCACGTTGGCAAAGGGGCGGCCGACCACGGCGGCGGGGCTGTCCTCGTCGGTGTCCATCCAGGCAATAAAGCTGGTCTCGGAGGCGCCATAAAACTCGACGACGCGCGCGCACGGGAACAGCGCACGCAACGCGGCGGTGCGGTTGCGCATCCAGCGCGCGCCGCTGATCATGATCAGGCGCACGGCCGCGATGGGCGCCAGGGCTTTGTGCCGCGCCACATCCAGCATCAGAATCAACTGGCTGGGGGCCGTGATGAGTGCGGGCGTCAGGCCGCTGCGCAGGGTGTCCAGCGCGGCGCTGGCCGAAAAGCGCTCTTGCACCACCACACCGCCGCCGCTCCACAGGCCCAGCAACATGCCGAACAAAAACAGCGAATGCGAGTCGCGCCCGGGCGCCAGAATGCAGGCCGCTGCATCCGGCCCGAACTCCTGCAGGCAGATGCGAAAGCTCTCGGCCCAGGACTGGTGGTGGCGCCTGAAGCCCTTGGGCAGTCCGCTGCTGCCGGAGGTGTAGCCGATGTAAAAGGGCGCAAGGGGATGGGCTGGCAGTACGGTGCCGGCGGCATCCGGCAGGGCGGTTTGCACGCTGTGCAGCACGGCGGCCGGCCAGTCCGGGTCGGCCACGGCAGCACAGCGTCCGCTGGCAACAATGCCCAGAAAGTCCACCAGCCGCTGCAGCAGGGGCCGGGTGCTATCGACCAGAACGGTGGCCGGGGCCTGTTGCCGGGTGAGTGCTTGCGCCCCTTGCGTCACGGCAACGTGCAGTTCGGCAAAGGTGAGCGACTGGCTGCCGCTTTGCAGGGCCATCGCCGCGCCACGGGACTGTGCCCAGTCCGCCAGCGGCGCATGGACCAGGCCCGAGGCTTGGCCCGGCGTCATTTCAGCGCGCGACTGCCAAAGTTCCAGTCCGGCAGGCCACGTGCCACGGTGTGAACCACCAGGGCGCAGACCGCGCATTTCAGCAGGTCACCGGGCACAAACACCAGGGTGCCGAAGAAGGCCTGGGTCCAGCTCAGGTTGGCAATCTGGACCAGCCCGGCAACGCCCATCGCGTGTACCACCAGCAGGCCGCCTACGGCCGAGGCAAAAAAGGCGCTGATGGCTGTGCTCCTGGGGGTGGCCTGGGGCAGGGCGGTCATGACCAGGCCGGTGACCAGGGCGCCAATCGGCCAGCCGATCAGGTAGCCGGCGGCCGGTGCCATGAACACACCCAGGCCGCCGCGTCCGCCCGACAGCAGGGGCAGGCCCAGCGCCACGGCGGTGAGGAACAGCAGCATGGCCTGCAGGGCGCGCTTGGGGCCCAGCAGGCAACCGGCCAGCATCACGCCCAGGGTTTGCAGCGTGATCGGTACGCCCAGGGGCAGGTCAATTTTGGGGATCAGGCCAAACACGGCCAACAGGGCGGCGAACAGGGATACCAGGGCCAGGGAGCGCGAAGAGTTCATGGGGTTCAGCAAGTCGGTAAGAGGGGGGCGGGGCTATTCGCCCATGCGCATTTCGAGTGTATCTGCTACCCGGCGTGCACTGGTCAGCATCTGGATGGTGAGTGGCGCCAGCAGGCGCAGGCCGCCGGCTTTGCCGGTGCGCAGGCGGTGGGCGTCGTCCAGGCGCTTCCAGACCACAAAGAAGTGCTCGGTAAAGCGCAGCATCATGGCCAGTTGCAGAGCCAGGCGCTCGGTCTTGAATCCCAGGCCTTGCAGGGGGCTGAGCAGACGCTCCAGCACGTCCAGCAAATCGCCGCTGCGCGTGGTGAGCGTGAGCGCAATGCCCAGCAGCGAGGCACTGAGCAGCCGCAGCGTGCTGATCCAGCCCAGTGCGGCCTGGTGCAAACAGGTGTGAAACGCCACGATCAGCAGGCTGGCCAGCAACACCGAGGCCACCAGCTTGCGCGCCGGCAGCACGGCACGGCCCAGGCTGATGAACAGCAGGATGCTGGCGACTGCGCCCACGGCCAATACGGTGAGGTTGCCGGTCCCGTACTGCGCCGTGCCCAGCACGGCCAACAGCAGCAGCTTGACGGCGGCGGGTACGCCGTGCAGCCAGCTGCGGTGTTCGCTGTAGAGGCTTCCCATGGCCTGTTGCGCCTAGGCGTAGGACAGGGCTTGCGCGGCAATGCGCGCGGCCACGTCGGCCTGGTAAGCGGCGCAGACCTGCTCGCCCGGACCATCGGCGCGCACCCGGCCCTGGTCCAGCCAGATCACCCGCGCGAAGGGGCGCACATGCTCCAGCAAATGGGTGGACACGATGACCTGTTGGCTGGCCCTGGCGATGTCCAGGCCGAGCAGGGCCTGGCCGGGTTGGTCCAGGCTGGCAAAAGGTTCGTCCAGCAGCAGCAACTCGGGCGACGCAATCATCAGGGCCAGCCAGCACACATGTTGGCGTTGGCCCTGGCTCAGGCTGCCGATGGCGCGGTCCGACCAGGCGGCCATGCCGCGCGAGGCCAGAAACGCACGCGCCTGCGCTATCGCCTGGCTGCGCGGCATGCCGCTGGGGCTCAGGCCCAGGGCCAGTTCTTCGGCCACGGTGGGGAAGATGATTTGTTCATCCGGGTTCTGAAACATCATGCCCACCAGCCCCGGGCGCTGGCGGCTCACCGTGCGGGCTTCCAGGCCCCGCACTTGCACGCTGCCGCGCTGCGGCACATCCAGACCACACAGCATGCGAAACAGACTGCTTTTGCCGGCGCCGTTGTCACCGATCAGCCCGATACGGGAATCGGTTAAATCCAGGGTCAGCCCCGAAAAAATCGTGTTGGCGCCGCGCTGCAAGGTCACATCGCGGATGTGCAGGGATGCGGGGGCATGCGCAGGCACGCTGGCTACGGGGGACATGGGTTCGGATCGGGGCACGGCGGGCAGGCGTCTGGCTGGTGAGGTGCTGACCTTACCAGAGCCCGAGCGGCGGCAGGACGCGCAGCACGCCCAGGGCAAAGGTCAGACTGGCCATGCCCAGCAGCGTGGACAGTGTCACCAACCCGGCCACATAGGCCCCGTCATAGCCCATGCGCGCCGCCAGCACATAGGCGGTGGAGGCCGTGGGCAGGGCCGAGAAGGCCAGCAGGATGGTGGTTTGCAGCTCGGTCAGGCCAAAGCACCGCGCCATGAAGCAGGCCACGATGGGCGTCAGGAAGTGCCGCACCGACAGCACTGCCAGGCCCAGGACCTTGCCGCGTGACAGGGCGCCGAACTGCATGCCTGCTCCGGCAGCCATCAGCCCCAGCGCCAGCGCCGCAGAGCCCACGCGCGTGACCGTGGGCTCGGCCCAGTGCGGAATGTGCAACTCCAGCACGTTGGCCACCAGGCCGGACACCGTGGCCAGCACCAAGGGGTTGCGCACCAGCTCGCGCCAGAAGCCGCGCTCGGCGTGCCGCGCCATGGGCCATACCGCCGCCATATTGAACAGCGGCACGCACACACCGATCAGCACGGCAATCAGCAGCAGCCCCTGCGCCCCGGCCAGGCGCTCGGCAATGGCCAGGCCTATGAAGGAGTTGAAGCGAAAACCCACCTGCGCGCTGGCCGCGTGCTGGCGCCGCTCGATATGGCGGCCCAGCCAGGGCAGATGCGGCAGCCCATAGGCCATGGCCACGCCGCAGGCGCCCACGCCCAGGCCTGCGGCGATGAGGTTGGAGGCGGCCTGCCAATCCAGCGTGGTTTTGCTGATGGACTGGAACAGCAGCACCGGAAACAGGAAGAAGTACACCAGCGAATCCACCTGCTGCCAGACGGTGCGGTTGAGCGAGGTATAGCGGCACACCAGAAAGCCGCACAGGATGAGAGCGAAGTCGGGGAAGAGCAGTTGCGCGTAATTCACCGCTTCGAGAATACCAGCGAAGTACGCGGCTACACTGCGCCAGCCATGTCCAGCACCCTCGTCTCCAGCCTTTCTGCCATCGACACGTTTATTGATGCCATCTGGCTGGAAGAGGGGCTCTCCAAAAACACGCTGGCGGCCTATCGGCGCGATCTCACGCTGTACGGCACATGGCTGGCAGAGCAGGCACGCGACCTGGACCAGACGGTGGAAGTGAACTTGCAGGCCTACTTTGCCCATTGCCATGCCCGCACCAAGGCCAGCAGTGCGAACCGGCGTCTGACGGTGCTGAAGCGCTACTTCCGCTGGGCCCTGCGCGAAGGCCGCATCGCTGCGGACCCGACGCTCAAACTGCAATCCGCCAAACAGGCCTTGCGCGTGCCCAAGACACTCACCGAAGCCCAGGTGGAGGCCCTGCTGGCAGCGCCCGATACCTCCAACGCGCTGGGTCTGCGCGACCGCACCATGCTGGAACTGATGTATGCCAGCGGCTTGCGCGTGAGCGAGTTGGTGGACCTGCAAGTGTTTAACGTCAGCCTGAACGACAACGTGCTGCGGGTGCTGGGCAAGGGCTCCAAGGAGCGGCTGGTGCCCTTTGGCGAGGTGGCGGCGCAGTGGCTGCGCCAGTATCTGGGCGCGCCACGGCAGGAGTTGCTGGCGGGAAAACAGACGCAGGATTTGTTTGTCACCGTGCGTGGCCCCAGCGCCGGCAGCGCCATGTCACGCGTGATGTTCTGGTACGTGGTGAAAAAATATGCGCTGGCCGCCGGTATTCGCTCACCGCTATCGCCCCATACCCTGCGTCATGCCTTTGCCACCCACTTGCTCAACCATGGCGCCGATTTGCGTGCCGTGCAACTGTTACTCGGCCACGTGGATATTTCCACCACCACGATTTACACCCACGTGGCGCGTGAGCGCCTGGCGCAACTGCACGCGCAACATCACCCGCGGGGATAACGGGCAGGGAGCACCACGCAGGGGAGCGAGCGTGGGGGTCTGTTTCGCCGCCGGGCCAATGGAATGGACGCCCCTTCCAATAGCGGCATCTAAGTGCCAAAGTGGGGGGTGTTACTTAACCACCCGAAGCGAAAGGAGCGTCCACCATGGAGATTACGACAATTGGCATTGATCTGG
>CANFIH010000166.1 GCA_947446855.1 Burkholderiales bacterium
AAGATTCAATTTTGCATTTTTGCTGTTGAAGATCAAAGGTCGCTTATATTTCGATAAAAAACCCGCTGTAGCTATAGAACCAAGCGGGTTTGAGGGGTTGTGAGACTGTATGAAATGATCAATTGGTGCCGAGACCGGAACCATATTCTGGCCGCAAACCCCCATGGATGCTGGTTTTCTCGGAATCACTTTGAAAAAGTACCGTCAAAAGTACCATCATTTGTAAAAGTGACCCGCGTTTAAAACTATGTTGATCGAATGTGCCACGGTGAAGAGGCCAAAACTGCGAAGCCGATACAAAGCAAACATCAGACCTAGACGGCAATCGCTGTCACCATCGCCAGGGCCTCGACCACACGCGCTGGGGAATCGACCAACCCGGGAGGTGGGCTGACTGGGTTGCAGCGTCAGTCGTAATTGGAATTTCGGCTTAGGATTTCCTTGAAGGCCTGCATGTGCCCTTTCGCCAATCTTTAAATCGAAATTCCAAATGGTTGAGCGTAGAACCTCTAAAAAGGGAGGAACTCCAAACTACCGCATTGCGCCACTCTGTGCGACAACGGGTCAGCTTCCATGCATTGCTTGGTGCAAGCAACATTAATGTTGCCGTCTTGGCCTTTGCACTTCGCGATGCATTGTTCGCTCGTGCCACTGTTTTTGTTTGATACCACATCCGTCTCTCCTCGCTTGTATGCCGAAGAAAGTGATCTAGATTCCAAGAAGGAAAGCTTGGGATTTAGGAAAGATTGCAAACGGTTTAAATTGTCTGCATCTTCTGCACGTTCTTTGATATTCGCTTGAAGAATCTGAGCCCACTGCGACTTTTTTTTAGAGTCCATCTCTTTGTTCATGTTGAACTCTGAATTATGAATTTGCACTTCGTCATCGCCAAGCCAGTTTTTGACAACAGCGATACAGTAGGAAGCTTTCAACTCGGAATCGGACGGCATCTGAACAGCTGACCCTCCCGGGGTTTTTAATATGGCTTGCCCTAGAGCACTAGTTAGAGTCAGAACGGATATTGTTAAAAATAGGCCCACCAGCGATAGAAGTTTCAAGTTTTATTCTCCATTTGTTTTGACACCGCCCGCTAAAGCTGACAGTCCGCATTGCGCTAGTCGTACTTGGCTTGCAGTTCAGATTCGCTTTGCGATGTCATTTGCGGTCACCTATTAGCAGGTGCTCTGCCGGGTGCGAATATCCTAGTGGGGGTACTCCACTCGCCCTACAGCCGCTGACGGTTTCCCCCATGACCAGCAGTCTTCCTGACCAATGTCCCGTCTAGCATCTTCACAAATGAGAACTCGCTCTCTGCGTGCGGGTTCTTTTCGCTGTACCTTGCGGCCTGCTTTGCCGTTGGCTCCTTCGGGCCAACAAACACCGGCCTCTTCTTTGCATCTTTATTTGTCACAATTTTTACCCTTCCGTAAGGTCACACACGGACAAGCGAGGTGTCGAATTCTCTCATCGGTTGTCGAAGGCTATCAGCCACTGGGGCGTGGGCGACATCCTGGCACCATGCCGCATCCTTGGCAAGCCCAACACCCGCAACAACTCGCAGCGCGGTACTTAGACCATACTTCGCCAATGTCTAAAGGAGTGGGTTCCGCAATGACCGATACAAAAATGCAAGAGTTGAAGGCCAGCTACGCCATTGCGGAGTACCACGTCCTTGGCCCGCACCCATTTGTGATGCGGGTCGGGAAGTACTGCCCCGAATTGTCAGAACTGCATGACAGGACTGGCTCTAAGTGCAGCATGTTCATCACTGCCTACAACCCACTGAGCGTCCCCCAAACCACAGAGGTCAACGAGGCAGCCCATACAGAGCTACTCCGAGACCTTGCAATGGATTCCATTGTCGAGGGTGTTGGCAAGGCCCCCGACGGCAACTGGCCGGAGGAAAAAAGCGTCCTTGTGCTGAAAATGGAATACCCAGATTCTGGATATGACCTATGCAGAAAGTACCGGCAGCATGCTTTTCTCTGGTGCCCAGAGAGCGCTGTGCCCATGCTCCTTATGGTGGACGACCATGAGATGGAAAACTATCTCACGCTCAATACCGTTCGCCGATCCAAGGGTATGAGCCGACGCCCAACAGTGCCCTTCTTTGCATTGGTGCCTGTTGCGCTCGGAGTAACCGCCTTCGTCGCCACGGCGGCGAGGCTCGCCGGGGCCAAATGATTCGCCACGTTGTTCTGCGTCGTGGGTGCATTTGCTTTCAGATGAGTCGTGATTACCTTTTAGTTCAAGTTTTCGTGTAAGAAAGGGCAACAACTCCGGATGGAAACGCATGGGAGGATACAAGTCGAAGTTGCACCAGACTGTCAAAAGTCGACCTGCCGCTACCCAAAGTGATTGGATGAATGAGGAAACGGTATTCGTCAACAAGGTTTAGCCGCGCAAGAGATTGGGCAAAAGCTGCACCTCCGTGAACCAAAATATCTTTTTCAGTTTGCTGCTTCAGTAAACCAATTTCGGATGAAAGGTCGGCATTCGAAATTCGTGTCTTGCCCCAAGCCGTGTGCTTAAGGGTATTGGAAAAAACAACTTTGGGAATTTCATTCATGGGTGCGGCTGGCGGCTCTGAAGAATTAGGCCAGTAAGAGGCCATGATTTCATAGAGTCTCCTACCCATGACATGAAAACCAGCTCGCCAGAGCCTCTCAACTTCCCAATTGATAACGACCTCATCCATGTGCTGGAAAAGCCACTCGGTATCTCCTGTTGGTGTGCACACGAAGCCATCTAACGAAGTATGCATTTTGAGAACAACCCTGGAAGACATAGTAGAACTCCTTTGGTGTTACCTAACCATTAAGAGAAATTATGAGCGTCTTTCCGCTGACCGCTTCCGGGAGCTAATCCTCATCCTTAAAATTTATGATGGTTTGCTATCTGGAAAACAAGTCCAAGCCCAACAGGTCTTAGCGCGGGCACTCAGAGAAAAGTACTTTTGACCATTTCCCCGGTGCGTAGGTCGCCGCAGTCGTTACCGTGGACCTTCTCGCCGCTCAGCGTTATCGGCGCGACTCGCAATCATCCCTTCAACGTTTCCTATGGCCTCCACAAGGGCCTCAGATGCCGTTGGCATAAAGTCCTGGCTCTCAAGGTCTAGGGCGGTATCAAGCATCTCTTTGAGCATTGCCAGCACACGTTCAAGGTCAGTCATAGGAGTCCTTCATGGATAAAAGAAACACTGAAACACAGATGCGCAAAAATTCTGCCATCCGGTGACGGCACAGACCTTCGGGGCGCTCGCCGGTCACCTGGGAACCGCTCTTGACGAGGGCCATGGCAGCGTGCTGGACCAAACCACGGCAGTGCTGGCCTACTGGCGCAACAAAGCTACGGTTGCACTCTATGCAGATGTCTCTCAGACCTCACCGTGCATAGGCATTGGCCCAGAAGTTGCCCATTACATGATGCTATGAAGTCACACTTTTGCAGGTCGTTAGAGGCTAGGTAAGTCATTCTGCAGGTCAATAGGTATGTCATGCTTTCTTACCAGGTCACGCAGTAGCTCGACAAGTTCTCCTGCTGGCTCCTCATGCCCATCGTTGTACCAATCTGCGGCTGAGTCTCTCAGCGACAAAATTACTGCGGTGGCAGTTTCCATATCATTCATAGGAGCATCTCATGGACAAAAAAATACAAACATTCTGCCGCTTGATGACTGGAGTGACTCTGAGTTTCGCAAACAGTTCCGCCATACCTACGGGATGCTTGACGTCTATGGACATGCGGCTCACGATGTTGGCTTCCGTGCAGGCGGAAAGGAGGCCGCGTTCCAATCCGACGCCAGGATGTACTCGCCGGATGCGCTGCCTACGGCTGCAAGTGAACTTGGTGGCCAGAACTCCTGGGTGAACTATGGACCCTACGGAGATGCCAACCGATTCGCGAGTCTTGCAGACACAATCCACGCAGACCAGAAGACCGGACTTATGGCACCCTGGACGTGGACCGAGTGCATCAAGTAGGGTCATAGGCCTTGCTCTTTTTTCATAGCGTCGTACACGGCCTGCATGGCCTTGCATAGGTCAAGCTTCCAGCACCCAGGAAGGCTCTTGTGCACTGCTTCCACCACTAGCTTGTAGTCATCACTGAGCTTGTCGTATTTGGCCTGAAGCTCTTTGTCAGAGTCGCTTTGCGATATCACTGGCGGTCTCCCGATAGTAGGTGTTTTGAAGTATGACGCTTTTCGGTCGCTGAAGTCGATAGCGAATATTGGTTGGGCGTGCCCCTGGCCACAATTGAACTTACGATATGCAGTGACACCCTGTGATTCCAGTCGCGGCGCTATGAACCGCTCCAACTGATTTTTCCGATAGATTTTCAAGGGCACGCCGCCTCGCGCACGTGCGCGTAATGCGGGGAAATGTCTGGTTTCAGCCATTCGAGGTGGCGTCATGTAGCCCTGTTGCTTTGATGGCACGCAAGGCCGCATCGAGGCCTTGACCCTGCGCCAGCGCCTCATGCGCTATCCGTTGCAGCCTTTCTCTGTAGGCTAGGAACGACTGTGCGGCCAGCCGGTGCGCCTGCCGGTTGATGGCTCGTGTCAAATCGGATTTGCTGCAGTTGCCGGTCCTGGCTTCATCGCCCTGGATGCTCATGGTCACCAATCCTGCGGCAGTGGCTCCACGTCCTCACGGGCCACATATACCTCTCCAGGGCGCTTGAAGGCAATGGCTGTCACACTGGGTGCATGGATGGCAATCGCACGCTCCTGGGCCTCTCTCGCTACTTGCCGTCGGCCTTCCATGTTGCCGACAATGATGTCCGGGCGCTGGCGCGTACTCAGTTGAGTCTGTTCAGCATCGCCGACTACGGCCAGCCCCGTCCTTGTTGACAAATCGGCATGCCGCACTGGGGCAAGCTCTGGGGGTGTGTTTTGGGGGGCGAGTGGCTGCGTTTGCGGGAGAAGGACTACACAGGATAGTCCTTCATCATTCTGGGCCAAGTTATCCACAGGCTCGCCTGATGCTTCCGAAAGGACTATAGCCCCTGGACCACCGGCGCGAAGGACTATAGCCCTCACATCGTCCCCACCTATGCCGTAGTCAACCATGTACGACATGACATTGCTCTCCACGCTGGCGCGAATACTAGGCCAGCCTGCGGATCGGCGCACACCCTCATCGGTGAGGCGCTGCAAGACCATCGCCACCGCAGCCTCCTTGGCTTTCCCGTAGAGCTTGGCCCCACCACGCTTAAGACCTGCAGGCCCAGCCACCTTGTCAAAGAACGACACCACCAACGCATGCACCGACTTGGCCGACTTCACATCTCGGGCAATGCTTACCCCCGCCTTGAATGGCGACAGCAGCACATGCATGTGCGGGTGGTCTTCGTCGTGATGCACTACCGCACACAGCACAACGACACCGGCCAGCATCTCTGCGCACCAGTCAAGGCAGTTGCGAAAGTACTTCTCGGACCCAATCGCAGCGCCTGCAGGCAGGCAGAACAGCAACTCGATGGCTTGGCAGTAATCCCGCTTCAGGCTCGACACATCGACACCCGCCCTCCGCGCCGCAGCGCCAGCAAGTTCCACGACTTCCGCAGCGGCTTGGGGGCCAGCAACCCGCACATTCAGATGGGTACGCGTTGGGTCAATCTTCGCAGTAGCACCCATCTCTGCCTGTATCTCGCGGCTCAAGTGCCGAGCAGCATTGAGCAACGAACACGGCCCCCCTTTTCGCCTCGTGGACAGGCTCACGCTGCCGATTTTGAAAATCGCGTCTGCACTATTTTCTGCCATTTTTACCACCCCCAGGCGCGGAGTGACTCGCGGCCCTCGTCGGTCAAGGAGTAGCGCCCGGGGTAGCATTTGTGCCCGTCGCGGTCAATCTGCTGAACGTCCTCGCATTGGATGCTGACGCCCTTGGCGCGTAGCTGAAACACGGTCTGTGGGGCGTTGGTAGTCCCGATGATGCCATTAAGGTCGTAGCGCATCACCGGGCCGAGCCAGAGCCCGTCCAAGCAACGCATTTCCCTGGGCGTGAAGTTCGGCTGTGGCATAGAATTGCGACTGTTCAGGGCGCTCGATTCTGCTTTTGTAGGGTCGGGCGTTTTCATTTTGTCGCTCTCCACCAACGAGACGGTGTGGCACACCAGATGCGCAGTGCCAGCGCCAGCAGCGCAGCTCTCATGCTGCACTTCCGGCTTGTGCGGCTAGCCACTTGCGGATGTCACCGCAGCGCCATGCCGTCACGCGCTCGGAGAGCTTCGTGGGCTTCGGGAAGGTTCCGTCCTTGCATTTGCGCCAGAGCGTTGCAGAGGAAAATGGCACGACCTCAAGCACCTGGGGCTGGCGCGTGAAGGCTGTGTCAGGGAGATTGTCAAAATTTGACGCGGTAAGAGATGGCATGTCGTTTCGTCCTTTGTAGTGAAGTGACGAACGAACTTTCGGGGCGCAATCCCAGTTTCAGTCAAAACCGCAACTGGGGTTGCGGTCTGCAAAGCCTTATTTCATGCGGGTCTCAGCGGCGGACCCGCAACTCCCGCAACTCCTTGGAATTTACTTTTTCATGCTACCGAGGCGATCAAATGGCTGTGCCTTGGCCTTCTTTGGAGGTGCCAATTTACGACGTATCAAGCTCCCCGAAACGCCATACTTTTCAGCCGTCTCCTTTTCTGTGTGGCTGGCACGATAGTCTCTTACCTCGCTGATGAGGGCCGGGTTCCACCTCTTGCCGTTCTTCCCGCTTTGTTGCCCGGACTGCTCCGCTGTTTCAACCGGCACGGTAATGCCACGGTCGGCAACATAGTCGCTAAGGTCGGCAACCGTCACCAATGAAGACAGCAGCGCCTGACCGATTGGGAAGGCATGCGTCCCACATGTCAGCGGGTCTTTTACGTGCAACGCGCCAGACTGGACAGCCTGCTTTAATTCATTATCCAAAGCAACCCGGGTAAGCCCGTACCCCAATCTTTCGTCATCTTCGCCACTGGTCGGCCACAGTGCATCTGCAATTAAATGCGCAAGGTCGCCATACAGCACATGGGTAGCGCCCGCAGGCAGGTTTATGGTTTTCACGGTCGCGCCCCTTCGAGGTGCTGCTTCATCAAGGAGCCCCAGCAGGCAGGTGAAGGTTCCCGCTTTTCAGCCGCTAAACCTAGCTGGGGCGAAATGCAATATCGCTGGTCCTGTCGTTGGTCAGAGTAGCTCTGGCTCGATCATGTCTAGCTCTCGCAGCACAGCAGCAAAGGCCGACACGGAGTTGCTGGTGCCCGTTGGGTGTATAGGCCGCAGCAAGGGGTCTGGAGGGCCCCCAAAGCGCAGCAAACCATCGTGATGTTCAAAGAACCGCTCGACCTCTCCGAAGCTGTCCAGGCCGATATGAAGGGCATGCCTGATGGTACGGATTTGCTCCGGCAGTTGCTTTTGGTCTACAGTGATATCAGCCATTTTCATGCTTCATTTATGTTGTAGTCAGGGGCTGGTGTTGTGTTACCGCACATGCCAGCCCTACCTTTTTTGCACTGGAAAACATGCGCCAGAGCGCCGCATGAATCAGCTTGCTGCCTTGAACGGAAGGACCTCAGCACCGATGCGCAGCCTGTCTAAGTAGTCTGCCCATCGCTGCATCATCTCCCTGCGTGCGGGCAGGTGCGCCGTGCGGTTGTAGGCGCGTCCGTTGGGGTCTTTGACGGCATGGGCCAACTGGTGTTCGATAAGGTCTACGCGCTCGTCCAGCACCTCGTCCATGATGGTGCGAGCCATCGCCCGAAACCCGTGGGCGCTGTGCACGTTCTCTGCATAGCCCATGCCCCGCAATGCCGCGTTAATGGTGTTTTCGCTCATCGGGCGCTCACCGGTGCGCAAGCCGGGGAAAACGTATTTTCCGTGCCCGGTCAGTGGCTGGACGGTACGCAGAATCTCCACGGCCTGAGTGGAAAGCGGCACCATATGGTCCACCTTCATTTTCATTTTGCTGCCAGGGATGCGCCACTCAGCTGCGTCCAGGTCAATCTCTGCCCATTCGGCAGTACGAAGCTCACCAGGGCGCACAAACACCAGCGGCGAGAGCTTTAGCGCCGCCACCGTGTACGGGTGTCCCTGATAGGCAAATATAGAGCGCAGCAAGTCCCCGGCTTTCTTTGGCTCTGTGATGGCTGCGAAGTGACGAGCCACCGGCTTCGCCAAAGCGCCCTTGAGGTCTTGGGTAACGTCACGTTCGGCGGAGCCACTGGCAACGGCGTAGCGGAACACCTGCCCACATATCTGCTTGACCCGCTGCACGCTGTCCAGCGCCCCCCTGCCCTCCATGTGGCGCAATCCTGCCAGCACATCACGCGGCCCGATGGTGGATATGGGCATCTTGCCAATGTGGGGAAAAACGTCCTTCTCCAGCCATGTCGTGACCTTGCCGTGGGTGCTTGCCATGCGCTCGCCAGCGGTCTTCCCGAGCCACTCACGGGCCACTACTTCAAAAGTGTTTGCGGACGCGGCCAGCTTCACGGCCTTTTCTTCCTTCTTGGCTGCGCTGGGGTCGATGCCGTCTGCAAGCAGTTCACGGGCCTTTTCACGGCGCTGTCTGGCCTTGAGTAGTGAGACCTCTGGATAGGTTCCCAGCGCCAGCGTTCGTTGCTTTCCGTCGAATCGGTAGCTCATGCGCCAATACTTTCCTGCGTCCTTGACGTGCAGATACAGCCCTTGCCCATCGCTGTGCTTGACGCCCACGGATGTGCCTGTGGGCTTGATGTTTTTCACGAAGGTGTCTGTCAGTGCCATAACGTCCCTTTGTTGGTATCTCGATTGCTAGTATCTGCCAAGTACCAACACAAGTACCGTCAATTTGTTGGTATGTCATGTTACCCCCTGAGACTACTTGAGGCAAGAAAAAACCCGCTGTAGCTATAGGACTAAGCGGGTTTGAAGGGTTGTGAGACTGTCTGAAACTATCAAATGGTGCCCGAGACCGGAATCGAACCGGTACGCCCGTTATTCACGAAGCGGCGGATTTTAAGTCCGATGTGTCTACCTATTTCACCACTCGGGCACATGATCTATTG
>CANFIH010000167.1 GCA_947446855.1 Burkholderiales bacterium
AGGCTCTCCACCCTGAGCGCCAAGATCGCAGCAGCCATCTCCAACAACAGCAAGCTGGCCGAGTTCAGCGCCCAGATCAAGCTGCAAATTACGCCTGACGGGCTGCAAATCCAGATCGTGGATGACCAGAAGCGCCCCATGTTTGACAGCGGCAGTGCCACCGTCAAGCCCTATATGCACGACATCCTGCGCGAGATCGGCATCACCCTGCTGGACGTGGAAAACAAGATCAGCCTGGACGGCCACACCGACCGCCAGTCTTACGGTAACGCCGCACGCGGCTACAGCAACTGGGAACTGTCGGCCGACCGCGCCAACGCCTCGCGCCGCGAACTGATGGCCGCCGGCATGCCCGAGAGCAAACTGGCACGCGTGGTGGGCATGGGCTCCAGCCTGCCCTATGACCCCGAAAACCCGCTCTCTCCGAGCAACCGGCGCATCAGCCTGCTGGTCATGACCCGGGAGGCCGAGGAGCGCCTGCTGGGAGTCCCGCGCCCGGAGGTGGGCCCTGAAACCGAAGCGGCCGCGCCGGCCGCGAAATCCGCGCCGTAATGCCGGAAAATTTCGGTGATACTCGTCGTTAATAAAAAATTCGCCCGCGAAAGAGATTGTCATGTCCAAAGAATTGCGCTTCCTTATCGTTGATGACTTCTCGACCATGCGCCGGATCGTGCGCAACCTGCTCAAAGAAAGTGGCTACGCCGACGCCGATGAAGCCGAAGACGGTGTCATTGCCATGCAAAAACTGCGCAACAGCACCTTTGACTTTGTGGTCAGCGACATCAATATGCCGAACATGAACGGCTTCCAGTTGCTGTCCGAAATCAAAAAAGACGAGAAGCTCAAGCACCTGCCGGTGCTGATGGTGACCGCCGAGGCCCGCAAGGAAGACATCGTCATGGCCGCCCAACAGGGTGCGGCCGGCTACATCGTCAAGCCCTTTACCAAGGCCACGCTGGAAGACAAGGTCAACAACATCCTGACCAAACTGGGCCTGAAATAGCCATGGCCACGCAGCACCCCACCCCCACCGAGGCAGAAGCCACCGCACTCGATGTGCACCAGCAAATTGGCGCGCTGACGCGCCAGTTGCACGACTCCCTCAACGGCCTGGGCCTGACCGCCAAGGTGCAAAACTGGGCCGGCGAACTGCCGGATGCCAAAAGCCGCCTGTCCTACATCGCCCGCCTGACCGGCGAAGCGGCCGAAAAAGTGCTCAACGAGGTGGACCAGGCCAAGGCCCAGCACGACTTCATCAAGGCCGAGACGCACCGCATCGGCCAGCTCATCGTCAAAGACCCGGTGGCCGCCGTGGCCAAGGGCCATGTGATGAACTTTATTGAAGACGTGGACAAAGCCAGCCGCCAGGTCGAGCAGCACCTCACCGCCATCATGATGGCGCAGGACTTTCACGACCTCACCGGCCAGGTCATTGCCAAGGTGGTGAACCTGGCCGCCAACATTGAAGAGCAGCTGGTGCAACTGCTGATCCAGACCGCGCCGCCAGACGCCACGGTCAAGGCGCCTTCAGCGCATGAGCCCTACACGCCCGCGCTGGACGGCCCGGTGGTGAGCACCGAAGACAACCCGGATGTGGTGACCAACCAGTCCGAAGTGGACGACTTGCTGGCCAGTCTGGGCTTCTAGCCCCACGCTTGCCACTGCCTGTGCTCCGCTGGCCGTCAAGGGGCTAATCCGGCTTGAGGCGGCACGGCGCCGGGTTCTGGAATCGTTTTGATCAAGCGGGTTTTTGCCCCGCTATTTAGCCTTTAGTTCCGCAGGTCGCTCACGACAATGGTACGAACCACACAAAGTTCGCACCATGGAATCCGGAAGCCAAGACCGCAATTTACCCGCCTCGCAACGCAAGCTTCAAAAAGCGCGTGACGACGGCCAGGTCAGCCGTTCCGAAGACCTGACCCATCTGGCCGTGCTGGGTGTGGGCGGCTTGGCCATTCTGGTGCTGGCGCCCCGCGTGTTCGAGCATTTGCGCCTGGACATGGGCCGCCAACTCAGCTTTGACGCCGCCACGCTGCAGTCCACCTTGACGGTTTTCACCCGCCTGAGCGACTCCGTCACCGTGGGTCTGGTTGCTTGTGCCGTCTTTGCCGCCATTGTCATGACGGCCATCATCCTTTCGGCTGTGGCAGCCGGCGGCTGGGTCACCAGCCTGACGCCGCTGATGCCCGATTTCAGCCGCCTCAACCCGCTCAAGGGCTTTGGCAATCTGGTCAGCAAAAAGAAGCTGATCACCACGGCCAAGATGCTGCTGATCACCTCCGTGCTGTTCACCATAGCGGCGCTATTCCTGCGCAACGGCCTGGTGTCCATGGCCGCCTTGATCCTGCAACCCTCCACCTCGGCCGTGGCGCATTTGACGCAATGGATTACCGGCGGCCTGGGCCTGATGCTGCTGGTACTGCTGCTGGCCGCCATGGTGGACGTGCCGCTGCAAAGCTTTCTGCACAAGGGCGAGATGAAGATGTCGCACCAGGAAGTGAAGCAGGAAGGCAAGGAGAGCGACGGCAATCCGCAGATGAAGCAGAAGATGCGCCAGCGCCAGCGCGACCTGTCGCAAAAAAGCAGCGTCACCGCCGTGCCCAAGGCCGATTTTGTGGTGATGAACCCGACCCACTTTGCCGTGGCCATCCAGTACGACGAGAAGACCATGGCCGCGCCGCGCGTGATTTCCAAGGGCGCCGATTTGATGGCCCTGAAGATCCGGGACATTGCCCGCAACCATTCGATTCCCGTGCTGCAGTCGCCCATGCTGGCCCGCGCCCTGTATGCCAATGCCGATCTGGACCGCGACATTCCTTCGGCACTGTACGGCGCCGTGGCCCAGGTGCTTGCCTATGTCTACCGCCTGCGCGCCGCCCTGAAGGGCGAAGGCCCCATGCCCGACGAGGTGCCACAGCCCTTTGTGCCGCCGGAACTTGATCCGCAATCCAACACCCTGAAGGCGGTGACCGCATGAACGCCCAACTGAAAAATCTGCAGACCTGGTACGGCAACAACGCTGGCGTGGTCCAGGGTGCGGCCGCCCCCATGCTGGTGGTGGCCATTCTGGCCATGATGGTGCTGCCGCTGCCGCCCATGTTGCTGGATGCTTTCTTCACCATCAACATCGCCGTGGCGCTGATGGTGATGATGGTGGCGGCCTACATGGTGCGTCCGCTGGACTTTGCCGCCTTCCCCAGCGTGCTGCTGCTGACCACGCTGATGCGCCTGTCGCTCAACGTGGCCTCCACGCGGGTGGTGCTGCTCGAGGGCCACACCGGCGCGGGCGCTGCCGGCGCCGTGATCGAGGCTTTTGGCCACTTCCTGATTGGCGGCAACTTTGCCGTGGGTCTGATCGTGTTTGCGATTCTGGTGGTGATCAACTTTGTGGTGGTGACCAAGGGTTCGGAGCGCATTGCCGAGGTCTCTGCCCGCTTCACCCTGGACGCCATGCCCGGCAAGCAAATGGCGGTGGACGCCGACCTCAACGCCGGCCTGATTGACGAAAAAGAAGCCAAGCGCCGCCGCGCCGAAGTGGGCGAGGAAGCCGACTTCTTCGGCTCCATGGACGGTGCCTCCAAATTCGTGCGTGGCGACGCGGTAGCCGGCATCTTGATTCTGCTGATCAACATCTTTGGCGGCCTGACGGTCGGTGTGCTGCAGCATGACCTGAGCGCCAGCGAGGCTGCCAACACCTACATCCTGCTGGCCGTGGGTGATGCGCTGGTGGCGCAGATTCCGGGCCTGCTGATCTCGGTGGCCGCGGCCATGGTGGTGTCGCGCGTGGGCAAGGAAAACGACATCGGCAAACAGATCGTGGGTCAGATGTTTGCCTCGCCGCGCGTGCTGGCCATTACGGCCACCATCATGTTCGTGCTGGGCATCATCCCCAACATGCCGCACTTTGTGTTTCTGGCCATTGCCGCGGTGCTGTTTTACGGCGCCTGGACACTGGCCAACCGCCCGGCGGTGAGCGTGGCAGAAGAGGTGGCGCCGGTAGCCCCAGGCAATGACGGCGAAGCCTCCTGGGACGATTTGCAGCCCGTGGACCAGCTCGGCCTGGAGCTGGGTTACCGCCTGATTGCGCTGGTCGACAAGACGCGCCAGGGCGACCTGCTCAACCGCATCAAGGGTGTGCGGCGCAAGTTTGCACAAGAGGTGGGATTTTTGCCGCCCTCCGTGCATGTGCGCGACAACCTGGAACTCAAACCCAGCGCCTACCGCATCACCCTGCGCGGGGTGATCGTCGGCGAGGGTGAAGCCTTCCCGAATATGTTTCTGGCCATCAACCCCGGTGGCATCACCACCCCGCTGATCGGCACGCCCACCACCGATCCCGCCTTTGGCCTGCCAGCCCACTGGATCGACGACAAGCAAAAGGAAGCGGCGCAAATGGCCGGTTTTACCGTGGTTGATTCAGAGACTGTCATGGCCACCCATTTGTCACACTTGATGCAAGTGCAAGCCTCCAAATTACTCAGCCGAACAGAGACCCAACAGCTCGTGGAACACGTTGCCAAACTGGCCCCCAAACTGATCGAAGAAGTCGTGCCCAAAATGGTGTCGATTGCCGTCTTTCAGAAAGTGCTGCAGCTGCTGCTGGACGAGGCCGTGCACATCCGCGACATCCGCACCATCATCGAATCGATTGCCGAGCACGCCACCAGCACCACCGACCCGGCCGAGCTGGCCAAGCGGGTGCGCGTGGCGCTGTCGCCGGCCATCGTGCAACAAATCTACGGCCCCACCCGCGAGCTCAATGTGATTGCCATCGACCCCGGCCTGGAGCGCCTGCTGGTGCAAGCCCTGGGCAACAGCGCCGGCCCGGCACTGGACCCCGGTGTGGCCGACATGCTGTCGCGCACCGCCGCCGAAACCGCCATGAAGCAGGAAGAAATCGGCCTGCCCGCCTGCCTGCTGGTGCCTGACCAGATCCGCGGCTCGATTGCCCGCCTGCTGCGCCGCGTGGCGCCCCGCCTGCAAGTGCTGGGACACAGCGAAATCCCCGAAACACACACCATCCGCATTGGTCCGATTCTCCGAGGTGCAACATGAACATCCAACGCTTTACCGCCGCAACGTCCCGTGAAGCCCTGGCCAAGGCCCGCCAGGCCTTTGGCGATGGCACGCTGATCTTGTCGAACCGCCCGATTGAAAACGGGGTGGAAGTGGTGGCAACCGGGGAAGACAGCCTGAGCGCGCTGGACCACGGCAGCAGCGGCTTCGGCCAGGGCCAACAGCAGCCGGCCCCGCAGCGCCAGGCCGAGCCCAGCTACAAAGAAGTGGCCACTGCGGTGGAAGAAGACACCGAGCAACTGGCCATGAGCACCCTGTCCTTCCAAGACTATGTGCGCGAGCGCATGGCACGCCGGCGCCAGGAAGAAAGTGCGGGCAACCCACAGATCCAGGTGCCGCGCGATGAGGCCCCCGCCCCGCGCCCGCAGGAGCCGCGCCCGGCTGCCCACAAGCTGCAGCAAGCCGCTGCAGCCGAGCCGCGCCAAACCATCATCAAAGTCAGCCCCAAGCCGCGCCAGGAGCCTGAGGCGGCCACTGCGCTGTCGCCCAGCATCAGCCGCGAACTCAATGCCATGAAGGACCTGATTGAAGACCGCTTCAACACCCTGAACTGGCTGGGCCAGGCGCGCCAGAACCCGATCCAGGCCAACCTGATGCTCAAGCTGATCCGGGCCGGCTACTCGCCCACGCTGGCACGCACGATTCTGGAGCGCATGCCCGAAGCTGCCGATCCGGCCCAATCCATGCAATGGGTGATGGATGTGCTGGAGCGCAACCTGCACACCGATGCCAATGGCGTGGCCCTGCACCAGGAGGGCGGCGTGTTCGCCCTGGTGGGCGCGACCGGCGTGGGCAAGACCACCACCGCCGCCAAACTGGCCGGCTTGTGCGCCCGCACGCACGGCCCCAGCAGCGTGGGCCTGATCACGCTGGACTCGTACCGCGTGGGTGCCCAGGAACAACTGCGCGCCTACGGCAAAATGCTGGGCATCGTGGCCCATCTGGCGCATGACCGCGCCGCCCTGCAAGACCTGCTGGGCCTGTTGTCCAACAAAAAAATGGTGCTGATTGACACCACCGGCCTGGCCCCGCGCGACCCGCGCAAGCGCGACATGATGGACCTGCTGGACCTGCCCAAGGTCAAGCGCCTGCTGGTGCTCAACGCCGGCGGCCATGGCGACACGCTGGAAGACACGGTAGCCCACTTCAAGCTGCCGGCCGGTCAGCAAGTCATCCTGTCCAAGATCGACGAAGCCGTCAAACTCGGGCCCGCCCTCGACACCGCCATTCGCCACCAGCTGGTGCTGCGGGGTGTGACCACCGGCCAGCGCGTGCCCGAAGACTGGGAGGCCGCCGTGGCGACCAAGCTGGTGCGTGCCTCCATGCGCTCGGCCGGCACGTCCGCCTACGACCCCAAGATCGCCGACCTGGGTTTCATCTTCAGCCAATCCGGTGCCAGCAACACGTCACAGGCCTTGTTCCATGCATGATGTGCCGCTGAACCAGGCGGTCGGACTTTTGGGTCTGGCGGCGCCCGAGGCACCGCAACTGCTGGCGGTGGTGGCCCATGGCGACGCGCGCAGCGAACAGCCGCTGTTGTGGCAACTCAGCAGCGCGCTGTCCGACATGGGCTACGGCGTCACCGTACTGGATGCCACGGAGAACGAATCCGTGCACAACCCGGGCCTGCAGCAAGTGCTGGACTACGCGTTCGGCCACAGCCCGATGGAAGACGCGGGCCCGGCCTGGAACGTGCTGCCGGCAGGGCTGGGCATGCAATCTTTGTGCTCCCTGGGCAGCAAACCCGCGCTCAGTCTGCAGCGCCTGGGACAGGCCTTCCAGACCCACGGCGTGCTGGTGCTGTATGCCGGGGTGGACTGTTTGGTCAAACTGCTGCCCGACTCGGATATCCGCCCCCTGCTCAGCGTCTCCAACGGCAAAAGTTCCTTGCTGACCAGCTACCTGGCGCTCAAGCGCCTGTTGCGCAAAGCACGGGTGGAGCCCACCATTTTGAATATGATGCAGGACGCCGCAGCGGGCCGAGGAGCCGGAGCGGCGGGAGTGGCCCACGCCTTGAGCGAGTGCGCCAGAACCTTCCTGTCTTATGAGGTGAACGCCATCCGCATCGATCCATCCCAGCCGGAGTTGCAATTCAGCGCAGAAATGCGGCGCCTGGCCACCCGTTTGCTGGAAAATGCCCTGGTGCTGCGAGGCAGTGCCCCGACTGACAGCGGTTTTGATATTCCCGGTTTCAAGGAAATGAGCAGGAGCCATTGATGTACACGGCCAAAGGTCAACTCGACCGCAATGCGCTGATCAGGCAATACATGCCTTTGGTACGCCGTCTGGCCCACCACATGATGGCCAAATTGCCCCCCAGCGTCGAAGTGGATGACCTGATCCAGGTCGGCCTGATCGGCCTGGCCGATGCGCTGACCCGCTTTGAGTCAGCCCAGGGCGTGCAGTTTGAAACCTTTGCCACCCAGCGCATTCGCGGCGCCATGCTCGATGAGTTGCGTGAGAACGACTGGATGTCACGCGGTTCGCGCAAAAGCCAGAAGGACATAGAAACCGCCATGCGCCGGGTGGAACACCGCCTGGGCCGCATTCCCAAGGAGTCGGAAATTGCCGCCGAGCTGGGCCTGAGCCTGAGCGACTACCAAAGCCTGCTGGGCAAGGTGCGCGGCACGCAGCTGGTCTACCTGGAAGACATGTCGCGCCGCAACGAAGACGACGACACCTATCTGGACCGCCATGTGGCCGACACCGACGCCGACCCGCAGAACATGTTGCGCGACCACAAATTGCGCGAGGCCCTGGTGGCCGCCATCAAGCTGCTGCCCGAGCGCGAGCAGTACATCATGAGCATGTACTACGAGCAGGACATGAACCTGAAAGAAATCGCCGCCGTGCTGGACGTGACCGAGTCGCGCATCTGCCAGCTGCACAGCCAGTCCATCGCCCGCCTGCGCGCCAAGATGCGCGCGCACTGAAGCGCATCGCGTTCGACACTGGCCGCGCTTTTTTCGGCGGCCCCCATGTCCACCCAACGCGGGTCATCCTTATGAGCCTCCGATATCTCGCCTGCGGGTGGGCTGGATGGGGATGGAAGTCTCAGGGGCCGCGTAAGCGGTCTTCCGACGAGTTCACCCATTTGGGGGATGTTATTGCCACACCCAGACGGTCACAATGCCTCAGCTCCACCTTCCTTAAAAAATCGTCATATGAAATCTCCTCTCTTTATTTTCGTAGTAACCGCGAGTCTATTGTCAGGTTGCGCCTTCAAAACCCTACCTTATGGTGCATCCGCAAGCAACGTTGACGAAATAAGGGCGAAAAATATTAAGCCCGTGTCAATCAGTGCATTTCAGTCTGTAAAGCCGGGACTTTCATCGATCGTATGCCGTGCAGTTGGACCAGTAACTGTTGAACCGAGTTTTGAAACCTATATCGAAAAGGCTTTCGTGTCGGAACTCAAGCAGGCAGGTGTTTATGATCAAAATTCGAAACTTGTAATCTATGGAAAACTTGAGGAGATTGACTTTAGTTCAGGAATGACTGATGGTAATTGGATTACATCACTAACAATTTCGAACTCTCGAAACGAAAGTTATACGACCAAATCCAATTTCAGCTTCTCCGGGAGTTTCCTTGGAGATAAGGCTTGTGGCGATGTATCCCAAGCATTTGTTCCTGCAGTACAAAAGCTAATTGAGGGCGTAATTCATGATCTGAGGTTTAAACAAATCGTAAACTGATAAAGCCACTTTAGGCGGCGGCAACGCCGCGGGAGCGGGTGTTCGCGACAGGCAGTCTATGGGATGTGAAATTGTAGTGGATCAGATGCCAAAGACATCGGTCCGTCTTTAGCTGTATTTGTAGAGCGCCTGCAAGCTGGAGCAAATTGGCGCTGGGGGGATTGTACCGAAAGTGACCGCTGTGGTGAGCAGGCTTGCCTGTTGGAGCTGTATGGTGGTGGATTAGTTTGGTTTTGAGACAGAATCA
>CANFIH010000168.1 GCA_947446855.1 Burkholderiales bacterium
GGCCTGGATGTGAAAAAACGCCAGCACACTCATGGTGATGCCGGTGATGTAGGCCGACACCATGTAGATGTCGCCATGCGCAAAGTTGACCATGCCGATGACGCCGTACACCATGGTGTAGCCCACGGCAATCAGGCCATAGATCATGCCCAGCACCAATCCGTTGATGATTTGCTGGGCGAGTATGTGCAGATCCATGGCCTGGTCTTTCTCTGCGCGGCGGGCTTACTTGGCGACCTTGGCGTAGGTGCCGTCGGCCTTGTACTCATAGACCACGTAGTCGGCCACGGTCAGGTCGCCATTGGCGTCCCAGGCCTTCTTGCCCAGCACGGTGTCCACCGGGTTGGCCTTGAGCCACTTGGCCATGCCGGCGCCCGAGGTGGTCTTGGCGTTCTTGATGGCCGCAGCCGCAGCCTGCACGCCGATGTAGGTGTACATGGTGTAACCGGCGGGCTCAAAGCCGGCGGCGCGGAACTTCTGCACCACGGCCTTGCCTGTGGGGTTGTCGCGCGGATCGTCACCAAAGGTGATCAGCATGCCCTTGAGGATGGCGGTGCCGCCAGCCGATGTTGGCAAGGAGGCGTCCACCGCACCGTCGGCCGACATGAAGGGGGTGTTCAGACCCTGCTCGCGCAGTTGGCGCAACAGCGTGCCGGCTTCGGCAGACAGACCGCCGAAGTACACCAGGTCGGGGTTGGTGGATTTGATCTTGGTGACCAGGGCGTTGAAGTCTTTCTCGCCACGGGTCAGGCCCTCGTACAGCACTTCCTTGACGCCGCGTTTGCCCAGCTGTGCACGGGTGGCATCGACGATGCCCTGGCCGTAGGTGTCCTTGTCGTGCACCATGGCAATGCGCTTGGCTTTGAGCTTGTCAACAATGTAGTTGGCCGCCACAAAGCCCTGCTGGTCGTCACGTCCGCACACGCGCATGATGCTGGGCAGCTTGCGGTCGGTGACCTTGGGGTTGGTGGAGGCGGGGGTGATCATCAGCATGTCGGCTTCGGCATACACGTCCGAGGCGGGCATGGTGCTCGATGAGCAGAAGTGGCCCACCACGGCGGCCACCTTGTCTTTTTCGATCAGGCGCGAGGCCACCGCCACGGCCTGCTTGGGCTCGCAGGAGTCATCGCCAAACACCAGCTCGATCTTCTTGCCATTGATGCCACCGGCGGCATTGATGTCGTCGGCCGCCATCTGCGCGCCCTTTTTCATTTCTTCGCCATACGATGCTGCGCCACCGGTCATGGGGCCGGCCACGGCGATCTTGACGGTCTGCGCCCAGGCCGCGCCACCAGCGGCAAAGGCGGCAACCAGCGCTGCGCTGACCAGGGTTTTTTGAAGTGTGAATTTCATAGCTGTGTCCATTTATTTTCAAAAACTCGTTGCCAGCGAGCGGTTAGGCAGGGGGAGGGAAGGGAGATGCGGGAGAAGTTCAGACGTCGAACTTCACGCCCTGCGCCAGCGGCAGTTCGTTGGAGTAATTGATGGTGTTGGTAGCGCGGCGCATATAGGCGCGCCAGGCGTCCGAGCCGGATTCGCGCCCGCCGCCGGTTTCCTTCTCGCCGCCAAAGGCGCCGCCAATCTCCGCGCCCGAGGTGCCGATGTTGACGTTGGCAATACCGCAGTCCGAACCACCGGTGGAGAGAAAGGTTTCGGCCTCGCGCAGGTTCAGCGTGAAGATGGCCGACGACAGGCCTTGCGGCACGCCGTTCTGCAGGGCGATGGCTTCCTCGAGTGTGCTGTAGGACATCACGTAGAGGATGGGCGCAAAGGTTTCGTGACAGACCACCGCCGTCTGGGCCGGCATTTCCACCATCGAGGGGGTGACGTAGTAGGCGTTGGGGAACTGATCGACCAAAACCCGCTCGCCGCCGAACACGGTGCCACCTTCGGTGCGCGCCTGTTGCAGCGCGGCCTGCATGCCGTCAAAGCTGCCTTTGTCGATCAGCGGGCCGACCAGATTGCCGGCGGTCAGCGGTGTGCCGATGGGTAACGCCGCATAAGCCTTCTTGAGCTGCGCCACCAGCTGTTGGCGCACGCTCTCGTGCACGATCAGGCGGCGTGTGGAGGTGCAACGCTGGCCGGCGGTACCGACGGCGGCAAACAGAATGCCGCGCACCGCCATGTCCAGGTCGGCCGAGGGTGCGACCACCACGGCGTTGTTGCCGCCCAGCTCCAGCAGGCTGCGCCCGAAGCGCTGCGCCACACGCGGGCCCACTTCGCGGCCCATGCGGGTGCTGCCGGTGGCGGAGACGAGTGCTACGCGTGCATCGTCCACCAGCGTCTGGCCAACCTCGCGGGTGCCGATGAGCACTTGGGAGAGGTGTGCCGGGGCCTGGCCGCCGTTGGCCGCAAAGCGCTTCAGCGCGCGCTCAAACAGCGCCTGGCTGGCCAGGGCGGTGAGCGGGGTTTTTTCCGAGGGCTTCCAGACCACGGCATCGCCGCAGACGATGGCCAGGGCCGTGTTCCAAGACCAGACCGCCACGGGGAAGTTGAAGGCGCTGATGACGCCGACCACACCCAGCGGATGCCAGGTTTCCATCATGCGGTGGCCGGGGCGCTCGCTGGCAATCGTGAGGCCATATTGCTGGCGCGACAGGCCCACGGCGAAGTCGCAGATGTCGATCATCTCCTGCACCTCGCCCAGACCTTCGGACAGGATTTTGCCGGCTTCCAGCGTCACCAGCTGGCCCAGTTCGGTCTTGGCGGAGCGCAGCTCCTCGCCCAGCAGGCGGATCAACTCGCCGCGTGCGGGGGCGGGCACCAGGCGCCACTGCTGATAGGCGGCCTGCGCCTGGGCTATTTTTTGCGTGACCGTCTCGGCGGTGTCGGGCGCCAGGTTGGCCAGCAGCGTACCGTCGATGGGCGAGCGCACGGTCAAGGTTCCACCGCTCAGGCGGCTGGCATCCACGCCCAGGGATTGCAGCAAAGGGTTTATCAAGGTGTTGGCATCAGACATGCGGGAGGCTCCGTTGGGGTTGCGTTGGTGCTGAATTTCGGATTTCAAGTCTCCAATTATGCACAAATGTTTCCGATGGTGTATATTTTCTACAAATTTAAATGAAACCTTCAAAATCATGCAAAAAACCGATGTTCTGATCGTTGGCGGGGCCGCTGTGGGTAGCTCGGCCGCCTTTTTTCTGGCCTCGCAGCCGGATTTCAAGGGCCGGGTGCTGGTGCTGGAGCAAGATTTTTCCTATGAGAAATGCGCCACCGCCCTGTCTGCCGCGTCCATTCGCCACCAGTTCTCCACCCCGGAGAACATCCGGCTCTCGCAGTTCGGCAGCCATTTCCTGAAGCACATTGCCGACTACCTGACAGTGGACGGCGAGGTGCCGGAGGTGGGCTTCCACGAGCGCGGCTACCTGTTTCTGGCCACCGAAGCCGGGCGCGACATCCTGCAGTCCAACCACAGGATTCAAAAAACGGAGCACGTGGATGTGGACCTGCTGACGCCCGCGCAGTTGAAGCAGCGTTATGGCTGGATGCACGTGGACGACCTGGTGGCCGGCTCGCTGGGCAATGCGGGCGAGGGCTGGCTGGACGCCTATGGCCTGATGCGCGGGCTGCGGCGCAAGGCGATTGCGCTGGGAGTGGAATACCGCCAGGCCAAGGTGCTCACGCTCAACCGCGAGGGCCACAAAATTGTCTCGGCCACTTTGAGCGACGGCACAACGGTGGCATGCGGCACCGTCATCAACACCGCCGGCACCGGCGCCACCGCCCTGGCCGAAACCGCCGGCATTGTGCTGCCGGTGGAGGCGCGCAAACGCAGCATCTTTTACTTCACCAGCAGCGCCAAGCTGCCGGGCTGCCCGATGGTGATTGACCCGACCGGCGCCTACTTCCGTCCCGAGGGCGAGGGCTATATCTGCGGCGTGGCACCCGCACCCGAGGACGACCCGGAATGCTTTGACTTCGAGGTGCAACACCAGCTGTTTGACGAGGTGCTGTGGCCGACGCTGGCGGCGCGCGTACCGGGCTTTGAGGCCCTGCGCGTGCAGCGCAGCTGGGCCGGCCACTACGACATGAACGTGCTGGACCACAACCTCATTTTGGGTGCGCACCCGGAGGTGGAGAATCTGCTTTTTGCCAATGGCTTCAGCGGCCACGGCATGCAGCAGTCTCCCGCCGTGGGGCGGGCCCTGTCGGAGCTGGTGACCTATGGCGGGTATCGAACGCTGGACCTGAAGGCCTTTGGCTGGGACCGCGTGTTGAAGAACGAGCCGCTGTTTGAAATCAATATTGTTTAAGGAATGTCTGTGAACCCCCAAACCCTGAACGGCGGCCAGTTGCTGGTGCAAGAACTGCTGACCCACGGCGTGGAGCATGTCTTTTGCGTGCCCGGCGAAAGCTTTCTGGCGGTGCTGGACGCGCTGCATGACGCACCCGATATCGCGGTAACCGTGTGCCGGCAAGAGGGCGGCACCGCCATGATGGCCGAGGCCCAGGGCAAGCTCACCGGGCGCCCCGGCATCTGCATGGTGACGCGCGGCCCCGGTGCCACCAACGCCTCGGCCGGCATCCACATTGCCATGCAGGACTCCACGCCGCTGATCCTGTTTGTGGGCCAGATCGAGCGCGGCATGCGCGAACGCGAGGCCTTTCAGGAAGTGGACTACCGGGCCGTCTTCGGCAAGCTGGCCAAGTGGGTGACCGAGATCGACGAGGTGG
This sequence comes from Burkholderiales bacterium, assembly GCA_947446855.1. Taxonomy (GTDB): domain Bacteria; phylum Pseudomonadota; class Gammaproteobacteria; order Burkholderiales; family Burkholderiaceae_C; genus Allorhodoferax. The sequence goes on from CANFIH010000168.1 coordinate 4,675, forward strand.
CGCGCATCCCCGAGCTGGTGTCGCGCGCCTTCCATATCGCCACCTCAGGCCGGCCCGGGCCGGTGGTGATTGCGCTGCCGGAGGACATGCTGACCGAGGTGATGGAACTGCCCGCCGCAAGCCGCGCCATGGGTTCGGCAGCGACGCAGGGTGCTTCCACAAGCGCGGGCACCGCTGGACCGGTGGTGCGTGCCACGGCACACTACCGCATCGTCGAGGCCAGCCCGGGCCGCGCACAGTTGCAGGAATTTGCCGAGCGCCTGTCGCAAGCCAAGAAGCCCATGCTGATTCTGGGCGGCAGCCGCTGGTCTGAGCAAGCCTGTGTGCAGCTGGCGGACTTTGCCAGCGCCTGGCAACTGCCGGTGGCCTGTTCCTTTCGCCGCCAGATGCTGTTTGCGGGCGAGCACGCCTGTTACGCGGGTGATGTCGGGCTGGGCATCAACCCCAAGCTGCTGGCGCGCCTGCAAGACGCTGATCTGATCGTGCTGCTGGGCGGGCGTCTGTCGGAGGTGCCTTCGCAAAGCTACACCCTGCTGGGCATTCCGGTGCCGCAGCAAACCCTGGTCCATGTGTTCGCCGACCCGGATGAACTCAACCATGTCTACCAGGCCGATCTGGCCATTGCTGCCTCGCCGGTCGGCTTTGTGCAGGAGCTTGGCAGCCTGACGCCGCCGGCTGCGCCGGTATGGGCCGAAGCGACTCAGGCCGCCCACGCCGATTACCTGGCCTGGAGTGAGCCCTCAGGCCGCAGCAACCCCGGCGCCCTGCAAATGGGCCCTGTCATGCAGCACCTGATTGCCACGCTGCCGCAGGACTCGATTCTGTGCAACGGCGCCGGCAACTTCAGCATCTGGCTGCACCGCTTCTGGCGCTTTCGGGGTTACGGCACGCAGCTGGCCCCGACCAGCGGCAGCATGGGCTATGGCGTGCCGGCAGCCGTGGGCGCCAAGCGCCTGTACCCGCAGCGCACGGTGGTCTGCTTTGCCGGTGATGGCGACTTCATGATGCATGGCCAGGAGCTGGCTACGGCCGTCCAATATGAACTGCCCATCGTCATCATCCTTCTGGACAACGGCATGTACGGCACCATCCGCATGCACCAGGAGCGCAACTACCCGGCCCGCGTGTTTGCCACCGAGCTGAAGAACCCCGACTTCCGCGCCCTGGCCTTTGCCTATGGTGCGCATGGCGAGCGGGTGGAGCGCACCGAGGAATTCGCCCCCGCGCTGGGGCGTGCGCTGCAGAGTGGCAAACCCGCGCTCATCCATTGCCTGATCGACCCGCAGGCCATCACCCCCGCCGCTACACTGGACAGCTTGCGAGCCCAGGGTCTGGCAGCAGCAGCAGCGAACAAGGTAATGACATGAGTGACAACATCTCCCAAGAGACGGATTTCCTGGTGATCGGCGGCGGCATTGCCGGCGCTTCCGTGGCCTTTTTTCTGGCCCCGCATGGCCGTGTCACGCTGCTGGAGCGCGAGGCCCAGCCGGGTTACCACAGCACCGGGCGCTCGGCCGCGCTATTTGACGAAAGCTATGGCTCGCGCCAGGTCAACGCGCTGACGCGCGCCAGCCGCGCCTTTTTTGAGTCGCCGCCGGCCGGGTTTTGCGATGTGCCCCTGTTGTCTCCGCGCGGATCCCTGATCGTTGCCGAGCCGGGACAGGAAGCCGCCTTGCAGGACGGCTGGGCGCTGCTGCACAGCAACACACCCAGCGCCACCTTGCTGAATGCCGAACAGGCTTGTGCCATTCTTCCGGTGCTGCGGCCCGAGAAGGTGCTGGGCGCTCTGCTCAACCCGGACCCTGCCGATATGGATGTGGACGCCCTGCACCAGGGCTATTTGCGCGGCATCACCCGTGCGGGGGGCAGCGTGGTTTGCCAAGCCGAGGTCACCGCCCTGCAATACCAAGAGGGTGTGTGGCAGGTGCAGGCCGGTGGCCGCTGCTACCAGGCGCCCATTGTCATCAACGCCGCCGGTGCCTGGGTCGATGTGATTGCCAGGCTGGCGACCGTGCAGCCCCTGGGCCTGCAGCCCAAGCGCCGCTCCGCCATGATCTTTGCACCGCCGGACGGTGTGGACTGCCGGCACTGGCCCATGGCTTTTGGCATTGCGGAAGACTGGTACTTCAAACCCGATGCCGGTGCCTTGCTGGGTTCCCCCGCCAATGTGGATCCGGTGGAGCCACAGGACGTGCAGCCGGAAGAACTGGACATTGCCACGGCCATCTATGCCATCGAACAGATGACGACGCTGCAAATCCGTCGCCCCAGTCGCACCTGGGCCGGGCTGCGCTCGTTTGTTGCCGATGGCGATCTGGTGGGCGGCTTTGAGCCGCTTGTCGCCGGCTTTTTCTGGCTGGCCGCGCAGGGCGGTTATGGCGTGATGACCTCACCGGCCATGGGCGAGGCCTGTGCCGCCATAGCCCGCGGGCAAGCCATGCCGGCACATCTGGCAGCCTTCGGGCTCACGCCTGAAATGCTGTCACCCCAGCGCCTGCGGGGCTAAAGCCTGACAGACCTGCACCGAGGCGCTTGCTTGTGATGGGAGCGGCGCAGAGCTTGCGGCGCCTATGCCGCCTGCAGGGTTGTATCCGCCTTCTTGCGCAGACCCAGCGCAAGCAGCAGCATGGCCAACATCAGCACGGTGACCATGCCATAGGCTTTGCTGAAGCCCGGCGTGCCGCCGCCACCCAAGTCGGCCATGGCGCCTATGGAGGCCGCAGCGACCAGCGTGCCTACGGCCGTACAGATATTGATCAGACCTTGTGCAGCTGCGCGTACGGCGAGCGGCGCTTCGTCAATGGCGATCGAGCGCAAGGCGCCGCCCACCACAATACCTATGCCCAGGCCGGCTGGCACCGATGCGAGCAGAAACAGCCACAGGCCAAAACCTGTGACGGCTGACAGCCCGTAGCCCAGTGCCAACAGGGCAAAGCCCATCAGCATCATGTTGCGCGGGCCCAGTCGGTTAAGCATGCGTCCGCCGCCGCCCGATCCCAGCATGGAGCACACCACCAGCGGCAGCAGCACAAAGCCAGCGTTCTTGGCAGTGACGCCATAGGCATGGGTGGCAATCGAGGTCAGAAAAATCACGCTGCCCATGCCAAAGCCCGAACCCACGGCCAGCAGGTAGGTGGTGGAGAGTTGGCGATTGCGGAATAAATACATGGGAATCAAGGGGGCTGCAGTGCGCTGCTCCACCACGACGAGCAGCAGCAGCAGCACAGCGACCGCCAGCAGCAGCCAGGGCCAGACCACCATTCCCAGCAGGGGATCGAGCATGCGGGTAATACCCAGCACCAGGGCGCTCAACAGCGCAAAGGTCACGGCAATGCCCGGCAGATCGAGCCGCGGTTGCGTGCCGGTGGCGCGCTTGTGCGGCAGCACTTTGGCGCCCATGTACAGAATCACCGCCGCAATGGGCAGGTTGATCAGAAAAATCCAGTGCCAGCTGGAGATGACCATCAGGGCGGACGCCAGGGGTGGCCCCAGCACGAAGGCCATGCCATAGGTGGCGCCGATCAGGCCCAGCATCTTGCCGCGCTTTTCCGGCGCAAACATATCGCCCACCACAGCGCTGGCCGTGGGTGTGATGCCGCCTGCACCCAGGCCTTGAATCGCGCGGCTGGCAATCACCATCCAGAAACTGGGTGACAGCGCAATCAGCAGCGAGCCGAGGGCAAAGGTGGAAACGCTGAGCAAATAAACGGGGCGGCGGCCATAGCGGTCGCTCAGGTTGGCCATGAGCGCCGTGCTGCACAGCGAGCACAACACAAACACGCTCATCACCAGGCCCACAGCCCGGTTGTCCACACCGAAAGTCTCACGCAAAACAGGGATGGCAGGGCCAACTATGGCTGTGTCCAGCGCGGCCATAAAAACCCCGGTAAAGAGAACGGTGATCAGCCCCTTGGGTGCTGTACCCCCATCCGATCCTGTTTTGACTGCCATGAACTTCCCACACAAAAAGGTGCGTACCGGAGGCGATACGCACCCGATTATAGAAGGGCTGCCCCCAGCGGCAGAGGCACAAAAAAAGGGCACCGCAAGGTGCCCTTTTTGCTTGAGCGCAGACGCGCTTAGCTCGCGTTGGCTTCCTCAAACGGCAGCGTCATGTTGCTGAGGTCGCGCTTGGTTTCCACCAGCACCAGGGGGCCGGCATCAATCGAAACCGGTGCCGGGCGCACACGTGGCACATGCACAGGCTGCGGCTCGGCAGCAATCGCGGCTTGTGCCTTGGCTA
>CANFIH010000169.1 GCA_947446855.1 Burkholderiales bacterium
CGAGCCCCTCAAAGCCGAAATTGAAGTCCCCAACATCAGCGCGGAAGAAGCGTCATCCCTCAAAGCCAATGTAGCCTCTCCCGCGGCCTTCGTCGCTGCCGGACTGGAATACAACGCAGCCATGGTGGGCCTGCAGGCCTCGCTGGCACGCAGAGCGGACGGGCGTTCGTATATTCGCCTGAGCAGTGACCGCCCCATTAACGAGCCCTTTGTGGACATGATTCTGGAGGCCAGTTGGTCCTCCGGTCGCATCGTGCGGGATTACACGATGCTGTTTGACCCCCCGTCACTCAAGCAGCCAGCACCTGCCCCCACGCTGGCACAAATCACGCCCACCCCACCCGCAGCAGCGCCAGCAACCGTAGAGGCGACGTCTGCACCGGCAGTTGCGCCAGCACCTGCCGCGGCCAAGCCCGGTGTTGCGCCCGCAAGTGCGCCCCCCGCTGCACCGGCAGCCAAAATCGCCATCAACCCGGACAGCGGCAGTGCGTCGACGCTGATGGTCAAGGCGGGCGACTCTGCCAGCAAAATAGCCATGCGTGCCAAATCCAGCGACGTGTCGCTGGACCAGATGCTGGTGGCACTCTTGCGCGCCAACCCGGAAGCATTTTCCAAGGGCAACCTGAACCGCCTGCGTGCGGGCGCTGTGCTGGACCTGCCCAGCTCCGAGCAGGCCAAATCGGTGTCTACCGCAGACGCGGCCCAAACGGTCGTTGCGCAAAGCAAGGACTTCAACGAATTCCGGCGCAGCCTGGCAGGCAATGCGCCCAAGGCCGCCGTGGAAGCGGCTGACCGCAAGGCTGGCGGCACGCTCGAAGCCAAGGTCGAAGACAAAAAGCCGGCCAACAGCGCTGCCGACAAGCTCACCCTGTCCAAGGGCGCCTTGCAGTCCAAGGCAGACGAGACCAAAGTGGCCAAGGAACGTGCCGAGAAAGATGCGCAGGCGCGTGCAGCTGAACTGGCGAAAAACATTGCCGACCTGAGCAAGCTGAGTATTGCCAGTGATAAAGGGGCTGCACCCGCACCAACTGCGCAGGCGTCTGTTGCAAAACCTGCGGCACCCACACCCGCGGTGGAGGTGGCAAAGATCACCGCTGCCGCAGTCTCCGCAGCGGTGCCGGCTAAACCGGCCTCAGCAGCTTCTGCGCCCGCCAAACCCAAACCTGCGCCTGTCGCGGCACCAGTGGCGGAGCCCAGCCTGGTCGATCAACTGATGGAAGACCCGGCACTGCCGGCGGCCGGTGCCGGACTGCTAGCCCTGTTGGGTGGCTTGGCGTTTTACCGCCGGCAGCAGAGCAAAAAGCACACCGCGCACGTGGACAGCTCTTTCTTGGAAAGCCGCCTGCAACCCGACTCCTTCTTTGGTGCCAGCGGCGGTGAGCGCGTAGATACAGCGCAGGAGGCCGCTGCGGGCAGCAGTTCCTCCATGGCTTACACCAATAGCCGCAACGGTGGCGCGGACGACGTAGACCCGGTGGCCGAGGCCGACGTTTACCTGGCCTATGGCCGGGACCTGCAGGCTGAAGAAATTCTCAAAGAGGCCTTGCGCAACGACCCCTCGCGCCTGTCCATCCATACCAAGCTGCTGGAGATCTACGCCAAACGCCGCGACGCAGCCAGCTTCCTGAGCAATGCCCAAAATGCATTCCAGCTGGTAGGTGCCAACAGCCCCGAGTGGGCCCGCATCTGCGAACAGGGCCTGGCAATAGACCCGGAAAATACGCTGTACCAACCCGGCGGAGTCACCGCCAGCGGCTTTCCCAACGGCGAACAGGAAGATCCGGCCATCGCTTCCGGCGAGGTCACCATTCCGGCCACGATGCAGATTGAATTGCCGCATTCAGCTGCCGACCTTGATCTGGATCTGGACTTTTCAGACGAGGACCCACCCGCAACCGGCATCCAGGCAGGCGGTGAGGCAACGGCCGACAGCGAGGAAACCATCAAACTGGAAGCCCAGGACGCCCCCGATTTCGATGCGCTGGACTTTGATATCTCCGCACCCGCTGAATTCCAGGCTGAGTTGCAGACCATGGGGCTCCCGCCAGGGTTGCCCGATTTGTCCCTGGCCCTGGATGGCGTGGATCTGGAACCACTGGCGATACCCACGCCGACTCCGGCCCTGCCGGACTTTGCATCCACCGCCTCCCAGGGTCTCGAACTTGCGGCAATGGACGACGTTGAGACGCCTGCCGCTGCGGCCGATGGCATGCTGGAGTTTGATCTGGGCTCCCTGTCCCTGGATCTGGGCCCCGGCACGCAGACACCGGCGGACGAGGAAAACGCCGATTTGGGCGACAACTCGCTGGAAACCAAACTGGCGCTGGCCGATGAGTTTGTCTCCATAGGGGACCAGGACGGCGCCCGTGCGCTGATCGAGGAAGTCGTGGCAGAAGCCACAGGCGAGTTGCGCGAAAAGGCTCTGCATGCGCTGACCCAGTTGGGCTGAAGATTGAGCCTCGTTGTATGGGTTTCCGTCGGGACAGCTTGGGTATGGTGAGAGTCGTTCTGGGCATCAGCTACAACGGTCAGAGTTACCAGGGCTGGCAAAGCCAGCTCTCAGGGCAGACGGTGCAGGATAAGCTGGAGAAAGCACTGGGCACTTTCACCGCCCAACGCGTCTCCACGCTGTGTGCAGGGCGCACCGATGCCGGTGTGCATGCGCTCATGCAGGTGGTGCACTTTGATACCGACCGTGATCGTGACGCCCACTCGTGGGTACGCGGCACCAATGCCAATCTGCCACGCGACATCGCCGTGCAGTGGGCGGTGTTGACCGACAACGACTTCCACTGCCGCGCCTGCGCCACCTCACGGCGCTATGCCTATGTGCTGCTGGAGTCGCCTGTGCGCCCGAGCGTGGAAACCGGCCGCGTGGGTTGGACATTCCGTCCACTGAACCTGGATGCCATGCGCCGGGCTGCTGACATCCTGCTGGGTGAGCACGACTTCAGCTCCTTCCGCGCCTCGCAGTGCCAGGCGCTGACTCCCGTCAAAACCATTCTGGATATCAGCCTACACAAGCGCGGCGCCTACTGGCGCATCGAGTTCGAGGCCAATGCGTTCTTGCACCACATGATTCGCAACATCATGGGCTGCCTGGTTCAGATCGGCCAAGGCGCCAAGCCGCCCGAGTGGATGGCCGAGGTGCTGGCCGCGCGCGACCGCAAGGCGGCAGCACCCACCTTCTCGCCGGATGGACTGTATTTTCTGGGCCCGCGCTACGACGCGAAGTGGGGCATGCCGGAACGCACACCTGCGTATGATGGCTTGCCATGACAATTCAGACCCCCGCTGTCCTGCCCAAAGCCAGCCAAATCCAAGCGCCAGTACAACGTACCCGCATCAAGATCTGCGGCATCACCCGCGAGCAGGATCTGGACGCGGTGGTGGCTGCCGGTGCCGATGCGGTCGGCTTCGTGCTGTACCCCAAAAGCCCGCGCTACGTGTCGCCCGAACGCGCGGCGGAACTGGCGCGCCGCTTGCCGCCCTTTGTCACGCCGGTGCTGCTGTTTGTGAACGCCCGTCCGGACGACATCCTGGCAGCCACCCGCCTGATCCCCGGCGCCACGCTGCAATTCCATGGCGATGAAAACCCCGCAGAATGCGACGCGGCCGCCCTGGCCGCGAACTGCCCTTACCTGCGCGCGGCACGTATTCCCCTAGGCGACGGTGCGGCACAGTTTGACCTCGTAAAATACGCCCACAACTTTTCAAACGCCCGCGCCATTCTGTTGGACGCACATGTCGACGGATATGGCGGGGGCGGCAAGGTATTCAATTGGTCACTTCTTCCTCCAAGCGTAAACGCTCAGCTCGTCTTGAGTGGTGGACTCGACTCAGCAAACGTGGGCGGTGGCATTGCCCAGGTCCGGCCGCGCTGTCTTAGCCTGGCCGTTGACATCAGTTCGGGCGTCGAAGCCACTGACGCTCAGGGATCGCCCCTCAGGGGCATCAAAGACCCGGAAAAGATCAACCAGTTTGTCGCCGCCGTGCGCGCCGCCGACCGACTTCTTGCAGGAATTTAAGAAATGTACGAATACGCCCAACCCGATCCCAGCGGTCACTTTGGCAAATACGGCGGCAGCTTTGTCTCCGAGACGCTGACCCACGCCATCAACGAACTCAAGGACGCCTACGCCAAGTACCAGCACGACCCGGCGTTCATCGCCGAGTTCAAGTCCGAGTTGGCCCACTTTGTCGGCCGCCCCTCCCCCATCTACCACGCCGCCCGCATGAGCCGCGAAATGGGCGGCGCGCAGATCTTCCTGAAGCGTGAAGACCTGAACCACACCGGCGCCCACAAGATCAACAACACCATAGGCCAGGCCATGCTCGCCAAGCGTATGGGCAAGCCGCGCGTGATTGCCGAAACCGGCGCCGGCCAGCACGGGGTGGCCACGGCCACCATCTGTGCCCGCTACGGCCTGGAATGCGTGGTCTACATGGGAAGCGAAGACGTCAAGCGCCAAAGCCCCAATGTGTACCGCATGAAGCTGCTGGGTGCCACCGTGGTGCCCGTAGAGAGCGGCAGCAAGACCCTGAAGGACGCGCTGAACGAAGCCATGCGCGACTGGGTTGCCAATGTGGACAACACCTTCTACATCATCGGCACCGTAGCCGGCCCGCACCCCTACCCCATGATGGTGCGTGACTTCCAGAGCGTGATCGGCGAAGAGTGTCTGGTGCAGATGCCCGAGATGCTTAGCAGCGCCGGCTGCCAATCCGAGCAACCCGATGCGGTGATCGCTTGCGTAGGCGGTGGCTCCAACGCCATGGGCATCTTCTATCCCTACATCGGCCATGAAGCCACGCGCCTGATCGGCGTGGAAGCTGCCGGCGAAGGCATGGACAGCGGCAAGCATTCGGCCAGCATCCAGCGCGGCAGCCCCGGCGTGTTGCATGGCAACCGCACCTATGTGCTGCAGGACGACAACGGCCAGGTGACCGAGACGCATAGCATCAGCGCCGGCCTGGATTACCCCGGCGTCGGCCCGGAGCACGCCTTTTTGAACGACATCGGCCGCGCCGAATATGTCGGCATTACCGACACCGAGGCACTGGCCGCCTTCCACTACCTGTGCCGCACCGAGGGCATCATCCCCGCGCTGGAATCCAGCCATGCGGTGGCCTATGCCATGAAGCTGGCCAAGACCATGCGCCCGGACCAGAGCATTCTGGTGAATCTGTCCGGTCGTGGCGACAAGGACATAGGCACCGTGGCCGACCTGAGCCATGGCGAATTTTTCTGCCGCCCCAGCTGCCAGGGCCAGTCGGTCAAGGGTGGTGTCGTGGTCGAGCAGCCGGTCAAGCTGGTCAAGAATGGAGCAGCAGCATGAGCCGCATCGATGCAACCATGAACGCCTTGAAGGCGCAGGGCCGCAAGGCGTTGATCCCCTTTGTCACCGCAGGCTACCCCTTTGCCGACGTTACCCCCGAGCTGATGCACGGCATGGTGTCCGGTGGCGCCGACGTGATCGAACTGGGTGTGCCCTTCTCCGACCCCAGCGCCGATGGCCCGGTGATCCAGAAGGCAGGCGACAAGGCATTGGCCTTTGGCATTGGCCTCACGCAAGTGCTGGCCATGGTGGCCGAGTTCCGCAAGACCAACACCACCACCCCGGTGGTGCTGATGGGCTATGCCAACCCGGTGGAGCGCTATGACCAGAAACATGCGGCCAGCTTTGCCGCCGGCACGCCGGGCGGTCCGTTTGTGCGTGATGCCGCCGCCGCCGGTGTGGACGGCGTGCTCATCGTGGACTACCCGCCCGAAGAATGCGAAGCCTTTGCCGCCGATCTGCGCGCGCACCAGATGGATCTGATCTTTTGCTGGCACCCACCAGCACCGACGCGCGCATGGCGCAGGTGGCCCGCGTGGCCAGCGGTTATGTGTATTACGTGTCGCTCAAGGGCGTCACAGGTTCCGGCGCGCTCGACACTGACGCGGTCGAAGCCATGCTGCCGCGCATCCGTTCGCACATCAGCGTGCCGGTGGGCGTGGGCTTTGGTATCCGCGACGCCGCGACCGCAAGCACCATTGCCCGCGTGGCGGATGCCGTCGTAATCGGCAGCCGCATCATCCAGTTGCTGGAAGACAAGCCGCGCGACCAGGTGGCAGCCACCGCACAGAGCTTCCTGGCGGAAATTCGCCAAGCCATGGACGCATAATCGCCTCCACCGACATTGACGCCCATCGACTCACCCTCTTTCCGCCCACAAGGCGTTGAAACCTGACCCGGAGACCTCCTATGAGCTGGCTTGAAAAACTGTTGCCCCCTAAGATTCAGCACACCGACCCGACCGAGCGCCGCTCGGTGCCCGAAGGCCTGTGGATCAAATGCCCCAGCTGCGAAGCCGTGCTCTACAAGACCGATCTGGAACAGAACCAAAACGTCTGCCCCGGTTGCAGCCACCACCACCGCATTGGTGCGCGCGCCCGCTTGAACGTGTTTTTGGACAACGAAGGTCGCTTTGAGATCGGGCAGGAAGTGCTGCCCGTGGATGCGCTCAAGTTCAAGGACAGCCGCAAATACCCCGATCGACTGAAAGAGGCGCTGGAAAACACCGGCGAGACCGATGCCATGGTCGTCATGGGCGGTGCCGTACAGGGCATCAGCCTGGTGGCAGCCTGCTTTGAGTTTGAATTCATGGGCGGCAGCATGGGCTCAGTGGTGGGCGAGCGCTTTGTGCGCGGCGTGGAAACCGCCGTTGAACAGAAGGTGCCCTTCATCTGCTTTACCGCCACCGGTGGCGCGCGCATGCAAGAGGGCCTGTTGAGCCTGATGCAGATGGCCAAGACCAATGCAGCCCTGACCCGTCTGGCCAAGAAGGGCCTGCCCTATATCAGCGTGCTGACCGACCCGACCATGGGCGGCGTAAGCGCCGGCTTTGCGTTTTTGGGTGATGTGGTGATTGCCGAGCCCAAGGCCCTGATCGGCTTTGCCGGTCCGCGCGTGATCGAATCCACCGTGCGCGTCACCTTGCCCGAAGGTTTTCAGCGCGCCGAGTTCCTGCAGACCAAGGGCGCCATCGATTTCATCTGCGACCGCCGTGAGTTGCGCAAGACGATTGCCAATACCCTGGCGATGCTGCAGCGCCAGCCTGCGGACGCGGTCATTTAACCATTCTGAATACAAGTCGGGGCACTGGCCGACGCGGCACGCTGTCAGAGGCAAAGTCAGCTCGGGACGCATGCCGCCATGGCACTCCGCTTCGTCCGTGTCCCCCGCCCACTGCGTGTGCTCCTCCTTTACCTACCGAAGCGGAGTGCCACGCCGTCCTGCGTCAGCCTGCACCGTTGGCGTGAACGGACTTAATGCATTGGGTCATTGCACACCAACCACGCAGGCTGCCGAGGGCAGTGGGGTAGATGCTTCCGGTAGGTAAAGGAGGAGCCCGCAGGGCGGGGGACACGGACGGAAGCATCTACCCCGCTGCCCTCGGCGTACACCAACTTGCACCGTGTCTACAGCGCCATACCCAACACGCTGGCCTGTAACGCTCCCAGCACAATGGCCGCAATCTGCAGCAACACCAGCAGGGCCAGCGGCGACAAATCGACGCCGCCAACCAAGGGCACAATCTTGCGGATCGGCATCAGGGCAGGTGACACCAGGCGCTCCAGCAGGTCCGAGAGATGCGACTGGGTCTGTACCCAGGACAGCACGGCATAGACAATCACCAGCCCGGTCAGTGCCGAGATGGTCATGCGGGCCACGCCGAACAATGCGAGTACCGGCACGCTGATCCAGCCCGCTCCACCACCCAACATCAACCACTGCGCGCCAAACAAGGCCAACTGAGTGAGAAATGCCGCCGCCAGGCTCGCGCTATCCCAACGGCCCACGGCAGGCAGGACACGGCGCAGCGGCAGCACCAGCCAATCGGTCAATGCAAACATGAACGGCCCCATGGGATTGCCGGAACGCGCCGACAGCGGAATGCGCTGATGCTGCATGTACAGGCGCAGCAGGCACACACCAGTGAGCAGGCCCGCAGAGACTTCCAGCAACAGGGAAACGATTTGGTAGAGCATGGTGGGGTGGGTTTGTAGCAGCAAGAATCATAGCCCGAGTCCTGCACTTGGCCGCCCTCTTAGAATCGAGGGTTACGTGCCCATTGCGCGCCCTATTCAACCCAAGCCCTCCATGTCTGAAAACACCACTGCCGCCACACCTGCACCAGCACCGCAAGACGAAAACCAGCTGATTCTGGAGCGGCGCGAAAAGCTCAAGGCCCTGCGCCAAGCCCAACAAGAAGGCCAAGGCGTGGCCTTTCCCAACGACTTCCAGCCGACGCACAAGGCCGAGCAGCTGTTTGCCGAATACGACCCGCACGGCACCGAGATCCTGGCCGGCATGAACGTCCAAGTGAAAGTGGCCGGACGCATGATGCTCAAGCGCGTCATGGGCAAAGCCAGCTTCTGCACCCTGCAGGACGCGTCCTTTGGCCCCAGCGGCGGGCGCATCCAGATTTACGTCAAGGGTGAGGACGTGGGTGCCGAGCTGTACGCGGCCTTCAAGCATTGGGACCTGGGCGACATCGTGGCCGCCGAAGGCCTGGTGTTCAAGACCCGCACCGGCGAGTTATCGATCCATGCCAGCAGCGTGCGCCTGCTCACCAAGAGCCTGCGCCCCATGCCCGACAAGTTCCACGGCATCCACGACCAGGAAGTGAAGTACCGCCAGCGCTATGTCGACCTGATGACCGACGAGACCACGCGCAAGCGCTTTGTGGCGCGCAGCAAGGCCGTCAGCGGCCTGCGCGACTTCATGGTGCAGCACGGTTTCCTGGAAGTTGAAACGCCCATGCTGCACCCGATTCCCGGTGGCGCCAATGCCAA
>CANFIH010000170.1 GCA_947446855.1 Burkholderiales bacterium
CGCCCATGGGCGATACGTCTGAGGTGGCCGACTTTGCCACCTTGCTGGAATACGTGGCCGACATCCCCGGCATTGAGCGCCTGCGCTACACCACCAGCCACCCCAATGAATTCACCCCGGCTTTGATTGCGGCCTACGACAAGATCCCCAAGCTGGTGAGCCACCTGCATCTGCCGGTGCAGCACGGTAGCGACCGCATCCTGATGGCCATGAAGCGTGGCTACACGGCCATGGAATACAAGAGCACGGTGCGCAAGCTGCGCGCCATCCGCCCCGACATGGCCTTTAGCAGCGACTTCATCGTCGGCTTCCCCGGCGAGACGGAAGAGGATTTCAACAAGATGATGAAGCTGATTGACGATGTGGGCTTTGACAACAGTTTCAGCTTCATCTTCAGCCCACGCCCCGGCACACCGGCGGCCAATCTGCAGGACGACACGCCGCACGAGGTCAAGCTGCGCCGCCTGCAGCATCTGCAGGGCGTGATCAACGGCAACATCACCCGCATCAGCGAAAGCCGCCTGGGCACGGTGCAACGCTTGCTGGTGGAAGGCACCTCCAAGCGCGACGGCGGTGAACTGATGGGCCGCACCGAATGCAACCGGGTGGTGAATTTTGCCGGCCAGCCCCGTCTGGTGGGGCAGATGGTGGATGTGAAGATTACCGAGACGCGCAGCTACACGCTGCGCGGCGACGTGCTGACAAACTAGAAGGGCATCTTGGGCATGCCCTTCATGCCGCCCAGGCGTTTCATCATCTTCATCATGCCGCCGCCCTTCATCTTCTTCATCATGTCCTGCATCTGCTCAAATTCCTTGAGCATGCGGTTGACCTCCTGCACATGCACACCGGCACCGCCGGCAATGCGGCGCTTGCGCGTGGCCTTGATGAGCTCGGGCTTGCGGCGCTCCAGCGGCGTCATGCTGTGGATGATGCCTTCCTTGCGCTTGATGTCCTTCTCGGCCTTGTCCATGTCGACCTGACCGGCCTTGGCCGCCATGGCGGCGGGCAGCTTGTCCATCAGACTGGAGAGGCCGCCCATCTGCTTCATCTGCTGGATCTGGGCCAGGAAATCATTCAAGTCAAAGCCGGCGCCGCTCTTGACCTTGGCTGCCAGCTTTTGCGCCGCTTCCATGTTGACGCCGGAGGTGACCTGCTCCACCAGGGCCACGATGTCACCCATGCCCAGGATGCGTCCGGCATGGCGCTGGGCATCAAACACCTCCAGGCCGTCAAGCTTTTCACTGGTGCCGGCGAACTTGATGGGCGCGCCGGTGATCTGGCGCACCGAGAGCGCCGCACCACCGCGCGAATCGCCGTCGGTCTTGGTGAGGATGATGCCGGTGAGTGGCAGCGCGTCCTTGAAGGCCTTGGCGGTGTTGACCGCATCCTGGCCCTGCATGGCATCCACCACAAACAGGGTTTCCACCGGATTCAGCGCAGCATGCAGCTGCTTGATTTCCAGCATCAAGGCTTCGTCAATCGCCAGGCGTCCAGCGGTATCCACCAGCAGCACGTCAAAGAAATGCTTTTTGGCATAGTCCAGTGCGGCCAGGCCGATATCCACCGGCTTCTGGTCGGGCGTGCTGGGGAACCATTCGGCGCCGGCCTGGGCCGTCACCGTCTTGAGCTGTTCGATGGCGGCCGGGCGGTACACGTCACCGGAGACCGTCAGCACCTTCTTCTTGCGCTTTTCAATCAGGTGCTTGGCCAGCTTGCCGGTGGTGGTGGTTTTACCCGCACCCTGCAGACCGGCCATCAAAATCACGGCCGGAGGCTGGGCCGCCAGGTTGATGTCGCTAACACCCTCGCCCATGGTGATGGCCAACTCGCGGTTGACGATACCGACCAGCACCTGGCCCGGCTGCAGCGAGCCCAGCACCTCTTCGCCCAGCGCCTTTTCCTTCACGCGGGCAATAAAGTCGCGCACCACCGGCAGGGCCACATCGGCCTCCAGCAGGGCCATGCGCACCTCGCGCAACATATCGGAGACATTGCTCTCGGTAATGCGCGCCTGCCCCCGGAGTTCCTTGACGAGGCGGCTGAGTTTGTCGGTAAGAGCGGAGGCCATAAAGAGAAAGTCCGAAAATCGGAACCTGTATTGAGCGCCAGACAAGGCTGGCGGGATGCAAAACGCTAAACTGTGCACATGATTTTAGCCAGTGCATCCCCCCTCCCGCTGATTCTGTCGGTTCTGGCTGCTTTGGCCTATATCGTGCCCGCCCTGTTGCTGCGCCGGATCACGGTGCGTACCGCCCATCTCTGGGTGGCCATTGCCTGGTTGATGCAAGGCCTGTTGCTGGCCTCGGGCCTAATGGGCGAGCCGCCCCACTTCGGATTTGCGCCGGCCCTTTCGGTCACGGCCTGGCTGGTAGCGGCGGTGTACGCGGTGGAGAGCCTGATCTACCCGCAACTCCCCACGCGCTGGACCTTGAGCACGATCGGTGCCGTGGCGGTGATGCTGGCCTATATCTTTCCGGGCAGTGTCATGCCGCCCACCACCTCGGTCTGGCTGCCGATGCACCTGGCTTTTGGTGTGGCCTGCTACGGCCTGTTCGGCATGGCCGTGGTGCATGCCTGGTTCATGAACCTGGCAGAAAAACGCATCCGCCTGGGCAAAGACTCACACAGTGGCCTGCCCTTGTTGACGCTGGAGCGTTTGACATACCGCTTTGTTGGCGCCGGTTTCGTGCTCTTAACGGCCACGCTGGTGGTGGGCATGCTGTTCGGTGAGGTGGTCTACGGGCACGCCTGGCGCTGGGACCACAAGACGGTGTTCTCGGTGCTTTCCTGGCTGACGTTTGCGGTGCTGCTGGGGGGGCGCGCAGGTTTTGGCTGGCGCGGCAAGCGCGCGGCCCATTTTCTGTACGCCGGCTCTGGCCTGCTGCTGCTGGCCTATGTGGGTTCACGGTTTGTGATGGAAATCGTGCTGGGCCGCACCCCATGAAGTTTTTGCTGCTGTTCTTCATCTTCATGGTGTTGCTGTGGCAATGGCGCCATGCCCGCGAACAAAAGGTGACGCAGGCAAAACGCAAAACCACCGCTGCGGCGGGTGTTGTCGACATGGTTCCCTGCGCGCACTGTGGTGTGCACCTGCCGGCCAACGATGCCGTCAAGGGATCTGCCGGCGTGTATTGCAGTGCGGCGCACCGCCAAGCGCGGGAGCCCTGATGACCGGGCAGCCATCCGGGCGCTCGTGGTTTGGCCCGGCAGCGCCCAGGACGGTGGAGATTCACACCGATGGCACGCGCGAGTTCTCGCGCATCTGGCAGGGCTTCATGACGGCCCGCTTTACGCTGGGCCTGGTCCTTTTGGCAATGCAGCTGACCCTGCTGGCGGGGGGAACCTCCTACAGCCGGTGGCTGGTCGCCATCAGCCTGGCTTACTTTGGCAGCACCCTGGTCACCGGGCTTTTCGGCAAGCCTTTGTTCCTGGGAGACAACTTTAGCCGCCAATGGATACGGCTGGTGGGCTTGGATGTGTTGGCCTTCTCTTCCCTGCAGGTGCTGCAATCCAACCACGTGAATTACACCCCGCTGTTTGCACTGCCGATTTTGCTGGCCTCGGTGCTGGGCTCCTTGCGGCTGGCACTGGGTACGGCAGCCGGTGTGACGGTGCTCTTGCTGGGCAGCACCTGGCTGACCTACGCGGCCGGCACCAACGACACCACCCTGTCCCTGCTGCAGGCGGCGCTGACCGGTGTGGGTTATTTTGCGATTGCCTTGCTGGCCAACCAGCTCTCCAGCCGCTTGGCAACCGAAGGCCTGCGTGCGCGCAGCAGCCAGGCTGCGGCCACACTGCAGCGCCAGGTGAATGCCTTGGTCATCGGCTCGCTGCCTGACGGGGTGCTGATTGTGGACCGGCTGGGGGCGGTGCGTGCAGCCAATCCGGCGGCGCTGAAACTGCTGACCGCCACCCCCGCACAACGCAAAAACCTGACCGATCTGCATCTGGAGCCGGGGTGGCTGCCCCTGCTGCAGCTGACCTATGCCAGCTTCGCGCATGGGCAAGGGCAGGAGCAAGATGTCACCATCAGCCACGAAGGCCAGGGGCCGCTGCGCTTGCATGTCAGCACCCGGCCCACCAATCCGCAAGACCTGGGCGGCGAGAGCTTGTGCGTGCTGTTTTTGCAGGACCAACGCGAACTGGAAGCGCGCATGCGCACCGAAAAGCTGGCCAGCATGGGCCGCATGTCCACCGCCGTGGCGCATGAAATACGCAACCCGCTGGCCGCCATCTCCCAAGCCAACGCCTTGCTCGATGAAGACCTGACAGATCCTCGCCACAAAAAGCTCACCCAGATGGTGGACCAGAACGCGCAGCGCCTGGCCAAAATTGTGGAGGACATTCTGGATGCATCGCGCGCGCAACCGCAGGATGGCGGCCTGAGCCCCTTGCATATGTCCCTGAATGAGGCCGTGTACCGGATCTGCCGCGACTGGAGTGGGCAAAACCAGTGCGAACAAAGGCTGGAGTGCAACTTGAGCGGTCAAGCCCTGCGCGTGCAGTTTGAGGGCGACCATTTGCGCCGGATTCTGGTCAACCTGCTGGACAATGCACGCCGCTTCGCCACCGAACGACCGGGCGGCATTCAGGTGCAAACCCAGGGCTTGCACGCGCAACAGGCCAAGCTGCGCATATGGAGCGACGGACCCCCCATGGACCAGACCGTGGAGCGGCACCTGTTTGAGCCGTTTTTTTCGTCCGAAAGTCGCTCCAGCGGGCTGGGGCTTTATATTTGCCGGCAGCTGTGCGAGGGGCATGGCGCCAGCATCAGCTACCAGCGCAGCCACCGCGAGGTAGCGGGATTGCCCATAGAGGGCAATGAGTTTTCCGTCTCCTTTGTACGCATGGTCGAACCAGCAGCAGCAGAATCCAAGGACTCCAACCCATCGCCATGGCCCATCACCACGTTTTAAGCGATATCCAGATTCTGGTTCTGGACGACGAGCCGGACCTGCGCACGCTGTATGAGTTGACGCTGCTGCGCGAAGGCTACCAGGTGGATGCGGCTGGCACGCTGCAGGAAGCCTGGGAGCTGCTCAACGCCAGGCGCTTCGATCTGGTGATTACCGACATGCGCTTGCCCGATGGTTCGGGCATTGATCTGCTCAAGGGCATACGGGCGCAGCAACGGCGCGAGCGCTGCATTGTGATTACCGCCTACGGCTCGGCAGAGAATGCCGTGGAATCCCTGAAGGCCGGGGCTTTTGACTACCTGACCAAACCCGTCGACATTAAACAGTTCCGTGCCGTCGTGGCGGCCGCCATCCAGGGCGCGCGCAACACCGCGCCCGCTGGCGACAGTGCGCCCATGGCACTGATGGACCACGGCGCAATGCCAGGCCATCAGGGCGAACAGGCCCTGGCACGCATGGCCGGCGATTCACTGGCCATGCGCACGGTGCGTGAGCGCATAGTCAAAGTAGCGCGCAGCATGGCACCGGTGATGGTGCGCGGCGAGTCGGGCACCGGCAAGGAACTGGTGGCCAAAGCCCTGCACGCCAATAGCCACCGCAAGGATGGGCCCTGGGTGGCTGTGAACTGCGGCGCCATTCCTGAAAATCTGCTGGAGGCCGAGTTTTTCGGCGCCAAAAAGGGGGCCTATACCGGTGCAACGCAGGACCGGGACGGTTTCTTCCAGGCCGCCCATGGCGGAACTTTGTTTCTGGATGAAATCGGCGACCTGCCCCTGGCCATGCAGTCCAAATTGTTACGCGCCATACAGGAGCGTTGCATTCGGCCCCTGGGCGGCCACCAGGAGGAGAGGGTGGATGTGCGCGTGGTCAGCGCCACCCACAAAGACTTGCCCGCCGAAGTCGCCGCCGGACGCTTTCGGCAGGACCTGTTTTACCGCTTGAACGTGATTGACATCGACATCCCGCCGCTGCGCGAACGCCCCGAAGACCTTCCCGCACTGTGCCATGCGCTGTTGGCGCGCATTGCCGGGGAGTCCGGTATGCCCGTGCGGCAGTTGCCCGCCAACGCGATTGCCCGGCTGGCCAGCCTGCCGCTGCTGGGCAATGTGCGCGAACTGGAAAATATGCTGCACCGGGCCCTGGCCCTGTCGGATGACGAGGGCCTGGAGTTGCCCGAAGCCGGCCCGCTGCGTGGCGAAAGCAGCGCGGCTGCGGCATTGGACAGCCCGGTGGCCAAACCGGCTTTGCCGGAGGACCTGCAAGCCTATCTGGACGACAAGGAGCGGCACATTCTGGTGCGCGCCCTGCGCGAAACCGGCTTTAACCGCACTCTGGCGGCCAAGCTGCTGGGGCTGACGCTGCGCCAGATACGCTACCGCATCGCCCGGCTCAAGATTGATGCGCCCGACATGCAGGGTGAGAATGAAGATGACTAGTGCCGCCGCTATGCTGCCGGCGTGGCGACAGGGCTGGTACCGCTTTGCGCGCGCCTGCCCCTCGCCCAATTTTGGTCCGCGCCCGCGGGATAGCCGGGTCGACCTGCTGGTGTTGCATTCCATCAGCCTGCCACCCGGCCACTATGGCGGCAATGCGGTGCAGCAGCTTTTTACCAACCAGTTGGACTGGAATGCCCATCCCTATTTCAAGCAGATTGAAGGGTTGGAAGTCTCTGCGCACTTCTTTATCCAACGCGGGGGCGAACTCTGGCAATTCGTCAGCTGCGACGACCGGGCCTGGCATGCCGGACACTCCACGCACAGAGGGCGGGACAATTGCAACGATTTTTCCATCGGCATCGAGTTGGAGGGTCTGGAGGGTGACCTCTTCGAGCCGGCCCAATACGAAACCCTGGCGGCGCTGGCCAGTGCTGTGCACTTGCAGTACCCGGTGCGGCACATCGCAGGGCACGAGCACATCGCAGCTGGCCGCAAGGCGGACCCCGGAGCCGGCTTCGATTGGGCGCGGTTGCAACGTTGTGTGGACTTTGCACCCCGGTGTTTTCCCGACAGTGTGAAAAAAATCTAAGCGCGGTTTTTTTTCGGACGGCAATGGTTGCGCTGGGCCCAGGCCGCCCGATTTCGCCAAGAGCGAATTCTCAAAGCCTTGTCTGGCGCGCGCTTTGCGGCGAAAACCACGGCAAACCCGCGCCAAGCCGACACTCTTTTCCGGTCACCCGCATACGGCTTGGCTCGCCCGCATGCAGGCGCTCCGCCAGGCCGGTTTTTGCCAGGCGTTGCAACTTTTTGCAGGCACCGTGATCGGACGCCAAATTCCCTGGATACACTACAGGTAGTGGCTTGCTACCAACCAAGACCCCAGATATAGTGGGCACCACGCACTCGAACGCTGCCGGATCACATCACTGGCAAGCCCGTCGAAACAACCAAAAAGCTTCACAAAAACACTGATTTAGTAGAGGAAACCATGCAATCTTTCGTATCCCCGTCCAGCAGCACGTCAGCCGGCACGCTGCATACCAGCCACATTGGCGCTGTGACTGACACACAGGCCAATCCCCTGGCCCATTACCAGATCATCCGCCGCAATGGCGCAGTGGTTTCGTTCGAACCCAACAAGATCGCCGTGGCCATGATGAAGGCCTTTCTGGCCGTGCACGGCACCCAGGGCGCGGCCTCGGCCAGCGTGCGCGAGACCGTGGATGAGCTGACCCAGCAGGTGATTCGGGCCCTGGTGCGCTCGCGCCCGGCCGGCGGCACCTTCCACATTGAAGACGTGCAGGACCAGGTTGAACTCGGCCTGATGCGCAGCAGCCACCACGAGATTGCCCGCGCCTATGTGCTGTACCGCGAGCGCCGCACCCAGGAGCGCGCCAAGATCGTGGAGCAGGCCCGCCCCGCTGCCCCAGTGATCCACGTCCTGGAAGCTGGCGAACGCGTGCCACTGGACCTGGCGCAACTGCAGTCGCGCATCGAGAACGCCTGCGCCGGCCTGGGTGCCGACGTCAAGGCCGACCCGATCGTCGCCGAGACTATGCGCAACCTGTACGACGGCGTGCCCATGGATGAGGTCTACAAGGCCTCCATCCTGGCCGCCCGCACCCTGATCGAAAAAGACCCCGATTACACCTACGCCACCGCACGCCTGCTGTTCCACACCATCTCGCGCGAGGTGCTGGGCCGCGACGTGGCCCAGGCCGACATGGCCGAGGCCTATGCCGACTACTTCCCCGGTTTTATCAAGAAGGGCGTGGACAACGACCTGCTGGACGAAAAGCTGCTGCAATACGACCTGAAGCGTCTGGGCGCCGCACTCAAGAGCAGCCGCGACCTGCAGTTCGACTACCTGGGTCTGCAAACCCTGTATGACCGCTACTTCCTGCACGTCGGCAAGCAGCGCATCGAGTTGCCCCAAGCCTTTTTCATGCGCGTGGCCATGGGCCTCTCGTTGAATGAAATCGACCGCGAAGCACGCGCCATCGAGTTCTACGAGGTGTTGTCCTCCTTTGACTTCATGTCCAGCACGCCCACGCTGTTTAACGCCGGCACCCTGCGCTCGCAACTATCCAGCTGCTACCTGACCACCGTGCCCGATGATCTCGACGGCATTTACGAGTCGATCAAGGAAAACGCCCTGCTGTCCAAGTTTGCCGGCGGCCTGGGCAATGACTGGACGCGCGTGCGCGCCTTGGGCAGCCACATCAAGGGCACCAACGGCGAGTCGCAGGGCGTGGTGCCCTTCCTCAAGGTGGTGAACGACACGGCCGTGGCCGTCAACCAGGGCGGCAAGCGCAAGGGTGCGGTCTGCACCTACCTGGAGACCTGGCACCTGGACATCGAAGAGTTCCTGGAGCTGCGCAAGAACACCGGCGATGACCGCCGCCGCACGCACGACATGAACACCGCCAACTGGGTGCCCGACCTGTTCATGCGCCGCGTCATGGA